>JBGSHT010000014.1:0-36904 GCA_041752135.1 Chitinophagaceae bacterium | reverse complement strand
CATATTAATTGATTATCAAGGTGTTATATTAAGCAAAAACCTTAAACTTTTCAAATCGTGTTAGGCCCTAAAACCGCTGAAACCCAATACTGACAAGACTTTCAAAGAACTTATATTTATAACATCAAAACGCTAGTGATATCTTTTTCAATTTTTGGAGAAAACCAACTTAACTAAACCCCTTTTAAAAGCATTCCTTGACAACTTTAATTCAACAACCTGGCAAGATTATCTAAAAAGTCTCATACCATTAACAACATCCTTTATAAATAGCGAAAATGAAGCACATACAGATATACTAATTAAGGCAGGTGAAAAATTTAAGGTTGGGTGTGATTTTGTTGAAAAGCTAATTGTTACAGTAGATGAAAAGTTAGATGAAAATGATTTTATAAGTTTGAGAGCTAAACCATTTTATAAAATTCAGGATGGAGTATATCGGATAATATTCAATCTATTCGTAGTCGAGAAGATATTTAAAGGAGTTTACTTTTTTCTTCGAGATATAAATACTACACTTCCAAATGACGTTAAAGTTCCAGATTTAAAGGGGATATATGGTCACCAATTTTCTGAGCAATTTTTAGTTTACAAAATGATGGATATTATTTACCCAACAAAGTGCATCCGATTTAATGGTAAACAATTAGATGAATCGGGTATGGTTGGTTCACCTGATTATTATTTAAGAAAAGGGAAGGATGTAATCTTGCTCGAATCAAAGGATTTCTTAATCCGGGCAGATAAAAAAGGGACATTTGATTTCGACGTCTATGAAGAGGAAATCGGTAAGACATTATATTGTGAAGTTAAATCCAACGGGAAGAGGAAACCAGGTGCTGTATTACAACTTATAAACAATATCAAACGAATACTTAAAAAAGACTTTACATCTGATACTGCATATTACTATAAAGATATTTTTATTTATCCAGTTCTCATTACACATGATCATCAATATGATACACCTGGTTTCAATGACCTTATAAATAATTGGTTTCAATTTGAGCTAAATATTCTTGGAGATGAGGGTTTGTTTATTAACCGTGTTAAGCCTATTGCTGTTGTAAATATTGATTCGCTTATATTCCATCAAAAAGGATTAGCCTTGAACATGCCATTGCACAAAATGCTCAAACTTTACCATGAATATACGCACATATATACAAGTTATAAGTCAGATTCATCTGAAGTATTCGAGCAATACAAAAAAGAGAGAATGTCCAATATGATTCCATTTTCGCTGTTTCTAACTAAGTATTTTGACAAGCATAATTTTTATGAAAAACCGCCAATTGATGATATAGTCATTCCAGAATTATTTAAAAACGAAATAGAATAAGATTATTTATGGAAAAATTTTAAAATTCAAATGATAATTAAAAGAAGGGTTACTCATATGTCGGCTCATTGGGAATTACAACAATTTAAATTAATGACAATAAATAGTATTAGAATTTCCAGTATAGACAACCCAAAAACTCCCTACTTAAAACATGAGTCTAAACACATGCCAATACATGACTATATTTCTAAATAACAAATTAATTTATAAGTCGAAGCGTATAGAGGTGGTATAAATTGCATTAATTAAGCCTTAGCTAAACTTAGAAATTGATTTCATATTCATACAAACTATCGCATACTATCATTGACGTTATTATTTTTTATTGTGTTTTTACAGTATCCATTCGGCGGAATCTTAGCATAATGATTGTATATGAAATAATTTCGAAAGAGGGGTCAATATCTCAAAATCAGGAAGCATCATGAAATGGAATTGGAGGTCAATATGGTCCAGAATCTTCAGATTTGGCAAAATGGCTGCTTTTGTTATAACTTTGATCTTTACAATATAATTGAACTTTATACTGAATAAATAATTTTGTACTTTTTCCCTTCATCACCAAGTTTCCAAAAATAAAAAAGACTTTTTCAACTAACCGTTACTGATAAATTATGTGGAAAGAAAAATTACCAAGCAATTGCCCTCCGTCTGCTGCAACAGAATCTACAATGGAGGTATATCGCATACTTAAAGATGCAACACCTACAGAAGATGATTTCAAACCATATGCAAGAATTTATATGAACAATCCACGTTACAAAACTCTTTGTAGTGCTTATGCAATATCTTTTTATAACAGCATACAAAATGCAAAGACTGCCTGGAAAGACGCTTTTGACAGAGGCAACAATTTAGGAAGCCATATAGGACAATTTACTGTTTTAGAAATTCACGGAAAAAATCAATTTAAGCAAAAAACTGGTCATTATAGTTCTTGGTTTTATTCCTCTTGGGACTTTAAAAATTTCAATCCTTCCTTTATATCAGCAATAAATGACAATTGATCCCAAATATAAACTTGTGGAATTCCCTTTAAATCTAAGGGTAATAGAAGCTTTTGATTTTAAGGAAATACCAATACTTCTTCTTGAAAAAGATGTTATTGGTAATAATTATTTGAGCTATTTAGTCAAAAGTAATGGCACGGATGAGCAAAGAATTTATCTACAAGTAAGTAAAGAAAGACTTGGTGCAATTATAGATAAAGAAATTACACTACAAGAAGCATTTTCCTTACCAGAAAATAATCACATTTATGTAGCACAGTTTTCTCTACAAACAGGTGAACCTCTAAGCTCTTACATAATTCCTTCCAATATTTTTTCTGAAATAAATCCAATTTCAAAAGAATATCAAATTGATATTGACTATTCATTTAGCGAAGTCCTACTTGACAATAGTGAATTATTAAGTTACGCTGAAAGAAAACATAAATTAGTATTGGACTTTTATTTACAAAGTCAAAATCTCATTAATAATATAAAGCCATACGCTTTATTTAAAGTTTTGACCCCTATTGTAGAAATAATTAAAATAATGATGGGTTTTGATAGTAGAAATGCTGACAAATTTTTAGCTTTCTCAAACATTCGGCAATCTTCACTCGGTATAACTATTGAATTAAACTATTCGCAGGACATTTTTCTTGAAAAAGAAACAGCAGTTTTGGAAACTTTAATCCAATTGTTAAATGCTCAAGAAAAGGAAGATTTTCAACAAATAATTTCCAAGACTAAAAATGAAAAGTATATTAAGGAGTACGCAATAATTATAAAAGCAGTAATCGAAAATAATGCAAACCTCCACACTGCATACGCAAATCCGATAACTAAACAAATATTTACAAGTACTTTGGATAAAGGCAAAGCAGAAAAAGCAAAAATGGTGCTTGATGAAACATTAGCAATTATTGAAGATGTTGAAGAAATTATTGGAACTTTCTTAGAAATTGACATCGATTCAAAAGAACCTTCCTTTAAAATTCATTCTAACGAGGAAGATTTTACTTTAAAAGGCAAATTTGAACTCTCAATAGTTGAAAAGGTCAAAAATGACTTTGTAAACATTGGTAAAGAGTCATATAAATTTTCTATCAAAACAATCTACTATCCAGAGACAACTTTGAAAGCACAGGAAATTAAGAGATTTTTGATAGACTATGAAAAACATGAAAGATAACAAGATGTTTTTTGTAGTGACTTAAGCATTAATATTCTACTGCCAAGAAAATTGAAAAACTCGACAAATAATTTGCCAATAGGTGACCACTTAATTAGGCATTGATTTCACTTTATTAAGCAATTGGCAAATAGTTTAGTATAATAATTGAATTCATAACAAGGAACAAAATCGCTCATAGAAAACCACCAAAAGATGCGGCTTAGAAAATCTTTATGTATGCGTTAAATCAGACGCACCCCAACATATCCCCCCCCGATGTAAAAACCCCGATAGTACCCCCTATCATAATTTTATACACTTATACACAGATTTAATTTTAATCCGGTAATCGGTCTTAAATTAACCCAGGATAGAAAATAGGAGTCATACATGAAGTATTGCAGAGCAGATACCAATCGAGATAAATTTTTTAAAATTATTAGCACGATAAATTAGCATTTAAATCCTAGTGTACTATTTTTACATTTAAGAAGAGGATATTTGTAAGGTAGCGGTGAACTAATAGGTGACCTAATCAACTACCAGGGATTTAAGTTATTGATATTTAATCTTTTATAGACAAGGATGGAGTCCCGTCCGGTCCGCAACTGAAAATGTATAAACGCCCTTTTTACGGGCGTTTTTCTTTTTTATCTCCCTTAAGGACAGGTTAACAGACTATTTTTGTTCTCCAGGTCTGTCTTTTCATCACTCACCCCTCTAAACCCGACCCTGCATATTGAACCGCCCGCCTTTGGAAATTACGCAGTCAACTCTAATGTTGCATACTTGGCCTCTGGGTGTTTTTACGTAAATTGTTGAGCAGGTATTTGGAGGCAGAAATGGAAGGGCGCTGATCCTTATAGGGTTCTTCAGAAAAGCTCAAATAAGACAAATAAAATTGCCGTTATGACAGATCAATCAGATGTTGTAAAACCCGATGCGACCAAACTTGCAATGGAGCGAACTGTTCTTGCCTACGAACGAACTGAGCTGGCACTGGAACGAACACAACTGGCATGGGTGAGAACCACGCTCGCTTTTCTGGGTAGTGGTATCGCATTGGACAAAGGAATTGAACTAATGCATAGGGACCGGATCGAAAAAGGAACTGCACTGGTTCAAAATGCACATATTGCAGGGCTTTCACTTTCCATTGCCGGTACATTATTGATCATCTACACTACCTGGTTTTTTTTAAAGCGATCACGCACCCTTGTCAAAATTAAAGGTGGTAAACCCCTATTGCTTCCTCCGGGTGCTATGGCATCATTTCTTGTTATCTTATTGGGAATTGCGCTCAGTTTCCTATTGTTGGTATCCTAAAATCAAACAACCCATGCTGAACAATTCACAAATTTTCGCCCTTCCTTCCTGATGCCCGGACCATTTAAGATTCTTTGCCCTTTTGTAAAAATCACGAAGAACGCGGATACGGTGCTTGCCCGAAAGATTGCTGTACGTGCAATACTATTTTCGATTGGCGCACTTGTATTAGCGGCCTTTTTAGGAGGAAAATTTTGAGCAAATATGGTATGCCCGTTCCGATCCTCTTTTTATAAGGCGGGAGCATTCTTTTACTTGTTGCTCTTCTTAATATCAATCACCAGTTTCAACCACCAGAGACAGATGACGAAAGTGCAGGATTACCCCAATTGTCATTGGCATTAAACCCGCTTACTTTACCAGCTATAGTAACACCATATGGAATTTCAGGAAGCAAGCGTATAAAACAGTAAAATCATATTTTGCTGTATATTATCCACTAATTTATTTTTTTTGTTGATAATAAACAACATTCTAACATGAAGAGTAAAAACAACTACTGTTTCCAAGGCACCAGAAAATCCTGGAGCAGCTAGGGGAAAACATCCGGCTGGCCAGAAAACGAAGGAAATTAACGACGCTGCAGGTAGCAGAGCGGGCAGGAAATGATCGTACAACTTTATACAAAATTGAAAAGGGTAACGGAACTGTTTCTTTAGCTGCGTACTTTAATACATTCCGTGTCCAGTGACTGCAGGATGTTTTTTGAAACTGGCGGCGGATGATGTGTACGGGAGAAAATTACAAGAACTGAATCTAATTGGCAATAAATAAAAATGGCGTCTGACAAAACAGATATAAACGTTTATGCCCATTGGTTAGGTATGACCGAACGCCAAAGCATTGGAATCCTGAGTGCTCAACAGGCAAAGGGGAAAAGGCATTTTGTTTTACGTATGATGCTGACTGGATAAATTCCAAAGAACAACTTTTACTGGATCCTGATATTGCCTGGTTTACCGGGCCGCAATACCCAAATGGCAAAGAGAATTTTGGGGTGTTTATGGATTCAATGCCTGATACCTGGGGACGGACTTTAATGCAACGTCGCGCAGCAGAACTGGCGAAAGAAGCAGGCAGGCCTGCACCTGTTTTATATGAAATTGATTTTTTACTTGGGGTATATGATGAAACGAGAATGGGTGCTTTGCGGTTTAAGGCAGATAGAGATGGGCCATTCCTGGATGACAACCATGGTTTGCCTGCTCCACCATGGGCAAGCGTCTGGGAACTGCAGCATGTGGCAGAAGTATTTGAAAGTGATCCTGTATTTGTTTTTACTTTAAAGGCATCACCCCAGCCATTTCTCCAATAACATTTACGATTTCAGTTCCGGTGGGCACAACAATTTTTGCATTTGACTTGAGTGAAGCTTCTACGGTTTCCAATCTCTTTAATAATTGGGCATTCCCTGTAAAGTATTTATCGGCAGCTTCGTTTACTAATTTTATGGCTTCTGCTTCTCCTTCAGCATGTAATATTTTTGATTGCTTTGTACCTTCCGCTTCTTTAATTTTTGCCCTTTTTATGCCGTCAGCCGAAGTTTCTGTAGCAGTGGCAAAGTCAACAGCGGCAATTTTTTCATTTTCTGCTTTTACCACCTTATTCATAGTTTCCTGTACATCCCTTGGCGGGTCTATTTGTTTCAGTTCAGTTCGTACTATTGTGATACCCCAGTTTCTTGTTTCATCAGACAGCGTACGGTGAAATTCCGAATTTATTTTATTCCGTTCGCTATTTGCAGACCTCAGAGTGAGTGTCCCTATAATATTACGAAGGGTAGTCCGGGCAAGACTCACAATTTGCAATTTATAATCATTCACATGGTATTGGGAACTTTTTACATTTTCTTCCTCTTCCAATACTTTAAAATAAACTACGGCATCCACACTTGCATTCAGGTTATCATTGGTAATAATTTCCTGTGGCTCAGCATCCACCATCTGTTCGGTAATATTAACAAAAAACATCCTGTCGATTACCGGGATAATCCAGTGAAACCCTGGCGAGGCAAACTTCCTGTATTTCCCAAGTCGTTCTATCAAACCCCGCTGGGTGGGCCTTACTATCCTTACGCCGAGAAAAAATATCAGAAATACAGATAGAATGATGTAAGTGAATACATTGTTTAATTGCATTAAATAATCCATATATGCCTCCTTTTAAAAAACACTGTTAAGAAATATTATGCTGAACCACTCATGGCAAGTTCCGCTTTCGAAATATTTTCAATCCCATTTACCAATGCATCAGGAGTAAAAGAAATTGAATCAATGCCCTGTTCTACCAGGAATTGGGAGAACTCTGGAAAATCACTGGGTGCCTGACCACATAAACCGATTTTTATGTTTGCTTTTTTGGCCGCAATAATAGCCTGGGCAATCATGGTTGTTACCGCTTCATCATTTTCATCAAACAAATGACTCACTATTTCCGAATCCCGGTCAAGTCCCAGGGTTAACTGGGTGAGGTCATTGGAGCCAATGGAAAAACCATCGAATAATGCAGCAAACTTATCTGCCAATATCACATTACTGGGAATCTCAATCATTACATACACTTCTAAACCGTTTTCCCCTCGTTTCAACCCGAAAGATTCCATTGTTTGTAAAACATTTTTAGCTTCCTTAATGGTGCGACAAAAAGGAATCATCACTTTTACATTAGTAAGCCCCATGTCATTTCTCACTTTCAGCACGGCCTCACATTCCAAACCAAAACCTGGTAAATAACGCTGGTCATAATAGCGTGATGCTCCACGGAAACCTATCATTGGATTTTCTTCTTTCGGCTCATAATATTGCCCGCCAATGAGTGAAGCATATTCATTTGTTTTAAAATCACTCATCCTCAAAATCACTTGATTAGGATAAAAAGCAGCAGCTACTTTTGCAATAGATTCAGCCAGCCGATGAACAAAATATTCACTTTTACTATTATATCCCGCTGTCATTTGTGCAATGGTATTTTTAACCGGGCTTTCCGGCAATATGTCAAATTGTACCAAAGCCATAGGATGAATGAGAATACTGTTGTTGATAATAAATTCCATCCGCAATAAACCGACGCCTTTTGCAGGATAGTGCGACAATTCAAAAGCCCTGTCGGGATCTGCCAATATAAACAAAGGAGTGGTTTTCACCTTTGGTACTTTTGATAAATCAGTGGTCAGCACATCAAAAGGCACATCGCCATCAAGCACAAACCCGTCATCCCCTTCGATGTTGGCTACTGTAATCATTTGCCCGTCATTTATAACTTGTGTCGCATTAGTTGTACCTACTATAGCTGCAATACCCAATTCGCGGGCCACAATGGATGCATGACTTGTACGGCCTCCTTTGTTGGTTACAATACTTACCGCTTTTCTTAAAAGAGAATTCCAATCAGGGTTAGTGATGTCCGCAACCAATATATCGCCATGTCTCAATTTATGTGCTTCGGTTAGTGAATGAATAATGCAGGCACGGCCACTGATGATTTTTTTACCCACCGCTTTCCCTTTGCAAAGAACCTTGCCTTTTTCTTTTAATTTATACGTATATACTTTTCCATGCTCTTTCTTTGAATGAACGGTTTCCGGCCTTGCCTGTAAAATGTATATTTTATTATTGATTCCATCTTTGCCCCATTCAATATCCATTGCTCTACCGTAATGTTTTTCAATTTCATAACTCCATTTAGCTAATTGAAGCACTTCAGCATCAGATAAAATGAATAAGGAACGTTTATATAAAGGTGTGTCAACGTTCTTGACCGGTTTTCCAGATTCATACTTTTCATCATACACCATCGTATGTTCTTTTTCTCCTTTCCTACGACTGATGATAGCATCTTTCCCCTGCTCCAGCGTGGGCTTGAACACCCAGAATTCATCGGGATTTACAGCACCTTGCACCACATTTTCCCCTAAGCCCCATGCACCGGTGATATAAATGGCGTTATTAAATCCGCTTTCCGGATCGATCGTAAAAATTACTCCGGCACAACCTTCGTCAGAACGCACCATGAGTTGGACTCCGACCGATAAACCAACAGTCATATGATCAAAGTTGTTATCAATTCGGTATTTAATTGCCCTGTCATTAAATAACGATACATAACAGTTGTGTACGGCTTTCAATAATTTTTCTTCGCCCTGAATATTAAGAAATGAATCATGCTGTCCGGCAAAACTTGCTGTTGGCAAATCTTCCGCAGTAGCGCTGCTGCGTACCGCTACGGAAATATTGTTGTGGATTCCAGACAATCTACGGTATGATTGCAGGATTTCAGACTTTACATCATCAGGAAAATCCGCATTTTTTACGAGAGTCCTGCATTGCAACGCCACTTCCGGAAGTGTAAGAAGCGATTTACTGTCAATCCTATCCAGTAATTGCCGGAGAGTTTCTGACAATTTATTGTGAGAAAGAAATGCATGATAACATTTTACCGTTATGGCAAAACCATCGGGTATTTCAACCCCTAAAAAATGCAGCTTATTATACATTTCTCCCAGTGATGCATTTTTACCACCTACTTCGGGGAGGTGCGTCAGATTGATTTTATTAAAGGGAAGGATATATTCAGTCATTTTAATAACTTTTTGATTTTTCGCTATCAATTCAATTATGCAGGGTCGGGTATTATCAGCAATGGTTTCTTTGTTAAATACACCATATTCTGTGTGAAACTTTTAACAAAGAACTTTTCAAGAAATGTTTTGTTCCTCCTCACCATTGCCATAACATCATAAGGAAAATTGCCGTCCAGTGTTTCCATTGTTTCTACAACAGAAGTTGTTTCCAGCAGGTGAAATTTGATTTTTGACTCATTAAATTCTCTTTGCAGGGCAGAAGCATAACTGTTAAATTCGTCTCTTACTTTGACTTTATCCAACTCAGAATGGTAAGCATTTGCAAAATGAACGACAATAACTTCAGCTTCAAAAAGCTTAGCGATTGTATTCACCAATGTCAAAGCCTGTTTGTCTGATGCCCGATAGTTAGTTGCAAAAACAAACTGTTTCAATTCATTGATTTCATATTTTGCAGGAATCATCAATACCGGAAAATCAGATTTTTCAACAACCCGTGCAGCAACAGTACCTATAATCGTTTTTTTAAAACCACTGGCACCCTGCGTCCCCATAACTATCAGGTCTATGTGGTTATTCTCAGCAAAACCAAGAATGTTATCAATCAGCGGCGAACGTCCTACAATAGTGGAAACGGGAACATCCAAAGAATCTCCTAATACTTTTCTCCGTAACCGCTGAAGACGTTTTAGAACATTAGCTTCAAGTTGGGCATTATCTATCCTTTGCTTGCTGTATGTACCAGTAGATTTAATTCTCTCCGGCACGTAAATATGATAAAGAATAACTGTACCCTTTGTTTTGGATGCAATATCCAAAGCAAAGCGAAATGCCTTTTCAGCTGTAGGCGAGAAGTCAGTGGGGACTAATATTCGTTTCATATTGCTGGTTTAAATTATCATATATGCCTGCTATATTTATCAAATGAAATTATTTCGCCGGGATGACAAGTAAAGGAATAGTAGTATGATAACTCATTCGTTTTGTCATACTGGGATGAAATAACCTGTCCCAAAAACCTTTGTCTTTCAGATAAGTTATCATAACCAAAATGTCTATATTGTTCTCCTTAATATGCCATTGCAGTGTTTCTTCAAAATCAGTACCATAAAGATGTGAGGCAGATAATGTTTCTTCCTTATACTGCATTTTCAGCATCTTTTCATATTGCCTGATATTATGGGTATGATCCATGAAAGTAACTGCTTTATCATCATCCTCATCAGTAAAAACGGCAATACTAAGCTGCGCCATATACAAATCAATCATTTCAAAAAGGGAATTGAGTATGGCAGGGTCTCTTTCAAAATGATTGGAAGCAAGTAAAACTTTCTTCGGTTTTTTCCACTCAAAATCATAAGGTATAACCAAAACCGGCACTTGTGTTTTGCCAATCAGCGCAGCGGTTGTACTACCCCAAAGTTTTTCTTTTAATCCGGTTGCACCTAATGTGCCCATTACAACCAGGTCAATATCCTTTTCTTCAATAGCTATCTTAACTGCTTCAACAAGTGGCGTTACTGCAACAAAAGTGTTGACAATTACACCGTCGGTTTCTTCAATTACTCTTTTCATATCTGCTAAATTTCTATGTACTTCATCCAGCAGAGCCTGGTTAAATTCTTTATTAACCCCCATATAATCTGTATATACATTACCCTTCAGCTCAAAAGAATGAAATAAGGTTACTTCCACCGGAAGATATTTGGCAGTCTGAACAGCAAAGTCAACTGCATTATTAGCGCATGCTGAAAAATCGGTTGGTACCAATATTTTTTTCATTTGTATGCTTTTAAATATTTGAAGATTGCCATATGTTAAACCTTTTTAAGCAATGCTTTTAAACGTTCATGTTCTTTGGGAGCCAGCTGGTGAAGCATCAGGTATTCCAATATGCACATAAGGCTTGTGACGCCTGCGAAAACGCCATTCTGCATAACCGGATAATACCTGTATGGAAAAGCAACCAGCGTTTTGAAACCTTTCTCAACATCATCTTCCGCATTGAAATAAACTAAATTTTTTTTCATCAGGCTTTTTACCTCCCGTGTATAGTTTTTTTCTGCGATTTCATTAATAATTCTCATACGGTGGATAGTGCCGATGGGCTTGCCCCCTTCAATTATCAAAAAATGTTTTGCATGGTTATTCATAAGGGTATTCATGGCCTCTTTTACGGTGCTATTCGCCTGCAGTCTTTGGTAATCATTTGCCAAAACTTCGTCAAATTTTATACCCTTAATCAACGAACGCAAATGCAGTACATATTCTTCCGTTTGAAAGGCTGCAAAAATCAGCAGGCATATTACCAGTAAAAGCAAATTGAGATAAATGATACCTGCTACAAAAAATGCTGCAGCAAGAACTTTCCCTATGACTATAACAATGCCGGTAGCTTTGAAATAATTCATCTTTAATCCAAGTATAACCCTTAGGATCCGACCGCCATCTAATGGAAATGCTGGTATCAGATTAATTACAAAAAGTCCGGCATTTACCAAATGGAGCTTATAGAGTACATCATTTTCATGAATGATATCAAAATGACTTGCAATATTCCATATAGGTATGTTGGTTTGAATAAATGGCAGCAATATTCCTGCTATGGCAAGATTAGCAAAAGGCCCTGACAGGCTAATCAGCAATTCCTCTTTAAAACTTTTGGGAAAGTTCTCATAGGAGGATATACCACCAACAGGCAATAATGTTATTTCGTTGCTGTAGACATCGAAACGCTTTGCTGTTAAGAAGTGTACTATTTCATGAATCAATACACTCAGAAATATCAGCGCGATAAAAACCAATGACCAGACTATTTTATCAAAAGTCAAACCATCAGCGGCATTGGCGGCAATTACCCAAACCAGTAAAATTAAAAATGTCCAGTGCATTTTAATTGATATTCCATTTATACTGATGAGTTGTATACTTCTTTTCATATTTTTATCTTAATTATCCTTTATAATTGAATATCTTATTTAATAAAGTTCTCCCCGTGCGGATAATTCTTGCCTCTTTTTAAATATGTGCACCCCTGAAATGCAGGTTGATTTATTACTGAGCAATGCAATACCTCCCATATTTTTCAGCGAATCAGCAATTTCCATACGGTTACCTCTTGCCAGGAATTTTTCAATTTGGTTTAAATAATCATCTATATTTTGAGAAGAATCATCCCGTTCAGTTGATTTTTGCAGTTCCCGCTTCAAACGTTTATCCATCAGCAGGAAACCGTCTGCGCCTGCTTGTAAAGCCCGAAAAACAGCTTCCTTAGAAGAAATGATTCCGTTTGTTTCTTGAGCAAGCACTACAACTCCTTTAACATATTTTGATCTCCAGTAGTCCCAACGGCCGATTATCTCGTTTACCAGGGAATGAATGATTTCAATACTGAATGGGGCCTTATGGTATAGTAATGGAATATATTTTTTACTATAGTATTCACTATTACAAAATTGTTCAACAAGGTTAGGGCTGCCCGTAATAAACAATGGTTTTTCATTTTTACCATTTAGCAATTCAATTACATCAGATATTTTTTTAAACAAATTGACTTTGCATGTTTTATTGTTCTGTTCATATACCTTGCGAAACTGTTTGCTGCTATGATCATACAGGCTTGTATAGTCTTTGTGTAAAACCAAATAGTAGAAATCCGGGTCCTGCTGAATGTTTGCCGCAATATCAAGCACAGATATCGAGCCGCCGAAAAACAGCACTGGCTTTACGGGAACATTTAGATAAATAATTTTTTCATCTGCTGGCCTTAGTACTACGGCCAAGCCTTTTCGATGTGTATTAAAATTTAACTTTGAAAATAATTTTTGAAGCCGTGCTATAATTATATCTGTGCATTCTTTAGTATACTTTAATTCCATTTCTATTTTTACCATACACAGCAAATTACTCCACATCTCAACAGAGGTTTTATCATCCCATATGCTCGGTTGAAAAGGAACTACTAATCCCATGGATGAAATTTCCGTGCGGATTTCAGATGTTTTCCTTATCCTAATTTTTCTCTCACTCATTGGCATGCCGGGCTTATATACAGATGGTTTTAATAACAAATGATTATACCCATCGTTATAAACAACCTGCAGCTGATTTGCATTTAATCTTGTTTGAAGAGCCGGCATTGCAATAATTTTAAAGGTTCATAATGCTTGCTACTTATTATGAGCAATAAATAATGGCGTATCCACTTCTTTCATCAGCATATCGGCCATACTGGCTTTAAAGAAACGGCTAAACTCACTTCGGCGATAGGCGCCAAGCACTACCAATTCATTTTCTTTATGATTCCTCAGGTTGCCTACAATCTGTTCTTTAGGAATTCCCTGTAAAACTGTGTAAACAGCGTTTGGAAAGTGTCTTTTAATGTACTCTTTCATCAATTTTTTATCAGGCACCCGAGATTTTTCCTGATTATTAACTTTAACTGTAAATACTTCAACAGGCACATCCATAAAACTGCCAAAAATGTAGCTGAACATTTTTATTGCATGCAAAGACGAAGGCCCCCCATCATACAGTAACACTATTTTATCACCTGTTCTAAACTTGTTGGGTACTACCAGCACGGGGCATTGTACATCCCCCAGTAAATCTTTCATAAACCGTGTTGGTAATTCCTGCCTGTATATGCTGAAGGATTCAAATTCATTAATCACCATCAGATCGGCAAACATACTTTCCCGTTTCAATTCATTGAGGGCAAACCCTTTGTCCCGATGAACCGAAAAGGGGATGCCGGATTTACTGCAAGCTTTTTGAAAATGCTGTACCGATGCATCTCTTTTCTCTTTATCCTTTATATCCAATTCCTTTAACTTCTCCTCATACTTTTCATACGTCTTCATGGTTTTTATCACATTGTAACTCCTGTAAATAAATTCATCCAGAAATACACCCACCAGGTGAGCATTGGCGGCCTGTGTCAGCTGTATGGCATAGTCCAATGTACTTTTCGACATATTAAATCCATCAAAAACCGCTAAAAACTTTTTCATGGATAATCACATTTTAGAAATGATTAATGAATTACTGGCATATCTTGTGATTTTAACAAGTCTTTCGATTAACTTTTTGGCTTTTAATGAGAAATTCTGATGATGCTATAACACTGAATGCCGCGAAACAATAATTTTGCCTGAACAAATAAAAAAATAAGGCTAAGGATCGATTTCCAGTCATCAATTTGAACTCAATCTGCTCATATTGATTCTGCATGTTATCCCTGATGTAATTTTCGAAAATTCAAATATCCAATAAAGCCAGCCTTAACATAAGAATATATAATTGAACATTGTTTCCCATGATAATTTCCCTATTCTCACCCGGTAACATTTCTTCGATGTGAAGTGGAAATTCGAGTTGCTTACTCATGAATTTCAAAGCATCTAAAGCAAGAAAATTGGATCACCCAATACTACAATCAAATAAATTATTACTTCGCCGGGATTGCCAGTACCGGGATTTTAGAATGAAAAGCCATCTTCTTTGTAACACTTTTCTTCAGCAGTTTTTCCCACAAACTTTTTGGATAGGTCATCAGTACAATCATGTCCACTTTATTTTTTTCATTATATCTATTTATTGTTTCTTCAAATTCTCTTCCGCTTAGAAATTCCCCCTTAAAGGAAATGTCGGGAAATGTTTTTTTCAGATAAATCATATACTGTTCCAATTGTCGCATATTGTGTATATAATCACCGGCATCAGTCAAATCTGTATCTACAAATACTGAAACATGAATGGTTGCTGAAAATAATTCAGCCATATCAACAAGTATATTCAGCCAATCTGAATTTTCCTCAAAGCGATTGGTGGCAAACAGGATTCCCTCTGGCACTTGGGCCTGGTATTCATCCGGCACGGCCAATACAGGTATTTTTGTGCGGCCAATAATTCCGGCAGTCATACTGCCCATAAAAATTTCTTTTACCCCGGCTGCGCCTTTTGTGCCCATTACAATCAGGTCAATTTTATGCCCTTCGGCAAATTCGAGAATAGACGTAATTGTGCTTCCCTTAATTATCTCTGCTTCTGTTTTTAAGCCTGGAACTGCAGTGTCCATATCGTCCCGAAAGACTTTCATTTCTTTGATCCTGTTATCTACAATTTCTTCCATTAACTTTTCATGCATTGGAAATGGCCGCCCGATACTGTCTGTTATTGGCTCTACCACATGCAACAGGTATACCCTTGCTCCGCTTTTTCCCGCTATAGAAGCAGCATACAGGGCCGCCTTCATGGCATTAGCAGAAAAATCGGTAGGAACCAGAATAAATTGTACCATAAACCTTTGATTTTGTACAATATAAATTTGACTTAAAAATGTGTCTAATCAAATGACGAAAGTCATATTTAACTATGATTTATGATAGTATTACTATTTTTACATATAGTCTTACTTTGAACTAATATCCAATTTGAATGTTTTGGTCAAAAGGAGGATTTATGGCTGAATTAACTTTCTGCTAACAAAAAATGATATTGTAATGGAAATGAATTTTCAGATAAGAATGAACGCGAACTTGTTTCTGAGAGATCCACAGGAAACAGAATTAGGAAAGAAAATACTTTATCACAGTATCCTGCTTATTCACGAAAAGGGTTTTGAGGGTTTTACTTTTAAAAAATTAGCAGATGCTGCTGAAATAACCGAGGCCGGCGTTTATCGCTACTTCGAAAATAAGCACCGATTACTTGTATATTTAGTAGCCTGGTACTGGAACTGGCTGGATTACCAGATCAGTTATATTACAAATAATATCCGCAAGCCTGAGGCAAAACTCAAAAAAATTATCCGCTTATTGGCCTCGCCCTTAAAAGACGACCATTCCATTAGTTTTATCAATGAAAGTCTGCTACACCAGATTGTTGTGGAACAGGGTGCAAAAGCTTACTTAACCAAACATGTAACAGAAGACAATAAACAACATCTCTTCAAACCATATAAAGACCTATGTGCCCGTATTGGCGGAATAATGCTTGAATGCAATCCCGAATTAAAATATCCCCGGTCGCTCAGCAGCACACTTATTGAGATGGCCCATCTGCAGAAGTTTTTTAAGGACAACCTGCCTTCACTTACTGATTTTAACAACAGCATGAATGAATCAAACATTGTGGCATTCCTGGAAGATCTCGTTTTTTGCAATATAAAGAAAGTGAACAAAAGCTAAACGGATTTTCTTAATAACAGCACAATAATGCAGAAATAAAACAGACCAGATAAGTAATATTATCTGATTCCGGCTAAGTGGCACTTAGCTACAGGGATGCGTTGAATGCAGGTCTGGAAAAAGACCTTTTAAAAAGAACTGACAGCAAGCTAACACAAAAGCTGAAATTGTATAATTCATCAAAAAGCATAAATCAGAAATCTTGATCTCGCCTGTAAAAGCGTTGAAAAATACAATCATGCGGGAAGTTACTACCTTACAAAAGACGCCGCTACGCCGCCATCCACATTGATGATATTGCCCGTTGATTTATTCAACAGTCCGCCCACATAGGCAAAGCATGCGTTGGCAATATCTTCCGGCAGGATGATCTCGTTCAGCAATGTCCGGCTTGCATAGTATCCGGGAAGGTCCTTCACTTCAATACCGTATGCCTTTGCGCGGCCCTCGGCCCATCCCCCACTCCAGATATTGCTGCCGGCAATGACGGCATCCGGATTTACCACATTCACGCGGATCTTATCTTTACCCAGCTCGGCGGCATTGAGTCGCGATAAATGAAGCTGTGCCGCTTTTGCTGAACCATAGCCGGCATTATTGGGGCCGCTTACGAGCGCATTCTTACTCACAATATTCAGGACATCACCACCCAGCCCCTGTTTGCGCAGCACGGACAGCGCCTTCTGTGTAACAAGGAACTGACCTTTTACCAGCACATCATACAACAGATCCCAATCGGCTTCCGCATGGGCCTCCATCGTTTTGGAAATCGATAAGCCGGCATTGTTGACGATAATATCTATGCCGCCAAAACGCAGTGCCGACTGAATGAAGGATTGTTCAATCGTTTGTGCATTGGTCACATCCACCAGGCATGCTTCCACAACATCATTTCCAAAATCCCTTACAAAGTCCTGCCTTGCTTCTTCAAGCCTTTCCGCATTCATGTCACTCAGGATAACACAAGCCCCCTCTTCCGCAAACTTCCGGGCTATGGCTTTGCCAATGCCGCCGCCGCTTCCGGTTACAAGCGCGATCTTTCCGCTTAGTGCCTTTGGCTTTGGCATCCGCTGCAGTTTGGCCTCTTCCAGCAACCAGTATTCAATATCAAAAGCTTCCTGCCTCGGAAGCGATGTGTATGCCGTAATGGCTTCCGCACCGCGCATCACATTAATGGCATTGATATAGAACTCAGCTGCCACCCGCGCCGTCTGTTTGTCTTTGGAAAAAGTGAACATGCCCACACCCGGATAGAGAATGACCACCGGGTTACGGTCACGCATAGCCGGACTATTGGGCTTCCTGCAGCTTTGATAATATGATGAGTACATCGCACGATAACCCTCAAACAAAGGTGCCAGCAGTTGCTTTATTTTTTCCACATCCGACAGATCTTCATCTGCCGGAATGGTCAATACCAATGGTGATATTTTGGTCCGGAGAAAATGATCCGGGCAGCTTGTGCCCATGGGCGCCAACCGGTCAAGGTCGTTTGAATTGATGAATTCAAGCACACGTGGGTCATCGGTAAAATGCCCGATCATCCGATTATCTGAAGAACAAAAACCGCGCAACACCGGCGCGATCTGCGCTGCTTTCTCTTTACGCATCTCCGCAGGCAAGGACTCGATACGTTGTCCGCCGAAAACCGGAGGATTTTTTTTCACCCGGCCCTCAATAAATTCGGCGCATTGTTCGATCACTTCCAGTGTATTGATATAACATTCGTAGGCCGTATCGCCCCAGGTAAACAATCCATGTGAGCCCAGCATGATGCCTCGGATGCCGGGATTTTCATCAAGGCATTGCTTTAGTTGCAGGCCCAGGTCAAAACCCGGGCGCTGCCAAGGAACCCAGCCGATCCTGCCGTTAAAAAGTTCGCGGGTAATGCGTTCAGAATCCTCTGCGGCAGCAATGGCAATAGCTGCATCGGGATGAAGATGGTCGATATGTTTAAAGGGCAGGAAGCCATGCAACGGCGTATCAATAGAAGGCGCTTTGGATGCCAAATCAAAAATGCAATAATTAAAAAGTTCCACCATTTCATCTTCCTGCTCAATTCCCTTGTAAATATTTTTGAGGCTGCGGAGCCTGTCTACATACAAAGCTGCAAGTCCATTGCGCTTCATGGTGCCAAGGTCACCGCCGCTTCCTTTCACCCACATCACTTCCACTTCCATACCGGTTAACGGATCAATGGCCATTGCTTTGCAGGAAGTGTTTCCACCACCGTAGTTGGTCAGGCGAAGATCCGCACCCAAAAGGTTTGAACGATAGACCAGCAGGGCCACTTCATCCCCTGCCATTTCAGCCGCCTTTAACTCATCCCACAAATAACTGACATGATTAAACGATTTCATTGCCGATGTCATGTTTATACGTTTTTGTATTCATTAAGAAACATGCAGGCTGTTACCATAGCCCACAAGTAACACTGATAATATTATAGTGATGATACCTGCAATAATGATCGAGATAGTTCGCCTGCTCACCCCTTTCCATTCTCTGAGTAATAATCCCCACAAGTTAGCAACAAGGATGATGAATGCCATGTGGAGTATCCAGGAACTCGGGCCGTTGCCGAGTTTGCTTTCACCCATGCCATAAAAGAAAAACTGCAGGAACCAGGTAGTACCGGCCAGTGCCGCAAACAAATAGTTTTTTAGCAGCGGTGTCTTTGCATTGGAGTAATCCCCAAAACTTTTATTCCGGTAATTTAAGATGATGCACCATATCAGGTTGGTGGTGAGTCCGCCCCATAAGAGTACAACATAAACGACATTATTCCGGTAAAGGAATTCACCCTGTCCGGGATTAGCTGCTTTCCAGGCTTCATTGGCAACAGAGGCCATATCCTGACCGGCTTCCAGTCCGAAATTGAAACAGGCGCTCAGAATGCCGGAAAGGATCGACACAAAAAATCCCAATGCAAATTTGTACTCTGTTGCAACTGACTCTCCACTGTGCGGGTCTTTTGCAAGAGCTTTGAGTTCTTTGTCTTTTCGCATTCCGGCACGGGCGCAGATAATGATCCCCAGGATACAGATCAGCAGGCCGATCAGAATGGTCATTCCCCAGCGGGAATGTATCATATTGTTCAGCGTGTCTTTACCTGCAACAGGATAGAAATTATAATAGAGTGCGGGAATAAGCGCGCCAAAAACCATACATAAACCGAGGATGATACTGCTGCCAAGTGATACTTCAAGGTACCTCACACCAAGTCCGTAAGTCAGCCCCCCAATACCCCATAACAACCCGAAAATAAAAGTTGCGGCAAGTATCGGCGAAGAGGTGTTATTGATAATATCCGAAAAACCAGGGATGGTTAACCAGGCGGCCAATGGCGGAACAATAAGCCATGAAAAAAGGCCGCCGATCAGCCAATAGGATTCCCAATGCCAGCCTTTGATTTTTTTATAGGGGATATAGAAACTTCCGGAGGCAAAGCCGCCAATAAAGTGAAATAAAACTCCAAACAGGGCATTCATTCGTTGTACAGGTTGGGTGAGAAAAATAAAAGTAGCAAAATATAACGAACAACTATACACTTCGGCAAAGCCGGGGGTAACCTGTCAACAATTTTATGAACTAAGTGGAATTCTTTACAAAGAAATCTTATGCTACAAATCAATTGTTTTTATTGCAATTAATAGCCGTCTCAAACCTTGTGGTAAAATGTATTGCCTGAGCATTTAAACACTATTTCTGAACCTGCGAAAACGAACACGAAAACGCGAAGCAGTATGTTTAAATGAGGACTGAATTTGTTCAGCCACCTGCGTAAAAGGATAAACGGTTTGTGCGAGCCAGTTTTTGGGTAATTGTGATAAAGAAACTTTGTCTTCACTTGGGAATCTCGAATCATCAATGCCTGTTTGCGGGTAGATATTTCGCGAAGGGCAGGCTGTTCCAAACATATAATCATAAATGCTGAAATAGACACCAAAATTTTTGTCTGCGTGTTCAGGATCTGCGGAGTGATGGACCCTGTGAAATTGAGGTGAAGTCACCAGCCAGCCCAGCCAGCCCAAGTTGATTTTTACGTTAGCATGTAAAAATCGATTGTGAATGGGTTTGTATATCCCTATTACCAATACAGCATACAAATTGGATACATCAAAAATAAAGAAGGGAATGAACGATAAGAGTGCTCCAATGGTAAGGTCGACAATATGAGCCCGGTCGTCTGTGAAAATATTTAACTCCCGCTGCGAATGATGAACTGCATGAAAAAACCAAAGCGTACGAATTTTATGTCGGGCAAAATGGTTGAACCAGAGAAAAAACTCTGCCAACAACATAGCAGCAATTATTTGCAGGTATGGAGGCCAGAATACGGCATTACCAAATGCTAAAAATCCCATATGCTGGACGAACAGCCCATGAAGGAATTCAACAACCGGGAATAAAATAAGTATGGTGAGTGGTGTAAATACAATGTACCAGATTGCGTCCTGCAATAGTCCTTTACTTATAAGAGGCTGTGCCGGATTAAACGGGAACAGGAACTCAAGCAATAAAATTAAAGGTATGGCAAGGTATAAAGCGATATTGGCAAAAAGATTGCTCACGATTGTCCTGGCCTCTTCTGGAAATAAATTATGGTATGCCGTTCTCAGGCTTATCGCTTTTTCAACAAGAGGTTCAGATTTAGAAAAAACCCCGATGGTTTCAACAAATTTACCATGGCCATGTGTTAGGGATGCACTGAAGATACCTGCCAGAGAGAAACATAACCATGTGAGTAATGCCACAGCTGTAAGGTTTGGCAAGATTGGGTTGGCATCCGTAAATCTGCGCCACCATTCAGGCAGTTGACGGGGTTTAAATAACAATTCATGTAGTTTCATATCAATCTGATAGGTTCAGTTTTATTGGCATATTTCACTGTACGATATCAGATTTACTTGTTGATATTCTACTCAACCAGTGGAACAAGATACTAAAGATTTGATGACCAGACAAGGTCAACAAGGGGATTTCAGTCAAATTAAATAAATGACGTTTTAACAATATTTGTAAAACCGCTGTATTGTAATATAGCAGAATGATTGTCAATCATTTAATTTGAGTACCATTAATTATTCCCATAACATTTTTAATGTGGCTCCGCACTGGATAGTTCATGATTTTTTCTGAAAATAAAAGAATTATTACGAAATCCGGAGTGCCTGTGATACATTTTGCATTTATCAGCATATTCAAGCAATCAACCCTGTTCGAAATATCCTGCAGAAATGCCAGATGCAAATAATTTGATCAATGCGTAAGAATATTACCCAGTTAAGCAATTTCAATGATATCATTCATTCGGAAAAGTTGCCAGCCAGATTTAATTACAAATTCATACGAACAGGGTTTCAAAATATAACATTCATAGTTAGTAGCCATTTGTCAAATGTGTGAAAGATGTAATTCTTTCTATTAATTGTGTAATTCATTGAACTGATAATAATCGCACCTTTAACTCACTTCAGAATTTGCTGAAGTGTCATTATGTATTATTATTTTAAAATTGAATTACCATGCCAAACATTTCAATTATTTCATCCAGTATAAGACCCGAAAGAAAAAGTCACAGGGTGGCACTATACTTTAAAAAGTACCTGGAGGAGAATAACATTTCAAAGACAGATATTCTGGACCTAAAAATATTTAGCTTCCCGATTTTTGATACCAAACTGGAATCTCAAAAAAATCCAGCCCGCAACCTTCTTGACTTTGCAGATAAAATCAAATCATCCGACGGAATTATTATCATAACACCGGAGTACAATGGCAGCTACCCGGCAAGTTTAAAAAATGCCATTGATGTTTTATATCAAGAGTGGAATAATAAACCTGTTGCGATTGTAACTGTTTCCTCCGGGCCTTTTGGCGGTTCGCAGGCATTGCTGGCATTACAATTTACATTATGGAAAATGAAAGCCTGGACAATACCAGCTTTCTTTTCTGTCCCGGACGTGGAAAATGCGTATGATAAAAAAGGGAATGCTACTGATGAAGTTGCAACCCATAAATTAGCAGACGTTTTTATAAAAGAATTACTCAGGTGTGTTGAGTATAATTTTGAAATTTCAGAAACCGGAGTAATGTAACCCCAGAAAAATCATACAAAATCAATTTAAACATTAACTATGGCCATTCAAACAATTAATCCGGCAACAAACAAAGTGGAAAAATCATTATCAGAAATGCTGGATGAAGATGTAAATAAAGCCGTAACAAAATCTGCTGAAACTTTCGAGGCATGGAAGAAGACCGATTAAACATTCAGGGCAGCGATATTGCATAATGTGGCCGGGATATTAAGGAAAAAAAAGAAATCCCTGGCGGCAATGATAACAATGGAAATGGGTAAATTAGCAGCCCAGGCTGAGGGTGAAGTAAAATTAAGTGCAGAAATATTTGATTATTATGCCAACCATGCCGAAGAATTTTTGGCTGATAAAATCTTAAAGCCTGTACATGGGCAGGCGCTGATAAGGCATTTCCCCATTGGTGTCTTACTGGGTGTACAGCCCTGGAATTTCCCTTTTTACCAGGTAGCCCGTTTTGCTTCACCTAACATTATGATCGGAGATACCGTTCTGATTAAGCATGCTTCTATCGTGCCACAATGTTCCATTGCCATAGAAGAGATCTTTAAAAACGCAGGTGCACCCGGTGGACTTTATACCAATCTTTTAATTTCGGGTGAAAGGGCATCGGCCCTGGTATCAGACAAAAGGATTAAAGGTGTATCACTTACAGGCAGTGAAGGAGCAGGTGCAAGTATTGCATCAGAAGCAGGCAAGTATTTAAAAAAATCTGTTTTGGAATTAGGAGGAAGTGATGCATTTATTATCCTTGAAGATGCGGATATTGATAAAGCAGCAGAATGGGCTGTTGTTTACAGAATGAACAACAACGGCGAATGTTGTGTGGCATCGAAACGTTTTATTGCAGTTGAGCGTATTTCGGCATAATTTTTAGAAAATTTCAAGAATAAAATAGCTGATCTGGTCATTGGCAACCCCATGGATAATGACACTCAATTAGGGCCATTAAGCAGCGAAGCTGCAGCTGTACAAATGGCAGAGCAGGTGCAAAGAGCTGTAGACAGTGGCGCCAAAATAGTGTTGGGCGGTAAAAGGGTTGACAGAGAAGGTGCTTTTATGCAACCGACCATTCTTACCAATATGCTGCCTGGAAATCCTGTTTATTATGAAGAATTATTTGGACCGGTGGCGGTCTTTTATACGGTAAAAAATGAGCAGGAAGCTATTGATCTGGCAAATGATTCACCATTTGGACTGGGTTGTTCGGTATTTACTCAGGATGTGGAAAGAGGCAGACAGGTTGCCAATAAAATTGATACCGGTATGGTGTTTATCAATCATCAAACATGGACCCAGGCCGATTTGCCATTTGGTGGTACTAAAGGTTCCGGGTATGGAAGAGAACTTTCTGAATTGGGGATGGATGAATTTGTAAATAAAAAACTTACCCGGACAAGTGAATTAAGTGACCCCTTTTGAATACATTTTTTAATAAAATATTACAGGTCAACTTTATACAATACTACACAAATCTTTCTGCGATAAATTAAACGTATTTACCTCATCAATTTATGGTTTTACAAAACAAATTTTATAGAAATCTTATCCGTTATTTTTAAACAGAAATACAACGGTCTTTTGTTATTCATAAGCAAGCTGCACTCACTAAATTAGTATGATTTTACTGTACATAAATATTCACTTATCTGTAATTTCTTCTTCCGTAACCGGCGTAGAAAAAACAGACCCTATACTGCTTATTAAACTGGAAACAGGTCCTTCCATTTTATTGGTGTTGTCATCCAACGAATCATCGTGCAATAAATCACCAATCTGTAAAATGGGTAACAGGTATAATAAAATATCTGACTTCTGACTACTAAAATACAGTTTCACTTCTTTTATACCTGCATCTCCGGTTAAATTTTCTCTTACAACTTTTACAGCCTCTCTGGCGATAGCATTCATTTTGGAAATCGAATTTTCTGTAGATTGCCCGGCGTATTCAGCTATTGCTTGTATGGCAGCTTTACGGTTGTCATCAAAAATAATTTTTACCCAATCTGTTGTGATATCCTTTTGCAAAATATCCGTTGCTCCTTCATCAGATTGCGCAAAATTGTACATAGCAGTTAATACAGCCGGAATTGCTGCCTGGCTAAACTTCTGCTCATCCGGAGTTTTAACATTTTCTTTAATCTGATCTGTTGTGGTATCAATTTTTTGCAATGGAAGGTACCCTAAATTTTGTTGTACTGATTCTAAAAGATTTAGTGACATGTCAATCTTTTTAAATGAATAATATTTCTTATGTAATTTAAGCTTTTTATTCCTTTTTTAAAAGCCAATGTGATAATTATATAATTAAAAAAGTTAATTGTGTAAATGGTAAACTTTTATTTAGGCCACCTTTATACGGAATACAGTTACAAATAAATAATTATGAAAATACTTATCGTACTAACATCGCATAGTGAGTTGGGAAATACAGGAAAGAAAACCGGCTTTTGGATTGAGGAATTTGCAGCCCCTTATTATGTTTTTAAAGAAGCCGGAGCAGAAATCTCCATCGCTTCCCCTAAAGGCGGACAGCCGCCAATTGACCCATCGAGCGACACTCCAGACAATCAGACTCCGTCTACTATAAGATTTAAGTCGGACACTGAATTACAAAAAGAACTTAGCAATTCCCTGAAATTATCATCGGTTTCAGCTGATGACTTTGACGGTATATTTTACCCGGGCGGACATGGGCCTCTTTGGGATCTGTCTAATGATGCTGATTCCATAAAATTAATTGAAACTTTTTGGAAAAGTAAAAAACCAGTAGCTGCAGTTTGTCATGCCCCTTCTGTGCTTTTACACGTGAAAAATGAAAAAGATGAATTATTACTGAAAGGGAAAAATGTAACGGGCTTTTCGAACAGCGAAGAAGAAGCTGTGCAACTGACTAACATAGTCCCTTTTTTATTAGAAGATGAATTGAAGAAAATCGGTTCTATTTATAGCAAAAAAGAAAACTGGGCAAGTTATGTGGTTAAAGATGGGCTTATGATTACCGGGCAAAATCCTGCTTCATCTGAAGAAGCTGCCCGGGAACTCGTAAAAGCATTGAAAAAAAACCACGAGTATATATTTTAATGTGTTGTGCTATTGAGCCATTCAGTAAATTAAGTTTACCATTGACTGAGAAAGAAAATCGGAGGCCAGCTTTAAGAAGTTTACGAAAATAGATCCTTCACCCTATCAACTGGAGTGAATGAAATTCGTCACTCACCCGGGTTCAGGATGACAGGTTGGGGGAAGATCAGTCATCGGGTATAGCAACTCTTTGTCGACTCTCTCTTGTCATTCAATGTTTCTCATCCAATGTTTGTCATCCCGACGAAGGAGGGATCTTATCAATGTGCATAAAAAGAAAATCGTATATCAGCTATAAGAACTTAAAGAAAATAGATCCTTCACCCTATCATCTGGAGTGAATGAAATTCGTCACTCATCCGGGTTCAGGATGACAGGTTGGGGGAAGATCAGTCATCGGGTATAGCAACTCTTTGTCGACTCTCCTTTGTCATTCAATGTTTCTCATCCAATGTTTGTCATCCCGACGAAGGAGGGATCTTATCAATGTGCACCACTAACATGTCTTTTGCGTTGGCATGACAAAAAGAACTTATTGTCATCCTGAAACTGGGTTTCTCCAAAAGAGATGCTTGCTCAAGTTACCAGGATGAAGGATCTGATGCAAAATCAGCGAAATTGTAAATATTCGTTTAATAGCACAATACGTTAAATTTTAAGAAATCCATTCATATTACGACTCTTTCAAAAAAACCTTTAGTACAGGTGATGTTCATTTTAGCCATCAATCAGTATGGCTGGAAATCAATTGTCTTAGTCTTCAGAGCGGGTTGAATATCTTTCGGCAGAATCGCAGCGCCTTTATTACCCCAGCTGTTTCTTACATAGTTCAATACATCTGAAACCTGCTCATCATCCAAACTTATGCCAATCATCTCTCCATTATATTCTACCCCGTTTACTTTCATAGGTCCACGCACGCCAAATAGTATAACTTTTACCAACCTGTTTTTATCAGACAAATAATCCGATTTGGCAATGGGCGGATAAACTCCCGCGAGGCCTTCTCCTTCTGGCATATGGCAGGTAATGCATTGCATTTCGTAAATAGACTTCCCCCGATCCATACTGGCTTTCAGGTCAAACTCCTGGTAGAAAGAGGATAACAATACGATGGGAAAAGCTACACATATGATCAAAAACTTTCTATTCATTTTTTCTGATTTTTTGTCAAGGATATTCATACATGCATGTCACCATACATCAAATTGAAAACATTTGTTTTCATCTAAAAAAATTAAGTGCTAAATGAAAACACCGTGATGAGTATAACACATCAATCATCAAATTGATCTGCAATGTTGAAGTTTTTTTTCCATCCGGGAAGGAATCACTTATCGCCTGTTTTAAAGCTCATATTTTCAAAGCGGCAGTACTCGGGTCTTTTCCAAAAGGCTGGGTATACGCCCGCTTTCCGGTAGCCTTGTAAAGCGCATTGGCCACTGCCGCAAATATAGGCGGGAACAAAGGCTCACCGAGGCCGGTAGGGTCCTTATCATTTTTTACAAAATGTATTTCAATGGACTTTGGCGCTTCGCTATGCCTGATCATACGATAGGAATTAAAATTATTTTTCTCCGGCACCCCATCCTTAAAGGTCATTTCACCATACAGCGCATTACCGATACCGTCCACAATGCCGCCTTCACCCATATTGACCGCAGCATCCGGATTAATAACAACACCACAGTCCACAGCAGCAACCACTTTTTGTACCACAGGTTTATTGTTCTGAATCACCAGCTCAAGTACTTCAGCCACATAAGAGTTGTGACAGAAATAGGCTGAAACCCCGCGATGGACATTGGCTTTAGGACTGTTCCAGTTGGATTTTTCCCTTACAAGTTTCAAAACACCGGCATATCGTTCCGCATCATAGTCATTATCTTTCCCGACAGGATTTTTCTGGGCCCTCTCCAACAGTTCAAGCCTGAACGCGATAGGATCTTTCCCCATAACTTCCGCCAATTCATCCAGGAATGACTGCTCCGCACTGGCTATGAAATTTGAACCCGGAGCCCTGAAGGCCCCGATGGTGATATTCGATTCTATCTCCCAGCCTTCCGCAAGATAATTTTCGATAGCTCCTGCCGGAAAGCGATTAGCATGAACGGCAGATTCCGGAACACCGCCTCCTTTTACATGAAAAGCCAGCAGGTTATTTTTTTCATCCAATGCCGCACGATAGGTGGCACTGTACGCAGGCCGGTAAATGCCATAGGTCATATCATCCTCACGGGTATAAACCAGCTTAACCGGGGCGTTTAGTTTTTGGGAAATGACTGCGGCTTCAACCATGTGATGGCCATAAGCCCGAAGGCCAAAACCACCGCCCATCCTGGCCAATTTAATGTGTATGTTTTCTTTGGGTAATCCCAAACGAGCAGCCAGGGTCCGCCTGATAAACTCGGGCGCCTGGATGGGTCCGGATATTTCGGCTTTATCTGCTGTGACATGTGCAAAACAATTCACCGGCTCCATGGTATTGTGTGCCAGGAACGGAGCAGTGTAAGTTCGCTCAAGTATTTTAGCGGCTTTCTTAAAAGCAGCTTCGGGGTCTCCATCTTTTCTGAGCAGATTCCCTGGCTTTTTTGACCATTCAGCCATTTTAGATTTGTGATCCGTTGTGCTTTCCAGGCCTGCAGGGATTTTGACTGTTTGTTTAGCACCTCTCCAGCCCTGTACAACAATATTGGAATCGGAAATTTTTTCCCATTCAACTTTCAAAGCCTTTTTAGCATTCATCACTTCCCAGGTGGTATTTCCCACTACGGCCACTAACTCCGTGAAAGTGGTTGTGTCGAAAGCGTTTCTTTCGTAATCATCCTTCAATGTTTTAATGGTAAATACATCCTTAATGCCGGGCATGGACCTTGCTGCCGTATCATTTACAGATTTCACTTTCATACCAAATGCAGGCGGATGGACGATCATGGCAATCAGCATCCCTTCCTGTGTATAATCCATTCCAAAAACAGGTTTACCGCTCACAATATCCAGTCCATCAACATTTTTCTTCGAATGGCCGATAATGCTAAAGTCTTTTATTTCTTTCCATTTTACTTCTTTGGGCACCGGGAGTGTTGCCGCCAGCGAAGCCATTTCACCATAACCTGCTTTTTTGCCACTCGGCTTATGCATCAGCGTTCCGGCTTCAGTAGTGATCTCACCTGCAGGAACAATCCATGTCTGAGCGGCTGCATTGATGAGCATTTGCCGGGCAGTGGCACCTGCAGTGCGCAGTGGCTTCCATGCCGCACGAATAGCCTGGCTGCCACCGGTAAACTGGCGTTCAAATCGCTCAGGAAAAAAATCTGCCTGCTCCACGGTGACACTCTTCCAATCAATATCCAGCTCTTCTGCCAGGATCATCGGCATCGAGGTTTTTACATTTGATCCAAATTCCGGGTTTGGAGACATTAAAGTGACTTCTCCGCTTTGTGCGATTTTTATGTAGCTGTTCAACTCAAACCACTCTTTGGGCAAGGGCATAGTTTCCCCCTTTAAAGGATTCAATCCGGCAAGCCAGCTAAAGCTAAGCATCATACCGCCGCCGTAGAGTGAAGAAACTTTTATGAATGATCTGCGGTTTATAGTTGTTTTAACTTGTGTCATGTGCGTGGAAAGTTGAAGTGATTAAGATTTAGCAGCCGTTTTTACCGCAGCCCTGATCCGGAGATAAGTACCACAACGGCAGATATTGCCGTTCATGGCTGAATCAATTTCTACATCCGTTGGATGTGGTGTCCTTTTTAACAATGCGGCCGCAGTCATGATCTGTCCGGTCTGGCAATAACCGCATTGCGCCACATCATGTTCGAGCCAGGCTTTCTGGACGGGATGATCTCCTTTTTCAGACAATCCTTCAATAGTGGTTATCGATTTATTTTCAACGGCCGAAACAGGTAACTGGCAGGACCTCACCGCCGTTCCTTCAAGGTGTATCGTACAGGCACCGCATTGCGCAATCCCGCAGCCATACTTGGTTCCCGGGAGATTTAAATGTTCCCGTAATACCCAAAGCACAGGCGTTTTGGGATCAACGTCCACCTGTTGCTTTTTCCCGTTTACTACCAGGTTGATGACTGCCATACTGTATAAATTTATATTCAAATTAAGACCTTTTTTTGGTCTTAGCGATTACGCAAATCAAACAATTGCTTACTAAATTCAAATACGGTTGATGTTTAACCGCAATGAAATGAAAGTCGCAAAGTTTTTGACATTCATTAATATCTTTCAATTTGCTCAAAAGCCTGTTCATCCACATCTTCTATTCGTGATGCATACTCTATACGTTTACGCCCTAAGCTAAGAATAATCAAACCTGATAAAGCACAACCAGCCATGACACCAGTCATTGGCAATGTTGTTCCGTTACTTATCAAACCCACCAAAGCGGAGGCCAATGCGCCAAACCCCATTTGCATTGCTCCCATCAGTGCTGAAGCAGTTCCGGCTTCTTTTGTAAAAGGCGCCAAAGAAAGGGCTGCTGAATTTGGGAAGCTGAATCCCTGGCAACTTAAGAAAAGAAACATTAAAAATATTGCAGTATAAATGTTGAGCCAGTTTAAATAACTACCGATAAATAAAAGAATGCCGACAATTGTTTGCACCAACAGCACGGTCTTTATGATCTGCGCACTGGTATATTTTTTCAGCAACATATTATTCAGTTGGCTGCTGGTAATAAGACCTGCTGCAACCAGGCCAAAGATCAATCCATACTGTTGTTCAGTCACTTTGAAAATCTCCATAAACACAAATGGCGACCCGGCGAGATACGCAAACAATCCGGCAGCCGCTATGGCGCCGGCAATGGCATAGGTGAAAAACTGGGGTTGCTTTAATACAAAAAGATATCCCTTTAAAATGGGTTTTAACCGAAGCGACATGGAAGGATCGGGCTGTTTACTTTCCGGCAAAAGAAAAATCACCGCTGTCAATAATAAAGCAGCAATAATGGCCAGTACAATAAAAACTGCATGCCAGCCGAAAGCCGAGATCAGGTAACTGCCTACCGTAGGCGCTATAATAGGAGAAACTCCCAAAATGAGGATTAACAGGGAAAATATTTTTGCATTCTCTTTAACCGGGAACTTATCACGCACAATAGCCCCCGGTGCCACCATACCCACACAACCTCCCAGTGCCTGAAGAAATCGAAAACCTATCAACATTTCCACAGAACTTGACATGGCACAACCCAATGATGCAGTAATGTAAATCACCAGCCCGGCATACAAGGGCCTTTTGCGTCCAAATCGGTCAAGCAAAGGCCCGGTGATCAACTGTCCGGCACAAATGCCAATGAAAAAACCGGATAGCGAATAAGCAACATTATCCACGGTTGTGTGCAGGTCTGCAGCAATGGCAGGAAAACCCGGCAAGTACATATCAATCGAAAATGGCCCAAGAGCTGAAAGCAAACCCAATATTAAAATCAACAAAGATCGTTCGCGCTTATTCATGTTGTCTGTTTACAGCATTTTTAGTGCATGCCATATCGTTAATGAAATTTCTAAAATGAGGTTCGAAAATACAAGGTTGTTGGTAATTCTGACATTGTTTGTTTGCTTAGGTAATTTACGTAAACAAAATAAAAAGCCGGACCATAACTAAAGCCCATTCCCATATATCCAACATAAATAACTAAAACTTTAAAATCACTCTCTCCCGATTATTATAAAAATGGTATAATTAAATAACAGATAAAATTATTTAAGACAACTATGGTATTAGGAATTCAAGAAGAATGGTCAAACAATTTATACTGTCATCATTCAGATATTTCTAAACTTCAACGGGCTTATCCGTGTATGCTTTTTAAAGAAGTTGTTGAAATGAGTTACCTCCGTAAATCCAAGTGCATACGCAATTTCAGATACGGACCAGGTACTGTGTTTCAGTAAAATCTTTGACTCCTGCAGTATGCGTTCTGCAATTACCTGCGAAGTGGTTTTTTCGGTTGTATCTTTTACGGCCCGGTTCAGGTGGTTGACATGTACATTCAACTGCTTTGCAAAATCTGATGCGGAACGCAGTGTAATCGACTGATGGTTCTCATCAATGGGAAACTGACGCTCCAGCAACTCGAGGAACAAAGTGGAAATTCTTTGTGAAGCGTTGATCGGTTGCTTGTCGAATTTTGCAGAAGGCTGCGTTTTCAGTGCATAATGGATCAGTTCAAAAACGATTGTCCGTAACACATCGTATTTATGGATATAATCGGAATTGATTTCTTCAAACATGCGTTTGAACATTTCATTTACCTGGTCCACCTGTGCATCCGTCAGTTCAAAGATATGCGTACCACCGGGCTGGAAAACGGCATACTGATCGAGGTTCCCGTACTGGTGAAAAAAATGCTGGTTGAAAATGCAAAACACCCCGCTTCGGATATTATCAAGGTGTTGCCATTGATAGGGAATATGTGGATTGGAAAAAGATAATGCCTGCTTTTTTACTTCAACAACCTGGTCAGCATAATGCACCTCGCTGTTACCAATCACCAGCACTATTTTATAATAATCGCGCCGTTTATAGGGCACAGGTGTTGCATTGCTCCCCACAAAAGGTTCTAATTTGAATACATTGAAATGCCCGATTTCATTGCGGATATTATCCGGCATCCAATCGAACTTTCTTTTGTAAAATTCTTCTATGGTTTCAACCTTACTCATCTCCCATAAATTTACGGATTTCATGTTATCGGTCAGATTTTGTTAAATTTATTATAGAAAGAGTAAGTCAAACTTAGATTCCAGGTAAAATCTTTGTTTCCCGTTATATTAGAATTTATTGTTTTGTTGATCACCGATGAAACATACAGCGGAAAATTTTTCTTTGCAATCGTAAAAGAGGATGTAAAATAAAACCCATCCTCTGCATCCAGTTTTAAATAGAAGAATTGTGGATTGATCCTCATGAAAAACTGATTTGATAACCTGATATTGGCAAAGTTGGCATTGAGCGTAATAAAATGGGTATTCTTTATGGTGCCTGCATCCAGACCATGTGCATAGAGATAATATATCCCTACAACAATATTTTTGGTAATAAAATACCTTGGAAAAAGTTCTGCAGCTAAATAACGTCTTGCAACAGTTGTTTCACTTGTATCTCCGTTAACGGGCAACACCGAAGTTTTAAAATTCAGCCCGAGATGCGAACCTGCATTCATTTGAAATCTGTCCTTATCGACCAATTTGTACCTGGCCCAGAAAAGAAAAGACCATGGCTTTCCCGCCAGGGAGAACCTTATGTCGGGCTCAAAACTAAACCTGTTTTTCCCAATTCCCCCAATGAATACAACTGCAGGTTTACCCAATGAAAAACTGGGAACAATTGAAATGCCGTTATTGGTAACACTTAAAGAACCGAAAACATAACTTGTTCTTTTTGTGCTATCGGCCTTTTGAGAAAAAGCCACATGTGATAATATCAGAAATACAAAAAAAATTAAACCCGTATTCTTTTGCATAGACTAACTGCGTTATAATATCAATATGCAAAAGAACTTCACCCTGCAGTATTTTAATAACGAAGTTCAAAGAGATAATTACGAATTTCAAACAATGTATGTTTACCAACCACCGGAAAACGAAAACCTCGCTAAGGCTATGGATCAAGGGAGCGAACCCAAGGGAATCTCAATATTTCAGGAATTTTAAATAATCGGTTACTGTATTACGTTATCTATTTCTGAAAAAAATAAACCTTTAGTCAGTACTTTTTTCTTCAAAATTTGCTGAATTTTGACACATGACAAATTTTTCAATTCCATTTAATAGATTGACTGTCAATATACTATCATCTTGCCTGCTCCTCATGTCCTGCCTGGCAGCCAACGCCCAGGACACCACCTATTTCAATAAAACGGGGAAAAAAGTGGGTACCAGAGACTCGGCTGATCACTATAGTGTTATCATCCGAAATCCGGAAGATACAAACCGGGTGAAACTTATGCGTTACTATGCATCCGGCAAACAAAAGAGTGAGGTCAATTACATTAATTATAATAAAAAAATATTGGATGGACTGTCTTCCATGTGGTCGGAGGAAGGCACCCTGACCTCCGAGGCGCAATATGTTAATAATAAAATGAATGGTACATTCAAGACATTTTGGGATAACGGTAACCTGAAACGTTCAGATCGCTACGAAAATGATCAATTCGTTTCCGGCAATTGCTTTAGTTCCACCGGCAAAGACACCTCCTACTTCCCCTACGAACAAAGACCGGTATATCCCGGCGGTACAGCAGAAATTAGTAGATACGTGTCAAATGCTATAAAATACCCGGCAGATGCAAGGCGCAAAGAGATACAGGGCAGGGTGATGGTACAGTTTTCAGTTAATGAGGAAGGAAAATTAGGCGATTTCAAAGTGACCCAAAAAGTGGAGCCGATGCTGGATGAAGAGGCTTTGCGTGTTATAAAAAATATGCCCGACTGGCATCCAGGTAAAATCGATGGCAAACCTGCTAAGTTTCTATACGCATTACCGGTTATTTTTATGCTGAATTAACCGGGAGTAAAAATATTTCCACTTTATTTCATTGGCAATTTAATGCAAAAACTGCCCGGTCGAAATTGAATGACCCCATTCAAATATTGCGATCTTTTATTTACAGCATGGGGATACTTTGGTATTTCATCGCATCATTTACTCTTTTTGTCTCAGTTTTCCCGCTTAAAACCAACAATACAGTATTTTTATATTGGCTGATATACGGAATACAGGTTCCCTATCTTCTTTCACTTCACCAATTATTGCCCATGCCTACAAAATCCTTTCCAGTTCTATACAGGAACATTATTACAATTTTTGCATTCACTGGCATACTGAATAATGTAAACGCACAACAGACTGAAGCTGCATCCTCAAATTTTAAAACGGTATCAAACAACAACGGCCCCACGCTTGGATATTCACCGAATTCAGGGATTAAAATCATAACCATAAACGGCCAGCATTTCAAGGACCTGAACAAAAACGGGAAATTGGATAAATATGAAGACTGGCGGCTGGATGTGGAAGAAAGGGCAAAGGACCTTGCTTCAAAATTAACTGTAGAACAAATTGCCGGTCTCATGCTCTACAGTGGCCACCAGGCGATCCCTGCGCCCCACAGGGGATTTGGCGCGGGAACCTATAACGGAAAACCTTTTGCAGAAAGTGGAGCAAAAGCTTCTGACCTTACGGATCAACAAAAGAAATTTCTTACGGATGATAATTTAAGGCATGTATTGGTTACCCGCTTTCAGAGTCCGGACATTGCTGCTGCCTGGAACAATAATGTACAGGCACTGGCAGAAGGATTAGGCGCAGGCATTCCGGCCAATAACAGCTCGGATCCCAGGCACAGTGCGGTTGCCAGTACTGAATATAATGCAGGTGCGGGCGGAAGCATTTCCATGTGGCCCGAAGAATTAGGACTTGCTGCTACCTTTGACCCGGCCCTGGTGCAAAAGTTCGGTGAAATTGCTTCCAAAGAATATCGCGCATTGGGTATTGCTACGGCACTTTCTCCACAAATTGATCTGGCAACAGAACCACGCTGGAACAGGATGGTTGGTACTTTTGGGGAAGACCCGAAACTCGCAGCCGATATGGCCCGCGCCTATGTGGATGGCTTTCAGACTTCCATTGGTAAAGATGAAATTAAAAACGGCTGGGGCTACAGTAGTGTGAATGCCATGGTGAAACACTGGCCCAGTGGCGGACCTGAAGAAGGCGGCAGGGATGGTCATTTCGCGTATGGAAAGTTTGCCGTTTACCCGGGAAACAATTTCCAGGATCACCTTATTCCTTTTATAGATGGCGCCTTTAAATTATCCGGCAAAACAAAGAAAGCATCAGCGGTGATGCCGTATTATACGATCTCTTATGGCCAGGATAAAAAATACGAGGAGAATGTAGGAAATGGCTTTAGTAAATACCTTATCACCGATCTGTTACGCAATAAGTATGGCTATGATGGTGTGGTATGTACAGACTGGCTGATCACGGGTGATGAAGGAAAAACGCCGGATGTTTTTGCCGGAAAATCCTGGGGCGTGGAGAAAATGACGATTGCAGAACGACATTATAAAGTATTGATGGCCGGCGTTGACCAATTCGGTGGCAACAATCTTTCGGGACCGGTACTGGAGGCCTACCAGATGGGGGTTAAAGAACACGGAGAAGCGTTTATGCGTAAACGTTTTGAACAATCCGCCGCCAGGCTGCTACGGAATATCTTCCAGGTCGGCCTTTTTGAAAATCCTTATCTAGATCCGGCAACATCTGTCAAAACAGTTGGTAATGCCGAATTCATGAAAGCCGGTTTTGAAGTTCAGCAGAAATCGATCGTTTTACTGAAAAATAAAAATGGCTCATTACCGCTTGTAAAAGGCAAGACCGTATATATACCAAAGCGTTTTATTCCGGCATCAAGGGATTGGTTCGGCAGTACCACTCCTGAAAAACTGGAATATCCCGTTAATATGGAATTGGTAAAAAAATATTTCAACGTAACGGATGATCCCGCCAAAGCTGATATGGCACTGGTTTTTGTAAAAGGCCCGGTAGCCGGAACAGGATATGATAAGGCCGACAGGGAAAGCAGTAATGGTTATGTGCCCATTTCACTTCAATACGGCCCTTACACGGCGGAACATGCAAGGGCACAAAGCATCGCAGCCGGCGACCCGGTTGTTGACCCGACCATCACTAACCGCTCGTACAAAGGGAAAACCATAACAGCCACTAATCATACTGATTTAAAATTGATATTGGAGACAAAGGCCCTGATGGCCGGTAAACCTGTTATCGTTTCACTTGCACTTGCAAATCCTGCCGTTGTAGGGGAATTTGAAAAAGAAGTTGATGGTATCCTTGTCAGCTTTGGCGTACAGGACCAGGCATTGCTGGATATTATTTCAGGTGTTGCAACACCTTCCGGTTTATTGCCGCTGCAAATGCCGGCCAATATGAGAACGGTGGAAGAACAAAAAGAAGATCTGCCACATGATATGGAATGTCATGTGGACGGAGCCGGAAACAAATATGATTTTGGCTTTGGCCTTAACTGGAAGGGAGTGATCAATGACAGCAGGACGGTGAAATATAA
>JBGSHT010000013.1:0-3556 GCA_041752135.1 Chitinophagaceae bacterium | reverse complement strand
GTTTTGATGTGCGCGCTCTCCTGCTCAAAACCGGCAGTGGCAATTTCCAATGCTTTGGCAAACCCAACGATGCCATAAATATTCTCGGTGCCCGCACGCATGTTCCGTTCCTGTCCACCGCCATGGATCAACGGATGGATCTTCACGTTCTCATTCACATATAAAATGCCAACACCTTTCGGCCCGTGAAATTTATGCCCCGCACCGGTGATAAAATGTACGGGCGTATTGCGCAGGTCAAAAGGAAAATGGCCGATGGTCTGTACCGTATCAGAATGAAAAATGGCATTGTACAATTTGCAGAGTTCACCCACCGCATTGATATCGGTGATATTCCCTATTTCATTATTGGCATGCATGAGTGTAACCAGCGATTTCTCTTCACTGGCAGCCAGCAAATGCTCCAGGTCCTCCATATCAATATGCCCGTTGGGTAACAACTGCACATAACTCAGCGAAGCTTCGCCCCTGTTCCTGAGGTATTCCACCGTATGCAGCGTGGCATGGTGCTCTATGGGCGAAGTAATGATATGGGTACAGCCGAGGTCGCGGACGGCAGAAAAAATAGCCGTATTGCTGCTCTCCGTTCCACCGCTGGTGAAAAATATTTCAGCGGGATGCACATTGATGAGCTTTGCCACAGATTTCCGGGCCATTTCAATGGCCAGCCGGGTTTCGCGTCCGTAAGAATAAATGGAAGAAGGGTTCCCGAATTTTTCGGTCAGGAAAGGCATCATGGCCTCCAGCACCTGTGGATCAAGGGAAGTAGTAGCGGCATTATCAAAATAAATCCTTTCTGCCATAAAAGTGATTTTTACTTAATATGCTTCAACTGTTCAAGTTGATATGTAATCGTTGACATGTAAATCCTCAAAACCAATCCCACCTCACCTTACCAACCACAACAAAGAATCCATCCAAATCCCCTAATCCATCCCGCCAATCCATCAAATCCCCAGAATCCTGCTCCCGCCACACCAAAGAATCCTTCAAAATCCCTTAATCCATCCTGCCAATCCTAAAAATCCTTACAATTCTGCTCCTTACATGAATTCCCTGATATCCTGTATCAGCCTCGTAGCAATATTCCGCGCAGTGGTTTCAAAATTACTTTCGGCAATAATGCGAATGATAGGCTCGGTATTGCTGGAACGCAGGTGTACCCAGTCGTTGTCAAATTCGATCCTGAGCCCATCCTCGGTATTCAATGGCTGGCTCTTGTATTTTTTCTTGAGCAACTCGAAAACCGCATTCAGGTCGATGCCGGATTCAAATTCAATTTTATTCTTGCTGATAAAATAATCTGGATAGGTGCCGCGGATCTGCTTGACCGTCTTACCGTTTTCGGCCAGGAAACTTAGGAACAGGGCGATCCCGATCAACGCATCACGACCGTAATGCAGGTCCGGAACGATGATGCCGCCATTACCTTCACCGCCGATCACGGCATTCACTTCTTTCATTTTCTTCACCACATTCACTTCGCCTACGGAACTGGGATAGTAAGTACCCCCGTTGCGCAAGGTCACATCTTTCAGGGCGCGGGATGACGACAGGTTACTGACCGTATTGCCCTTGCGTTTGCCCAGCACATAATCAGCCACGGCAACAAGTGTATATTCTTCGCCAAACATGCTGCCGTCTTCACAAACCAGTACGAGCCGGTCAACATCCGGGTCAACAGCGATGCCCAGATGCGCACCGGTTTTATTGACCTCATTGGCCAGTTGTGTCAGGTTTTGCGGCAAAGGTTCCGGGTTGTGGGCAAATTTGCCATTTACTTCACCATTCAATACGATGATATCTGCCTCTTTCACGCCCAGGGCCTTTAATAAGGCCGGCACAAAAATGGCTCCGGAACTGTTGATGGCATCAACCACTATGCGAAACTTCTTGCTTTTGATTTTTTCCACCTGCACTAATTCATGGGCCAGGATGGCGTCGATGTGTTTCTGCATGAAACTGTCGTCCTGCGTATATGTTCCCAGTTTCTCAACCGTTGCAAAACTAAAATCGCCTGTTGCTGCTTTTTCAAGCACTTCCGCACCGTCTGCACCACTGATGAATTCACCCAGGCTGTTGAGCAGTTTTAAAGCATTCCAGTCTTTAGGATTATGACTGGCCGTAATGATGATACCACCGGCCGCCTTTTCCATCACGACCGCCATTTCAACGGTGGGTGTGGTGCTGAGGCCAAGATCAATGACATCAATACCAAGCGATACAAGGGTATTGACCACTAAATTATTCACGATCGGGCCGCTGATCCGGCCATCGCGACCAATAACCACTTTTTTATTGCCGGTTTTTTCAACCAGCCAGGAGCCAAAAGCGGAAGTAAATTTTACGATATCAAGGGGAGATAAAGTGTCGCCGGGCTTACCCCCGATCGTACCCCGTATTCCGGAAATACTTTTGATCAATGCCACTGTTCATGCAGATTTAGGGTTGCAAACATACGCTAAAAAAGCCATAGCCGGAGGCTGATTGCCTTACTTTTCATGCTTTTGTGTTAAATAAAAAAAGGAAGGCATAACAGGCTGCTTATTCAAACAGGACCTACTTTTGTGAAAATTTTCCCCGGATGGTACAACAACCCTGGTTCAGGGATTGGTTCAATTCTCCTTATTATCATAAACTGTATTTCGAAAGGAATGAAACAGAGGCCCGCGCCTTCATGGACCGGCTGGTGGCCATGCTCAAACCGGCTGACAACGCGAGGATCCTCGATATTGCCTGTGGCCGGGGCCGGCATTCCCTCGCCATGGCTGAAAAAGGGTTTGATGTCACCGGTATCGACATTTCGCCGGCCATGATCGAAGAAGCACAAAAGCTGGAGGGGGATAACCTTCATTTCTATGTGCACGATATGCGCCTGCCCTTCAGGATAAACTATTTCGATTACGTTTTTAATTTTTTCACCAGCTTTGGCTATTTCAATACCCGCAGGGAACATGAAGACGCTTTGCGGACCATGTCATCCGCCCTCAAACCCGGCGGCATCCTGGTGCTGGACTACCTGAATGTACATTACGTGGAGGACCACCTGGTACATAAAGAAAAAAAAGAAATGAATGGCGTGGTCTTTTATATTACCCGCTGGATGGACGAAAATCATTTTTTTAAGAAGATAGAAATTGAGGATGAAACCTTGGCGGAACCGCTAGAATTCACCGAAAAAGTGAGCAAATTCAGCCTCGGCGATTTTAATGATATGCTTTCATACCATAGCATACAGATTCAGGAAGTGTACGGCGACTATACATTAGGTGCCTATCACCTGAAGCAATCTCCCCGGCTGATTGTGGTGGGAAAGAAAAAGGAATAGCCCGGGAAGCAGCCGTAAGCCGCGCCTAATTCATTAATTTTCACTAACTTACTATATTGTTCAGGCTGCTTGTCCCTGAGTGCTTATTTTTGCGCCCATGATATTATTGCAAAGCCAGCAAAACCTGTCAATTCCGGAGAAGATCCTGCATGCAGATTACTGGCTCATGCTTAAGGTAAATAAAGAATGGGCCGTTCCCTCTTTGGATCAAATTGCTTTACTGGCGAG
>JBGSHT010000012.1:0-23599 GCA_041752135.1 Chitinophagaceae bacterium | reverse complement strand
AAGAATGGATTTTTGTATATTTATGTCAGCAGCGAGAGTAATCTCCAGGTGTTCTTTGATAATTTGCTGGTATCGCATACCAATGGGGCGATTCAGGAGGAAACGCATTATTATCCGTTCGGGATGGTAATGGCGGGGATATCCTCGAAGGCCGCGGGGACAATGAATAATGATCTTAAGTTTAACGGTAAAGAATTAAATGAAGACTTAGATCTTGACTGGTATGAATATGGCTTTAGGAATAACTTTGACCCCCAATTAGGACGCTTCCACTCTATTGACCCGCTTGCTTCAGATTATCCATATTACACCCCTTATCAATTTGCAGGAAATCAACCAACCATTGCAGTAGATGTTGATGGATTAGAACCTGCGTTTATCAATGATATAATACAATGGGGAGCTGAAAAAGTTGTAACTGATCCTAACAGCAATACATCTAAAGTAATAGGGGCTGTTGTTGGTGCTGGAAAGTCTATAGAAAAAACAATAACAGGAGCTGTTAATACAATAGTTCATCCGATTGAAACAGGCAAAGCTTTTCTTAAAATGAATACACCAGAAGGCATAGCAAATATGGCTATTGGTGTAGCTGACAAAGTAAATACGCTGCAAAATGGAACTGGTTTTGAAAAATCGGCAGTAATAAGCGAAGCTGTTACAGACGTTGCTACAGTGATTGTGGGAACAAAAGGGTTAGGTGCTGGTGTTAAAGGTGCTGAAGTAGCAGGCATTGCTAATCCAATTCCAGGGCAAGTATCAAGAGTTATCCCAAATTTTCCAGGAGAAGTAACTACATTAGGTAGAACAGGAAATGCAGATGTTTTTGTAACAGCAAGTTCGGATATACAAGGATTAAATGCTACGCAAATAGCACAAAAGCTAACGATTCCTGAAAGTAGCACAGGGTTTAAGGTGATAACGTTCGAAACTCCTCAAGGCATTGCAAGCCCCATAAATAGAACTAATCCTGGTTTTGTAGGTGGAGGCAGAACGGGAGGAGGAGCACGGGAATTTGTTGTACCTAATCAACCAATACCCAAAAATGCAAAAATAAAAACGGTAAACTAATGCAACTATCTATTAAAGAAGAAAGGCTTGTTGGTCAGTGGATTTATGAAAATGGCTCTGTTCACAAAGACGAAATGAGTAAGCGGATAGAATGGCTCATAAACAATCAATTAAAAAGAATAGGAACAGATAAATCGGGATGGGATGTATTATATATTGACCCTGCAGATAACAGGCTATGGGAATTGATATATCCTGAAAGCGAAATGCAGGGTGGTGGACCACCGAATTTAATTTGTATATCAAAAGAAGAAGCAAAACACAAATATCCAAGTTTAAAATAGAACTTAACAACAAAGCCGAAGTGATACGCCTTTTGTATTTTTAGTGAGCGCATGCTTTACTGGTTTTGCATCCCGTATGCTGGCATTGGCCAGGAAGTTCAACTTATCTCTGATAGAGGCGAGGCCTCCAGGTCTTCGATATCATGGATTTGATGGTTTGTTTATCCATCGCTGTTTTTTTAACACCGGCCAGTTAATCCGGGGATACTTACTGGGCTTCTGGATAGCGGCTATAATCAATAATGAGTTTTACATCTTCACCTTCTTAGATGCTAATGACGGGGCCATATAATTTTTTACTACTGCTTTGGAACTAATGAAATGATGAATCAATTTTTATTTGTCTCAGAATTTCCCATGAGTTTTTCAAATGCCCTCTTGCTCTCCTCATCCTGCCAATGCTGGCTCAGGCAAACATACCGGTGAAATTCCCTGCTACCGGGTCGGTGCCCGGAAACCTGCCTGACCAATTGTTCCGGCATACCCATCATCAGTAAAACTGTAATCGCACTGCGGCGAAGGCTGTGGGTAGTGAGCAAATCACAAAAACGATACCGGTGATCTGTTGTTCTGCTGTTTTTAACCGTCACCGGAATACCTTTTTTATTTCGCTGGCAGATTACAGGCTCTGTCCATCCGGCCAATTTTCCAATGATTTTTATCTGCCGGTTGAAGTTTACATTACTGATTGCAGGGAATAACCGTTTCCCTTTAGCGGGATATTTTTTGAATATTCTGAGTAATACTTCCGGCAATAATATCCTGCTTTGTTGATGTGTCTTTTTACTGCTTACCACCAGCCAGGTATTACTCCCCTCGCTGACAAGCTGTTTTTTACATAAACTCAACAGATCGCTTGCCCGCAAGGATGTAAAACATCCCGTTATCATGAGATCCCGGATAAAAACCTGTCGCTTTGTTAATCGGAGATAAAAGGCTTCATCGTGCAGCAGAAAACGCAGTCTTTCCGGACTGATCACAATAATGCCAACCTGCTCAGCCCGTATCCATCGATGGGGTAGAAACTGGTAATCCAGCCAGCCGTATTGATGATGCAGATACCGGAAAAAGGTCCGGATAATCTTGAATATGTTGGACACATAATTGTCATAGTATCCTTTGGCATAAAGGTAATCACTGAACTGCCGGTAGAATCTTTCCCAGTATTGTTTGCGTGACCTAAAATGAACCGCGTTCATCTTCAGACTGATATCAATGTCCCATGAAAATCCCTTTTGGATTGAAAATATGGTAAGTAAACGTTGGCAATTCTGGTAACTGTCTATGGTGCCTGCGCTGAGCCTGTTGCCATCGGGTTTTCTGCGGCGGCCTGTTTTATTAGCTTTAATGAAACGGGTAAACTCAAATAGCAGCGGGGAGGTTTTTTTTAATGTGCGCCATTTTTAGGGTGAAAGTACCATATCCTTAAGGGTTTTACTTTGTACTGCATCCCCATAAAGCGTATTTGGACGTACTGAGCCAGGTTGATAAATTTGTTTCTAACATGCATTTATGTAAGAGTTAATAGTTGCATGTTGTGCTATTAAATTATTTCATAATCAGATATAAGCTTAAATTAAAAAGCTTGCTCGACGCTCTTGGCTAATAAAACTTTTAGCCCACGGAGAGCCGCAGAGAAAAAGTGGAGGACCACAGAGTAAAACCTGTATAGCTCTGAGGCCCACGTTTAATGCTGCGGTTCTCTGTGGCCCAGTATTTTCATTCTTTTAATCTTTATAATTGAAGAGAGCCCCCGAAGGATGTTAGATGTTTAAAATGCAGCAAATGCTGGTGGAGATGAAACTGTAACCATCAGGAAATCCAGCGATTTACAGTCAAATTAGAAAATGCTGAATTCACTGATATTTATTGAAATATTAATTTAAAGGTATTGATATTCAATATTATATAAAATCATCTATGCAAATCTAACATTTAATATTACATTTGCATAGATGCTCGAACGCAGGCTTGAAAATAGTATAAAACATGCATTGCAGCGAAGCCCTTCAGTTGCATTGATTGGACCAAGACAGGTTGGCAAAACAACCATTGCATTACGGATAGCAGATATCAGCGATACTGTATACCTTGACCTGGAGAGTAGTCTCGATTTGCAGAAAGTCCGGGACATCCATACTTTTCATAGCGATAACCGTGAAAAACTGATCATTTTAGATGAAGTACAGCGTCTGCCGGAAATTTTTGCCGAGCTGAGAGGTATTATTGATAAGGAACGAAGAAGGGGGCATAAAGCCGGGCAATTTCTCTTTCTCGGATCTGCTTCTATTGATTTGTTAAAGCAGTCAGGTGAATCACTTGCCGGGAGGATTGCTTATCTGGAACTTTTTCCCATTGATGTATTAGAATATGCCGGCGATAATCCGGAGAAACGCAATACCCTTTGGCTTAGAGGTGGCTTTCCGGAAAGCTTGCTGGCGGATGATGAAAAACTAAGTCTTGCCTGGCGCAGGGGTTTTATTAAAATCTATCTGGAAAGAGATATCCCCCAATTAGGTCCGCGAATACCCGCATCAACTTTGGAAAGATTTTGGACGATGCTGGCACATAGCCAGGGTGCTGCATTGAATGCTGCACAATTGGCCAGAAGCCTGGATATTTCCGGCGTGACCATTGGGCGTTACCTGGATTTAATGGCAGATCTGCTGCTTGTAAGAAGATTAAAACCATGGACATTTAATATTGGAAAGCGACTTGTTAAGTCGCCCAAAGTTTATGTAAGGGATAGTGGTATTACACATGCCTTGTTGAATATTTCAGCATATAATGATCTATTGGGGCATCCGGTTGTGGGTGGGAGCTGGGAAGGTTTTGTAATAGAAAATATCCTGGCAGTGGCATCATCAAATGTTCAGTCGTATTATTACAGTACCAGTGGCGGTGCAGAAATTGATTTGATATTGGAATTTTCACCTGCTGAAAAATGGGCAATCGAGATCAAGAGAAGTTCCTCGCCAACTTTGTCTAAAGGATTTTATATTGCCTGTGACGACATAAAACCGCAAAGGCGATATGTTGTATATGGTGGCAATGACAGTTTTCGGATGGGTGCCGGGATAACGGCCATTTCATTGGCTGGACTTATGCAGGAGGTACTTAAGAAATCTTAATTGCAGGTAAGATGTGTTTTCAAATTCTGAATGAATACATTAAAAATAACGTGTTGTGTAATTAAACGAATATTTACAATTTCGCTGATTATACATGAGATCCTTCACCCTGGTACCTTGAGTAAGCAATTCTTTTAGAGAATCCCCGGGTTCAGGATGACAAGAAACTCTTTTTGTCATCCCGACGAAGGAGGGATCTTCAGGTATCACCTAGAAGATGCCTCGTTCCTCGGCATGACAGGTGGTATTCTTAGCATGACAAAAAGAGCTTATTATCCTGAACCCGGGTGGCTGGCGAATTTCATTCAATTCGAATGACAGGGTGAAGGATCTATTTCGTAAACTTCTAAACGTTTTCATATTTAAGATTCATTTATAAACTTAATTTACTAATTCATCCAATTGCACAACACATTAGAAATAATAATCGCAAGCGTTCCTGATAGGGAAAATCTTATTGCTGAAATTTGGCATGAAGAAAAAATGGTGGCAGAACTTAGTAATGAGCATGGCGTAATTTCTATTGAAATATATAATGACAACCACATCAAGGTAACATTAGAAGAACTTTTGTTTGTTCTCAAGAAGGCAAAAAAAATGCTTACAAGTTCTTAATGTAACTTCTACCAACCTCTCTACCCCCCCGATCTGAAATTCATCGTCCCACCGTTATTCTTTTGCATCTCCTGCATCATTTTCTCCCTTTCCACTTTAAACTCATCAGGTGTGAGCTTTTTACCCTTCGGTTCTTTGAGCTGTTTCATGTCAGCCTTTGGATCAAATTCGATTGCCATAAAGTGTGTTCGCCCATTGTTCACCTCAATTTCGAGTATGGTGCCGGGTAATTGACCGGCATAGGAATCCGGTCCGCCGGAAAGCCCGATGCCATCCGTAAACCAGGCAATAATATTCAGCGTATCAGTTACTTCCTTTCTTTCCATTTCTCCATTGTTCATATTGATGCGGAAACTTTGCTGGGTTTTCTGCGCGGTGGCTTTCCGGCAGGTATAACCGAGAATGGATTTTGTTTCCCCGCCGAGTTTCCAGTTCATCCGGCGTATGCTGTCTGCCACCACAAAGGTTTTGGTCATTAGTTCGCGCTGGTCCACTTTTAACTGCCGGCCATAATCCGTGTAGAGAATGTCGTTGCTTCCGGGCATGATCATACGGATTTCTGCGCCGCCACTGCTGAAGGACATATTACCGCCATCGGAATCCAGTTCTTCCACGGCCTTCCATACCGACTGGTTATTTCCGAATATCCACTCAAAGCGGTCCTTCCTTTCCTTGGGGATCATGCTCTGCATGGCCTGGTCCTGCCCGGCTAATTGTATCTGAATCTGCTGTGTCCTTTCATAAATGATCTTTCCTTCCTTTACCTGGCCGCAAGCCATGATGCCCGTGAAAAGCGCTGCCAGGATGATGATAAACTTTTCCATACTCTTGATTTTCACCAAAGCTACAGCGGCTGATACCTGCGGCAGGTTAACCAAACCTGCTTTAATGTTAATTAAGGTTAATGCCCTGAGCAGCGTCGGAAAGGGTTTTATACCTTTATCCCCGAAATCAAAAATATGCCCAATCAGAAAGGCCTTGCTGCATTGATGATACTGGCGATCCTCGCGATCACCGGGTTCCAGTTTTTCTGGCTCTGGCAGCAATACGGGCGGGAGCAGAAGCTCCTGGATACAAAATCGGATATGCTTTTCCGTGAGTCTGTCTTTTCCCTGCAGGCGGAAAAACTAAAACTGGAAGGCCCGCATCAAAAAGACACCTCACGTCCGCAAATTCACATCACCCTGAAAAGCAGTAATGCAGATGGGGAAATTTTTGATACGGCCGGTAATAAAAAAGTAATAAATTATGTGAACATCATCCGGGAGAAAGTATCCGACAGCAACCGGTCGAAAAATAATATGATCATAACGATGTATGATTCCAGGGTAATATACCGGGGCGACAGCCTGCAGCCAAATCAAACAATGGATTGGGAAGGAAAAAACAGCGGCGGGAAAGTGTTCCAGTTTCTGTACGGACTGGATTCCCTGCAGGATTCCCTGACCATCAAAGAAGTGGAAAATTCATTTGCTGCCCGTCTGGCTACCGAAAAAATGAATATCCCATTTACCATTGTCAGAAAGGAAGTCGCCGGCCGGCAAATGGCCGTACCCGCCATGCATGAAGTGACCGTGGGTTTCGCGCACCCGGTATCTTTCAGGATGATCCCCGGAAATACATTTCCCTACCTGCTGAAAAAAATGGGCTCGCCGATCCTATTCTCTATTTTTCTGATCGGACTGACGGTACTCACTTTTATATTGCTCTACCGGAACCTCTTGCAGCAACGAAGGCTTACCGTTTTGAAAAATGATTTCATCAGCAATATCACGCATGAATTAAAAACACCCATCGCCACGGTGCAGGTGGCCATTGAAGCGCTACGCAATTTCAACGCACTGAAGGACCCGGTAAAAACAAATGAATACCTGGATATTTCACAGCAGGAACTGCATCGGCTCTCCATGCTGGTAGATAAAGTATTGCGCTTATCCATGTTTGAAAACAGGGAAGTGCAACTGATGCCGGAGCCATTTGACCTGCGCGACCTGGTGAAAGAAGTGGCTGGAAGTTTTCAGCCGCTGTTTGAAAAACATGGCGCCAAAGTACAGATCAATTATACCGGTGATAATTTCATCATTGAAGCCGACAGGCTGCACCTGATGAGCGTGGTCTATAATTTACTGGATAATGCGTTGAAGTATGGCGGGACATCGCCTGCCATAAACGTGGATGTGGATATGAGCGGCACTGAGGCACGAATCATCGTGCAGGATAATGGAATGGGCATTCCCGCCGCCTACCAGGAAAAGATCTTTGAGAAATTTTTCCGCGTGCCGCAGGGCGGTGACCGGCATAACGTGAAGGGTTACGGGCTGGGGCTGAGTTATGTGGCGCATATCATTCAAAAACATAAAGGCCGGATACAGGTTAACAGCGAAACGGGCAAAGGCTCCACTTTCATCATCACCTTACCCAAACTGAATGGCTAAAATATTATACGCTGAAGATGAAACCTTCCTGGGGAAGATCGTAAAGGAAAGCCTGGAAAGCAGGGGCTATACGGTTTTCATGGAAACCGACGGCGCGCGGGTAATGACCCTTTTTAAAAAAGTGAACCCCGATATCTGCGTTCTTGATATCATGCTGCCGAACAAAGACGGATTTGATATTGCAGAAGATATCCGTCATGTGGATGCCACCGTTCCCCTGATTTTCCTCACCGCCAAAACACAGACTGAAGATGTGGTGAAAGGATTCAAACTGGGCGGCAACGATTATATCCGCAAGCCCTTCAGTATGGAGGAACTGATTGTGCGTATACAGCATGCGCTCAAACAAAAACCGGCAGATGAAAATGCCATGCAGGGCGATGCCTGGCCACTGGGGCGGTTTCAGTTTTTTGTCAACCGGCAATCGCTGATGGACGGAACGGAAGAACGAAAGCTTTCCTTTCGCGAAGCCGAGCTCCTGAAATATTTATATGTGAACAGGAATAAGGTGATTGACCGGAAAGAGATCCTGAACCTGCTCTGGGGCAATGATTCTTTTTTCAATTCCCGCAACCTTGATGTGTACATGGCCAAACTCCGGGGTTACCTGAAAGAGGAACCGTCACTGGAAATCATTACCGTAAAAGGCGTAGGCTATCGTTTTGTGATCGGTTAGAGATAACCCGAATTCCCTATCTTTAAGGCTATCCAAAATTTGATGGCCATGAGATCTCTACTTCTTTTATTCGTATTCCTGATCAGCCTCTATCCCGCATTTTCACAGGACCCTTATTTTTTCCCGAAAGCCACGAAAGTAAATCCCGCTATCCCCGAACCGGAAGCTTTCCTGGGATATAAGATCGGGTCGCAGCATACCCGCCACGACCGCATCCTGGCATATATCCGTGAACTGGATCGCTTATCCGACCGCGTTACGGTAAAAAGCATGGGCGAAACCTTTGAACAAAGGGAACAGATCCTGGCCATCTTCACATCTGCGGCTAACCATAACCGTATAGAAGAGATCCGTAAGGCCAACCTCGCGGGTCAACTCACCGGCGCAACGGAGAATATCCCGCTGGTCATTCATCTTGGCTACAATGTACACGGCAATGAGCCCTCAAGCAGTGAAGCGGCCATGATGACCGCTTACTATCTCACGGCAGTGGAAGACCCGGAAGCATTGAAATGGCTGAATGAAATGGTGATCCTGATGGACCCGGTGATCAATCCCGATGGTCGCGACAGGCACACGCATTGGGCGAATATGCATAAAGCAGAACCGCCTGTGGCCGATCCGATGGACCGGGAACATAACGAGATCTGGCCCGGTGGCCGGTTCAATCACTATTGGTTTGACCTTAACCGCGACTGGTTCCTGGGTACTTTCCCCGAGACAAGGAACCGCATCCGGGCCTTTCATGAATGGCGGCCTTATGTGCAGACAGATCACCACGAAATGGGCTCCACTTCCACTTTTTATTTTGACCCCGGAAAGAACAGCAGCAATAACCCGGTGGTGCCGGATTATCTCTACAATACCATTTACCCTAAATACGGTGAATATTTTGCCGCGGCAGCCAACAGCATTGGTTCGATGTACTTCACCAAGGAAGCTTTTGATAAATTGTATCCCGGTTACGGATCGAGTTATATCAATTTCTATGGCGGTGCTGGGTTCCTGTTTGAGCAGGGCAGCTCACGCGGACATGTGCAGGAGACCAGCACCATACCCATCACATTTGCCTTTACCATCCGCAACCAGTTTACTGCATCGATCGCCACCATACGCGCTTCATTGGCAGAGAAAGCCAGCCTGCTGAAACTCCGCAAAGAATTCTACCGTGTGGCCAATGAGCAGGCAAAAAAATCACTTGTCAAAGCCTATGTATTCGGCGACCCTAATGATCTTACCCGCACCCGCGCTTTCCTGGACATGCTTTTACTGCATGAAATTGATGTGTATGAAACCAGCGGACCGGTAACCGCAGACGGTAAAAAATTTGAAGCCGGTAAAACCTATATGGTGCCGGTGGACCAGCCGAATTATATCATGGTACGCAGCGTATTTGAAAAGGCCATCACCTATATCGACAGTACCTTTTATGACGCATCCACCTGGTCGCTGATCCATGCCTATGGCCTGCCTTACGGCGAAGTGAAACTGCCCCTTACCCCCGGGAAAAAACTTACTGTGGCTCCCGTTGCGGCACCCGGCACAGTGGCAAAAAGCGGTTATGCGTATGTGTTGGAAGCTTCTGATTATAATGTGCATAAGGCCATCTACCTGATGCAATCCGCCGGGGTATTTGTACAATCTGCCACCCGGCCTTTTACGGCAACCATTGATGGTAAGCCCAAGTTCTTCGGCTATGGCAGTTTATCGATCCCGGTTGGCCTCCAGCGCATCAGTGCTGATTCCATTTACCGGGTAGTAGACAACGTGAGTAAGGCCTGTGGCATCACCATTCATGGCATATCAACAGGCTTCAGCACCGGCGGCATCGACCTCGGCAGTAATTATATGCGTACCCTGAAAAAGCCCGAAGCGGCGATGATCATTGGCGCCGGTGTTGCTCCGCCTGAGGCCGGCGAGATCTGGCACCTGCTGGATCAGCGCTTACAGATGCCCGTTACTAAACTGGATATACTGACACTGCCAAGGGTTAACCTCAGCCGGTACAATACCCTGATCATGGTCAGTGGTAATTATTCTTTGTTGGATAAAACCCTCACCGATAAAATAAAAACCTGGGTGCAGGAAGGCGGAACGCTGATCACCATTAAAACCGGTTCTGAATGGGCCATTAAAAATGGGATGACCAAAGAAAAACTGCTGGTCGATAGCAGCAAGCCGGCACCGTTGCGGTTTAATTTTGATGAGGCTTCCGATCGCGAAGGCGCCAAGGCGATGGGCGGTTCGATTTTCACCGTTGACCTGGATACCACGCATCCCATTGGCTATGGATTTACCAGCCGCAAAGTGTCGGTTTACCGTAACGGTGCCACCTACCTGCTTCCTTCAGCGAGTCCGTACACTACGGTTGCGCAGTACACGGCTAACCCTTTAGTGGGAGGTTATGTACATCCGGCATCCATGAAGAAAGTGAAAAATTCAGCAGCTATCCTGGTGGGCAGTGAAGGAAGGGGAAGGGTCATCCTTTTTGCAGATGACCCTAATTTCAGGGGTACCTGGTATGGTACCAATAAGCTGTTTCTGAATGCGCTGTTTTACGGGAACATCATGGTTAACGCACCGCAAGGAAACGAATAGCGCTAAGATATCTTTATCGGGGTTTGCATCGACTTCTTCCCGCTTCGCTGAAAGAAATACATCATGGTGAAGCTGGGGATGAAGTCGGTACCCGGGAGAATTTCTTCCACAAAGTTGAACATACCGCCCATGGCGCCTTTCCAGCCGCCGAAGGTCATGAAGAAAATAATGGAAGATACCGGTGCCCAGAGAATATCGCCAAATTCACCTAAAAAGGGAACGGCGTAAGTGGCATAACCGATAACATCCATCAGGATACAAAATATCAGGGAAGGTTCTTTTCTAGTCATAATTAGCGAATTAATGAATTGGCGAATTAGCGGATTAGCGAATTCTTAAACCAGATGATAAATTATCCGGAGAGGTTGCAAGGAGGATTAATGAATTGGCGAATTAGCGGATTAGCGAATTAACGGATTCTTCAAAAAGGCCTTACATCGCTAAATGGTAAAATCATGAAAATGAATGCTAATAACAGTCCCAGGATATGGCTCTGCAAAGGCTGTTCAATTCGCTAATCCCTTAATTCGCTAATTCGTTAATAATTTATTACTTGTTCTTCGATCATTTCCGGCAGTTCCCGCCACTCATACTGCTGGTTCCTGAGCTGCGGCTCAAAACCCGCTTCACGAATTGCATCCTGCATGGTTTTGTACGTAAACCTGTGCGGTGCACCGGCGGCACTCACCACGTTTTCCTCGATCATGATACTGCCGAAATCATTCGCCCCGGCATGCAGGCAAATTTGCGCCACCTGCTTACCTACGGTCAGCCAGGAAGCCTGGATATTTTTAATATTCGGCAGCATGATCCGGCTGATGGCGATCATCCGGATATACTCTTCAGGGGTGGTCAGGTTTTGTACGCCCCGGATCTTGGTCAGCAGGGTGTCTACATCCTGGAAGGTCCAGGGGATGAATGCCAGGAATCCTTTGGCATGCTCCGGTTTGCGGCTCTGCACTTCGCGGATCTTCACCAGGTGCTCAAAGCGTTCTTCCAGGGTCTCCACATGGCCAAACATCATGGTTGCGGAAGTGGTGATATTTTGCTGATGGGCCTCGGCCATCACATCCAGCCATTCCTGCGCACCGCATTTTCCTTTGCTGATGAGCCGGCGAACGCGATCGATCAGGATCTCTGCACCGGCACCTGGCAATGAATCCAGCCCGGCTTCCTTGAGCGCTTTCAGCACTTCACGGTGGGTGGATTTCTCCAGTTTGGTGATATGCGCCACTTCGGGCGGGCCGAGGGCGTGTAATTTGATATTGGGAAATTCCGCTTTTATCGCGCGGAACGTATCAGTATAAAAAGCGAGCCCGAGTTCGGGGTGATGGCCGCCCTGCAGCAGCAGTTGATCGCCTCCGTATTTAAGGGTTTCGGCTATTTTTACCCGGTAGGTATCCATATCCGTGATATAGGCTTCGGCATGTCCGGGTATGCGGTAAAAATTGCAAAACTTGCAATTGGCCACGCATACGTTGGTGGTATTGACGTTGCGGTCTATCTGCCAGGTGACTTTACCATGCGGCACCTGCTTTTTACGGAGTTCATCGGCTATCTGCATCAGTTCCGTTAAAGGGGCTTCCTTGAAAAGGGTGAGTCCTTCCTCGGCGGTCAAAAAAGAAAAGGAAAGGGCTTTCTGGTATAATTCGGGTAAACTGCTCATGGATTTTTCGTTCACTTGAAAAACAAATGTACAACAGGAAAGGTTCCCGGAAAGGGATGTGAATTTGTTGAATGGCAAACTGATCCGTCAAATAAATCGTTATTTTGAGGTAACAGGCAGCCTTTTCCCAATATCGCTTGCCCTGTTTATGATTATGAACCCAAAAGGTATCTTAACCTTTGTCCTGAATTTCCTGCTATTATCAGTTTCCGCGCAGGCACAGGAACAGTTTTCGGAGCCACCGGCCCGGAAAATTACCACTGTTCCGCTTAGAACCCTGAGTGGTGGGGTAGTACTGTTAAAAGCAACCGTTAATAATTATCCCGACAGTCTCAATTTCATTCTGGACACCGGCAGCGGTGGCATTTCCCTTGATTCTACTACTTGTATTGAATTCAATATCCCCCTTGAACCCTCTGACAAAACGATCCGAGGTATTGGGGGCATCCGGAATGTAAAATTCCTGAATAATGCCACCCTGCACCTGCCCGGTCTTGATGTGGACAGTCTGAATTTCCATGTCAACGATTATGAAATTCTCACCAGTGTCTATGGCATCAAAATAGACGGCATCATCGGGTATAGTTTTCTCAACCGGTATATCGTTAAGCTTAATTACGATACGATGCAGATGGAAGTGCTGACGCCGGGTGAGATCAAATATCCCAAAGGTGGCCATTTACTGCGGCCCTTGTTAACTGCGATCCCTATCCTGACTATGAACTTCCGGGATAAAGAAAAATCGCAGAACCGTTTTTATTTTGACACGGGCGCGGGGCTGAGCTTTTTATTGTCCGAAGATTATATCCGCGACAGCAGCATCCTCAGCAACAAAAAAAAAGAACCCCTGGTGACACAGGCTGAAGGATTAGGCGGTAAAATGACCATGCGGCTGACAACGATAAAAGAAGTGCGGGTAGGTCCGTACAAGTTCAAAAATGTGCCTACGTTTTTATTTGATGATGAATACAATGTTACATCCTATCCATTCCTTGGGGGATTACTGGGCAACGATCTGCTGCGCCGGTTTAATGTGACATTGAATTACCGTAAGCGCGAGATCCATATCATCCCCAACAAGGCCTATGCCGAACCATTTGATTACGCCTATACGGGACTGGGAGTGTACTTTATTGATGGCAAAGTGGTTGTGGAAGATGTGGTTGAAGGCTCCCCCGGAAAGGAAGGCGGATTTTTACCGGGTGATGTTATCCTTGGTATCAATAATAATTTCAGCAATAATATACAGGTGTACAAATCCATGATGCAAAACCTGGGGGATAAACTGAAATTTATCATCCTGCGCAATGGTTCTCCGGAAGTGCTGTACCTGAAGCCGAAAAGTATATTATAATTTTTTAAACGCAATGCAATAAAAGGCGCAAAGTTATTCGCCTTTATTAGTTTCTTCTATACGTCTTTGCAATCAATGATTAATATTCTTTCATGAGTTTTCCATTTCCTTTCCCCGATTAAACGGATATTTGCAGTATGATAAAATATGAAAGGTTTGTTTTGTCTAACGGATTAAAGGTGCTGGTGCACCAGGACAAGAGTACACCGATGGCGGTGGTGAATGTTTTATATGATGTTGGTGCGCGCGACGAAGAGCCTACGCATACGGGCTTCGCGCATTTGTTTGAACACCTTATGTTTGGCGGTTCCGTCAACATCCCCGTATACGATGAACCCCTGCAAAACGCGGGTGGCGAGAACAATGCTTACACAACCAACGACCTCACAAACTATTACTGCCAGCTGCCTGCCGAGAATCTGGAAACGGCTTTCTGGCTGGAGAGCGACCGCATGCTGAGCCTGGCTTTCAGCGAAAAAAGCCTGGACGTGCAACGTAAAGTGGTTTCCGAAGAATTCAAAGAACACTACATCAATAAACCTTACGGCGATGCCTGGAAGATCATGCGCGAGCTGGCCTATAAACAGCACCCGTACCGCTGGATGACCATCGGCCTCGAATTGAGCCACATAGAAAAAGCACAGCTATCTGATGTGAAAAGATTTTTCTTCAGGCATTACACCCCGGTGAATGCCATCCTTGTAGTAGCGGGTAACGTGTACCTCGACCAGGTGAGGCAACTTGCCGAAAAATGGTTCGGTGGCATCGCTCCCGGTGAAAAGTATAACCGAAACCTGCCCGTTGAGCCCCCACAGCAGGAAGCCCGGCGCCAGGTTGTTAAAGCCAAAGTACCGCTCGATGCCCTGTACAAAACCTGGCATATGTCTGCGCGTATGGATCAGCGCTACTACGTTGCCGACCTTGCCGGCGATATGCTGGGCGGCGGTGGTTCATCACGCCTGTTCCAGGCGCTGGTGAAAGAAAAAAAGCTTTTCAGCAATATTGACTGCTATCATTTTGGCAGTCATGATTCCGGCTTATTCACAATCGAAGGAAAGCTGGTGAAAGGGGTGGACATCAATACAGCGGAAGCGGCCGTGGATGAGGAACTCGAAAAGATGAAAACCACTTTGGTAGCAGAAAAAGAACTGCAGAAAGTGAAAAATAAAACCGAGAGCATCATGGCTTTTGAAGACATGAGTGTGATGAGCAGGGGCAGCAGCATTGCCTATTATGAATTACTGGGAGATGCCAACCTCATGAATACGGAGCTCGCAAAATACCATGCAGTTACCGCTGAAGACATACGTGAGGAGTGTCGCTTATTGTTCAGGCCAGAGAACAGCAACACTTTACATTACCTCGCCGAAAACTGATCGGCATCAGATTACATCCTTTTCAGAAAAGTCAGGAAAAAAGAAACAACACACATGCAGGATCCGACGATATTAAACAGGAAAATTCCTCCGCCGATAAAAGATGCCATTGAATTTAACCTGGAGCTCAAAGCTTGTCAGCGGTTTACGCTCGATAATGGCGTGGAAGTATATGCCATTGATGCCGGCGCCGAAGAAGTGCTGCAGCTCGAAATGGTTTTCTATGCAGGCAACTGGTATGAAGGAAAAAACGGGATCGCCGCTGCAACAAATTTTTTGTTAAAGAACGGAACCCGCACCCGATCTGCATTTGAGTTGAGTGAGCATTTTGATTATTACGGGGCCTATCTCAACCGGAACTGCTATAATGAAACCGCAAATTTTATCCTCCACTGCCTGTCGAAAAGTTTGGGTGAACTGCTTCCGGTTATGCAGGAGATCCTCTTGGATTCGGTTTTTCCGAAGCATGAGCTCGATGTATACAAACAGAACCAGAAGCAGCGCCTTGAAGTGAACCTGAAGAAATGTGATGTAGTGGCCAACAGGATGATCGATGAATATGTGTATGGTCCCGAACATCCCTATGGTAAGAATAATACCCTTGAGATGTATGATGCATTGACCAACGAAGAGATCAAACAGTTTTACCAACGGTATTACAGCCAGGGTAAATGCGTGATCTTTGTCGCCGGCATATTTCCGCTCAACCTGGAATCTTTGCTCAATGAAAATTTTGGGAAACTTCCTTTGAACCAGCAGCCGCTTCCGGATATCCCATATCCCGTTAAGCCTGCCCCGGAGAAAAAGAAAAGGATCATGAACGATCCTGATGGTGTACAGGGTGCTATTCGCCTGGCACGTCCTTTTCCCAATCGCCATCATCCTGATTTCAAAAAAGTGCAGGTCCTGAATACCTTGTTTGGCGGTTTCTTTGGTTCAAGACTGATGGATAATATCCGCGAAGACAAAGGGTACACTTATGGCATCCACAGTTTCCTGCAGAATCATTTGCAGGATGGCGCCTGGGTTATCAGCACTGAGGCAGGACGTGATGTTTGTGAAGCAACAATTACAGAGATATATCAGGAAATGAAGAGGCTTAGGGAAGGCTTTATCCCGGAAGATGAATTACTGATGGTGAAGAATTACCTGATGGGCAGTATCCTTGGCGACCTCGATGGACCCTTCCAGATCATCGGCAGATGGAAGAACCTTGTACTGAATGGACTTGATGAAAACTTTTTCAATGAGTCGGTACAAACAATCCGGCAGGTTACCCCGCGGGAACTGACAGAACTGGCTCGCAAATACCTTGTGGAAGATGCTTTTTATGAATTGGTGGTGATTTGATGAAGTGTAATTCAGAATTGTGTTAACTTACTATAAATAATCATCATGGGATTCATCCTGCGTTTATTCTTTACATGGATCGCTATTATCATCGCTTCTTATATACTTCCCGGAATACATATTAAGGATTATATCTCTGCTTTGATCGCCGCTGCCGTACTGGCCCTGCTTGATTCTTTTGTGAAACCCATACTGGTGATACTGACCATTCCATTTACGCTGATCACACTGGGGCTTTTTCTGTTAGTGATCAATGCAGTGATTGTACTGTTAGGCGCTAAACTGGTTAATGGTTTTACGGTTGATAGTTTCTGGTGGGCGCTTGGGTTTAGCCTGGTCGTGTCTTTGATAGTAACTTTATTGGAGAGCTTTGATAAAAGAGTGAATAAATAGTCGCCAGTGGAAAGTCGCCAGTCACCAGTCTACAGTCGGCAGAAACAGCCCATAAATAAATAGTCGCCTGTCAGCAGTCGGCAGTCAACAGCCCATTGCAGATATGTACAGTTTACTATTTCGGAATGATTTCAAGTGTCAGTCACCAAAATACTTAAACTGATTATATTAGTTGCGGAAAATTATTAATTAATGTCTGGCGATATTTTCCAATAGATTGATCTCACAATATTAAACACGGTTATCAAATAAGCAGGTTTCTGCCTTTGGCTGTTGACTGCCGACTGCCGGCTGGTGACTGGCGACTTTCCACTGCCGACTGGCTACTTGTAATATCCACTATTCTCCCGACCTTAGCACTATGTTACAGTTTGACCGCAAAGATTTATCGAATGAAGAGCTGATCCATTTCTTCCGGCAAATTTTATTGCCCCGGATGATTGAAGAAAAAATGCTTATTCTCCTGCGCCAAGGAAGGATTTCCAAATGGTTCAGTGGTATTGGCCAGGAAGCCATTTCGGTTGGCGCCACGCTGGCATTGCGGCAGGACGAATGGATCATGCCATTGCACAGGAACCTCGGTGTATTTACCGGGCGAGGGATGTCGCTGGAAAAACTATTCCTGCAATGGCAGGGCCGCAAAGACGGTTTCAGTAAGGGCCGAGAGCGAAGTTTTCACTTTGGTTCAGCGGCGCATCATGTTTGTGGCATGATCTCCCACCTTGGCCCGCAACTGGCACTTGCCGATGGTGCAGCACTCGCTTATTCCCTTAAAAATGAAGCAAAGGTGTCCCTCGCTTTTACCGGCGATGGAGGCACTTCCGAAGGTGATTTCCACGAAGCGCTTAATGTAGCTGCTGTATGGGACCTGCCTGTGATATTCATCATAGAAAATAACGGCTACGGCCTGAGCACACCGGTGAATGAGCAGTATCGTTGCGAAAGCCTGGTTGACCGGGCTAAAGGCTACGGCATGGCAGGTGTGCAGATTGATGGCAATAACATCCTCACGGTATACGATACTGTAAAAGGGGTGCGTGATTATTGCATCCAAAACCGGAAGCCTTTTCTCATAGAATGTATGACCTTCCGGATGAGGGGCCATGAGGAAGCCAGCGGCACCAAATATGTGCCGGCTTCACTGTTTGAAGAATGGGCGGAAAAGGACCCGGTTATCAATTTTGAAAAATACCTGGAAAGGGAAGGCATTCTTAACTACGACCAGGTTAATGAGATACGCGAGGAATTTAGGGTATATATTGACGATAGTATCAAGGCAGGACTGGAATCGGGACCGTTTGAAGTGGATACGGAGGAGGAGTTGATGGATGTGTATGCAGAGGGGAGTGGAAAGTCGCCAGTCGGCAGTCACCAGTCGGCAGTGGAAAGTCAGGAGCAAGCGGAAGGGAATATCCAGGCGGGAGATGGGAGTGGGGAGTGGGAGGATAGTGGGCAGAGGGTAGAGGGCGGTGGGGAGTCGCCAGTCGGCAGTCACCAGTCGGCAGTGGAAAGTCAGGAGCAAGCGGAGGTGAATAGCCAGTTGGAAATCAGGAGTGAGCAGGTGAATGATCAGGCATCAACAGTACTACGTGAGCAGTCAATAGAAATTAGGTTTATTGATGCCATTAAAGAGGGGATGCTTCAAAGTATGGAGCGTCACCACAACCTGATCCTGATGGGGCAGGACATTGCGGAATATGGAGGTGCGTTTAAAATCACTGAAGGGTTTGTTGAGAAGTTTGGCCGGGAGCGGGTGCGAAATACGCCGCTCTGTGAAAGCGCAATTATTGGTACGGCGCTGGGATTAAGCCTCGAAGGTTTCAAGAGTATGGTGGAAATGCAGTTTGCAGATTTTGTGACGGCAGGCTTCAACCAGATCATCAATAACCTCGCTAAAATACACTACCGGTGGGGGCAAGCCGCAGATGTGGTGGTTCGCATGCCAACTGGTGCGGGCGTGGGTGCGGGACCGTTTCATTCGCAAAGCAATGAAGCCTGGTTTGTACATACACCAGGTTTGAAAGTGGTTTATCCATCAACACCGGAAGATGCCAAGGGATTACTCATTGCGGCTTTCAATGACCCCAACCCGGTGATGTTCTTTGAACATAAGGCCCTTTATCGCAGTATCAGCGGGGTGGTGCCGGTTAATTATTATGAGACAGAAATTGGCAAGGCGAAACTGGTCAGCGAAGGCACAAACATCAGCATCATAACATACGGCAGTGGCGTGCATTGGGCGCTGGATTACGCAAAGGCACATCCTGAAATTTCCCTCGATATCCTTGACCTGCGGACACTGCTGCCGCTGGATTATGACGCCATTCGTTCTTCGGTTGAGCGTACAGGTAAGGTACTGATACTGCATGAAGATACCTTAACCGGCGGCATCGGCGGTGAAATTTCCGCATGGATCAGTGAGCATTGTTTTGAGAAACTTGACGCGCCCGTGTTGCGTTGTGCAAGCATGGACACACCCATTCCCTTTGCCATTGACCTGGAATCCCGGTTCCTGGCGAAATCCCGGTTGGATGATTATATCCATAAACTAATGGCGTACTAGAAATATTCAAGTACTTTTTTCATTTCCACCTGTATGGAAAAGCTCAGGATCCGTTGTCCGAAATGTTCATGGGAGCCTGATGGCAAGCCTTATTGGTCATGCTCCTGCGGAATGCAATGGGATACATTTAGTACCGGGGGAAGATGCCCGAAATGCGGGAAAGTATGGTCGCAAACCCAATGTATTGAGCAGGCAGGTGGTTGTAATCTGTGGTCACCACACCTCGACTGGTATGAAAACCTGGATGATATTTCGGAAGAAGCCATTCCTTTGGCTTTAGTATGTTAAAAATTGTATTGGCTGTTTCCGACTCCCGACTCCCGACTCCCGACTCCCGACTCCCGACTCCCGACTCCCGACTCCCGACTCCCGACTCCCGACTCCCGACTCCCACCTCCCCCTTCCCACCTTCCCACCTTCTTCACGCTTCCGTCAGGTCTGTCTTCCGCTCTCCGATCTGTTGACGCCACATGGCATAGTATAGGCCCTTCTTATCTACCAATTCGCTATGTGAGCCTTCTTCTATGATACGGCCCTTTTCCAGAACATAAATACAATCGGCATACATAATGGTGGAAAGCCTGTGCGCGATCATGATCATGATCTGCTGATCGGCCGCAGATATTTCTTTAACGGTTTCTGTGATCTCTTCTTCTGTTATGGAGTCCAGGGCGGAGGTGGCCTCGTCAAAAATCAGTATGCGTGGATTGCGCAAAAGCGCCCTGGCAATTGCCAGTCTTTGTTTTTCGCCTCCGGAAATTTTCTTCCCGCCTTCACCAAGAACGGTATCCAGCCCCCTTTCACTGGTGGTCACCAGTTTAAGTGCAGAAGCACGTTCCAGTGCCTTATAAATTTCTTCATCAGTGGCATCCGGTTTTACAAACAGCATGTTATCCCGGATACTGCCGGAAAATAATTGCGTTTCCTGTGTAACAAACCCAAGTTGTTTACGCATGCGGTTATAACGGATATCCTTAGCCGGGATTTCATCATAATAAATCATTCCTTCCGTAGGTGTATAAAGTCCTACCAGTAATTTGACAAGGGTTGACTTCCCCGATCCCGAAGGGCCAACGAAAGCAATGGTTTCTCCTCTATTTACAGTGAAGGACAGATCTTCCACGGCCGCTTGTTTGGCGTTTTTATAGGTAAAACCAACCTGTTCAAACCGAAGGCTTTCAATTTCCCCAATTTCAACGGGCTCCTCCGGCCTGTATTCAGGTTCTTTTTGCATGAGTTCATTAAACAAGTGCAGCGAAGCTTCTGCTTCGCGGTATGCTATAATGATATTGCCAAGGTCTTGTAACGGGAAGATGATGCGTGTGGAAATAAACTGCATGGATATCAGTTCCCCAGGGGATAGTAGTTTCCTGAATATCAGCCAGAGCAGGAGAAAAAGGATCGACTCTTTGAGGATGAGCAGGGCGGTGCTTTGGTAGAATGACAATGTCCTTACCTTCTTCACCTTTTGCATTTCGAGATTGAAGATATTCTCTGTGAACCCTTTTAAACGCCTGATCTCAGGGTAAGTAAGGCCCAGGCTTTTTACCAGTTCGATATTTCTAAGTGACTCCGTAATGGCACCACTCATTTTGTTTGTTTCATGAACAACAGAGCGTTGTACGGCTTTGATCCTTCGGCTAAGGATGGAAGTTAGTCCGCCTAAAACCAATACGCCAATCAGGAAAACCGGGATCAGTGCCCAGTGCTTTGTAATGGAGTACCAGATGAGAAAAGCTATGCCAACAACAGAGGAGAAAATGACATTTATAAAGGAGTTAATGAATTTTTCATTATCGCCCCGTACTTTTTGAAGGGTGGAAACTACCTGGCCACTGCTGGTTTCTTCAAACTCATGATAAGGCAGGCGAAGGGTTTGCCGCAGCCCTTCATTGAAGATCTCCATCCCAAATTTCTGTACGATCAGCCGGGTGACATACTCTGTCAATGCCTGTCCTACCCTGGCCAATAATGCAATGCCAACAGCTATACCGAGCCATTTCAGTGCGCCGTTTATCAGTTCATTTTCAGTTTTATCACCCGGGTTCAGGGCGTATTGATCGATGATCTTTCCAAATATAATGGGATCGATCAGTTGCAATACCTGGGAAACTGCAGCAAGCGCCAAAGCCAGGAAGAGCCATTTTTTAAATGGTTTTAAATATGTCCAGATAATCTTCATTCTTTTGGTTTGTTTTTTAAACACATGTTCCTGCCTGCTCAATACATGGCAATCTTTGTTATCTTCCCCCCTGAATCTTTTATTCAATGTACAAAAGATTCAGGCTTTAAAATATTAACCGGATAGTATAATACGAAATACTTCAATATGAAAACGATGTTTTCAGGGCTCACGCTTATCCTGCTTCTCGCTTCCATGACATATAGCCAAGGCGAATTATTTTCAATAACCAGTAAGGCGGATACCATTCCCTCTGCGAATCGCTTTATTGATACGGGCAGGCTCAGTAAAATAAAATCATTGGCTCCCTTCATTGATAAAATATTTGCCGAACATGCAAAGCAGAACCATATACCCGGACTCGCCTATGGTATTGTAGTGGATGGTAAGCTGATTATTGCCGGTAACTACGGATATACGGATATCGATAAAAAGATCCCGGTTACTTCTTCTTCCGTTTTTCGCATTGCATCAATGAGCAAAAGTTTCACGGCAATGGCTATCCTGAAACTTAGGGACGAGGGTAAGCTGAGGCTTGATGATCCTGCGGAACTTTATATCCCGGAACTTAAGGGATTGAAATATCCCACTGCGGATGCGCCGTTGATCACTATCCGTCACATGCTGACCCATGGCGCCGGTTTCCCGGAAGATAATCCCTGGGGAGATCGCCAGCTTGCCGATTCTGATAAGGAATTATCGGAATTGATTAATAAACAGATCTCTTTTTCTAATCCTCCCGGCATTGCGTATGAATACAGCAACCTGGGTTTTGCTATGCTGGGCCGCATTATCACCAAGGTATCGGGGAAACAATACCAGCAATACATCAAAGAAAATATCTGGCTTCCGCTGGGCATGAAAAGCGCTGAATGGGAATATGCCAACGTGCCGCCAGCGAAACTGGCCCACGGCTATCGCTGGTTAAATGATAAATGGAATGAAGAGGAATTGCTCCATGATAAGGCCGATGGTTCATGGGGTTCAATGGGCGGGATGCTCAGTTCTGTGGAAGAGTTTGCTTCCTATATGGCTCTACACCTGTCTGCCTGGCCTCCTTCCGACCTTAATGAAACGGGACCGGTTAAACGAAGTTCTGTAAGGGAGATGCATCATCCATGGCGCTTCAATGGTATGAATTCAAGATACCGTTATCCTGATGGCAGGACCTGTGCCCTTGTTACAGCCTATGGTTATGGATTGGGATGGTCTCGGGATTGTGAAGGCAAAGTATTTATCGCGCACAGCGGCGGACTTCCGGGTTTTGGCAGCCAGTGGCGTATCATGCCGGATTATGGGATTGGCATTGTTTCCTTGGCCAATCGCACCTATTCGCCCATGGGTGGGATCAATACTTTAGTGCTGGATACCCTGGTTAAAATGGCAAAGCTGAAACAGAGGGCTGTACCAGTTTCGCCGGTCCTTGATCAGCGAAAGAAAGAGTTGATGAAAATACTTCCTGATTGGTCAGAAGCGGAAAAGAGCGGGATTTTTTCCGAGAATTTTTTCCCGGATAATCCCATCGATAGTTTGCGCAAACAATCAAGGGAAATATTTGCCAAAGCTGGCAGGATAATTTCCGTTAAGGAAATGAAAGCGGAGAATAACCTGCGGGGAACATTTATCGTGGAAGGAGAAAAAATAAACTTTGAAATATATTTCACTTTGTCTCCGGAGAACCCGCCGTTGATACAGGATTACCGGATGAGGGAGGTTCGGAAATAATATAACCGAAAAGATAAGGACGCCAGGATCTCCGTGCCGTGGTTCGTGTCTTGAGGCTGACCGAGAATATTTTTCAAGGTGATTTTTAAAGGATGGATTTTTAAATATTTTTTAGTTTCAAATATGTTCTTTTCGAAAGCAGTTTTTTTAGGTATAATGGGGGTTTAACCCATCGTAAGC
>JBGSHT010000011.1:0-21643 GCA_041752135.1 Chitinophagaceae bacterium | reverse complement strand
CCTCTACCCTCTATCCTCTACCCTCTATCCTCTACCCTCTATCCTCTACCCTCTATCCTCTAATTCCCATTTAGTTAGCTAAACAACTATATACCGAAGATAATATAAAATACGGTACAGGAAAACAAGTGATCAAGATATAATACGGGCCACTCTTTCAGGATTCAAAATGTATGTGTATATTGATCCTATGCGGACTGAAGTTTTGGATATTTATAAATCGGCTGTCACGGCGGTTCTTCCGGGAAACCTGCTTAATGCATTGATTAGCAGGAAGGGTAATATGATCACTTTGGGGGACCATGTTTTTGACCGGGACACGATCAGGCATTTCTATGTGGTAGCAGCGGGGAAAGCGGCAGCGGCCATGGGGGACACATTGGAGCAATTGCTGGGCGATGCGATAACTGAAGGTATTATTATTACCAAATACGGGCATGGACTGCCCATGGAATTTATGACCTGTATCGAGTCCGGTCATCCGGTTCCTGATATGAACGGGATAAAGGCCGGGGAAGCAGTAATGAACTTATTACAGCATGCAGGTGAAAAGGACCTGGTACTGGTATTACTCAGTGGAGGTGCATCTTCCCTGGTTGCCGATGTAGTGCCGGGGGTTTCCCTCGAGGAACTACAGGAGCTATCAGGCCTCCTGCTTAAATGCGGGGCCAACATCCGGGAGATGAATACGGTTCGAAAGCATTTGTCGAGGCTGAAAGGCGGTCAGTTCACCCGAATCGCTTACCCTGCTACGGTAGTTTGCTTTGCGTTAAGTGATGTTCCAGGTGATGAGGCCGATGTAATTGCCAGTGGCCCAACAGTGCCGGATCCTTCCACTTTTGGGGATGTATGGTCCATTTTGGAAAAGTATACCCTGGTTGATCAGCTGGGGCCGGCTACAAGGGACTGGCTGGAAAAAGGATTAAGGGGCGAAGTGCCTGAAACACCAAAGCCTGGTGACCCGGTATTTGGAAAAAGTATTTTCAGCATCATTGGTAATAACCACACCGCCCTGCTTACCGCGGCCAGCAAGGCTTTGGAAATTTCATATACGGTTTTTCTGGATGATCGGTCCGTACAGGGCGAATCAAGAGATATGGCTGTTCAACTTGCCCAAAAGATTGAAGGTTATGCCGGAGAAAGGCCTGCCTGTTTCCTTGCAGGCGGCGAGACCACGGTAACGGTAAAGGGTAATGGAAAGGGGGGACGTAACCAGGAATTCGCACTTGCCTTGCTGAATTACTGGCAGACTGCCGGAAAGAATCCTGATGAGGTTCCTACTGTACTATGCGCAGCCACTGATGGTAACGACGGACCTACAGACGCCGCCGGTGCTGTTGTGGATGGCAGGCTGTTGAAATGGGTTTATGATAATAAGGTTGACACAACAGCATGGCTGGCTAATAACGACAGTTATACGTTCTTCCTGCAAACAGATGCCCAGTTATTTACCGGGCCAACCTATACCAATGTTATGGATTTGGTAATTGTATTGATGGCTTAACCGCAAGGATTAGAGGTTAGCTTTTTGATTCACCGGAAGCCCCGGTTCGTGTCCTGAGGCTGACCGAAAATTAAAGTCCTCTTGGACATAAGATGGAGAACAGATGCCTTTTAAGACATTCTCAGGGCTTTCAAATATATTTTAGGCCAGCCTCTTTTTATGAACCGAAAACAAAATTTTTTTATTGATGGTTGCCAATGACACACCGCATTTCTAATTGAACAAAAAATAGATAAAAACGGATTAAAATCTTCTACAAGAATGTCGCTCCGCCGCGGCGGACTCTAATACAAAATACATGCGGGTCTACAAGAATGTCGCCCCGCTGGGGCTCTAATACAAAATACATTGCATTTACAAGAATGTCGCCCCGCCGCGGCTGACTCTTATACACAATTGTAATTTTCAAAGTAATTCGAAAATAACACTATCAGTGAAGTGTGGCGCAGGTAAGCCTCTTGGTGCCCTTTGCTTCCTTGCGGTTAGTCTGTAATGCAGTATCTTGTAGTGACCATTTAATAAAAAAAACCTCTTCATGAAAATTCTGACTGCAATCATGTTTTTTCTGGGCATGTCTTTTACCCCCGCCTTATTTTCTCAGCAAAGAACCATCAGAGGCATTGTAGCAGAAGAGGCCGGAGGATCGCCCGTTGGTAAAGCCACGGTGAAAATAAAAGGCTCCCAGGGTGGTGTCTTTACCAATAACAATGGTGAGTTTTCCATCAATGCCACAACAGGCGATATTTTGGAAATAAGTATAGTAGGTTACCAACTCGCTGCCATTACTGTAGGTACGGAAAACTTCTACATGGTTCGGATAAAGGCTGCCACAACCACACTTGAAGATGTGGTGCTGGTGGGAACCCGCACGCCGGGTAGGGTGAGGCTCGAGACCACCGCACCTGTTGATGTGGTTAACATGAACCAGGCAGCTTTGCCAACCGGCAGAATGGATGTTACGTCAATCCTCAACTTCACGGTTCCCTCTTTTAATTATAATAAACAAAGCGGTTCCGATGGAGCCGACCATATTGATCTCGCAACACTCCGGGGATTAGGTCCTGATCAAACATTGGTACTTGTAAATGGCAAGCGACGCCACCAGACAGCCTTTGTTGCGGTGTTTGGCACCCGGGGCCGTGGTAACAGTGGCACCGATTTGTCTGCTATTCCTGTTGGCGCCATTGATCGGGTGGAAGTGCTTCGTGATGGCGCTTCTGCACAATACGGATCGGACGCCATTGCCGGTGTGATCAATATCATCACTAAAAAAAATACAGGAAAATTCACAGGGAATTTTGGCTGGAGTAATTACCTTGATGGCAAATACAATCCTGCCGTAAAGCCAGAATTGGATCAATATGTTTACGGAGATAAAATGGATGGAAAAAGTTTTGCATTCAATGGCAACTATGGATTTAACATCGGCAAAAAAGGATTCTTAAACCTTACGGGTAATTTTATCACCCAGGGGAAAACCTATCGCCAGGCGCTGGATACGGATCCAAACAGTGAAGACTTTATGTACACCAATATCTATCGCCGCGCACATGGTGATGGTTCCATGACAGGCGGAGGCGGTTTCTTCAATATGGAACTGCCCGTAAATGGTGCCACAACTTTTTACGCGTTTGGCGGACTGAATTATAAAGCATCGGATGCTTTTGCATTCACCCGGAATTTTTCTGCACGACCAGACAGGTTTCCGACAGATGCAAATGGCGGACTCATTTTCGTTCCATCCATAATGAAGAGATCAGCCGATGCGGATACATTTTATAACCCGCATATACAAACAAATATCCTCGACGGTTCCCTGGCTGCGGGCATAAAAGGCAGCACGGAAAGTAAATGGGATTGGGATGTAAGCAATACCCTGGGGTATAATAATTTTCATTTTTATGGCGATAGGACATTTAATGCATCATTGGGTTCCGGGCAGACCAATTTTGATGATGGCGGATTTAATTTCCTGCAGAATACACTAAATGTAAATTTCACAAAACCAATATACACCATCGCTCAGGGCTTCAACTTCAGCATGGGCGCGGAATACCGCTATGAGCGCTATAAACTATATGCAGGTGAAGAGGCATCCTATAAAAATTTTGATCCAACAGGCAATAAGGCTTCGGGCGCCCAGGGTTTCCCCGGCTACCAGCCCAAAGATGAAGTAAATGCCAATCGGAATGTGATCGGCGCCTATGTGGATGCTGAAATGGATGTTGCCAAAAACTTTTTGGTCAACGGAGCCATCAGGGCGGAGAACTACAGCGATTTTGGATTTACCCTGAATTATAAACTAGCAGCAAGACTGAAAGTATCCAGGAATTTTAATATCCGCGGATCGGTAAGTACCGGATTTCGTGCGCCTTCACTGGCACAGATCAATTTCAGTTCAACCTTCACTACCGTGCAGGGCGGAAATATTGCAGAGGTACGCATCGTACCCAATTACCTGGAAATTACACGCAAGGCAGGTATCCCGGAACTCACACAGGAAAAAAGCACCAATGCCAGTATCGGATTCACATGGAAAGCTACACCCGAACTTAGTGTGACTCTTGATGGATACCTGGTGAATGTAAAGGACAGGGTGGTGCTCACCGGACAGTTTGATGCCAGTGATCCTGACCTCAATCCGGAACTTGCGCAGGAACTTCAGGATAATAATATTGCCCTCGCACAGTTTTTCTCCAATGCCGTGGATACCAAAAACCGCGGAATAGATATCGTTGTCGACTACACGAAAAAATGGAACAGGAAGATCTTCCATGCTTTATTCACAGCCAACTGGCAGAAAATGGAAATTTCCTCGATTAATGTACCAGTTGAATTAGCCGGGTCTGAATTTCTTAAATCATCATTTCTAAGCGACCGCGAACAGGCATTCATCCTGGCTTCTGCGCCTCCATTGAAATATGGTTTGAACCTGGAATACGGTACAGGAAAGTTCACTTTCGGCACACGCATCACTCATTTTGGTGAAGTGAAGTTGCTGGGTTATGGTGAAGACGGACTGGGCATAAATCCCGAAGTGCCTTTGGATAACGGCAATGGGTATGTGCCGGACCTGTTTATCTATAGTGGGAAAACACCGGTAGATCTTTACCTTGGATATAAAATCAATGGTGCGTTGTCGGTTTATGCAGGATCAGATAATGTATTCAATATTCATCCCGATCTGGGGGTAGCGCCCGGTGCCAAAGGATGGGCATTTAATAATGAAACCGGAGGCCCCTGGGATGCCGTACAGATGGGGGGAAATGGCAGGAGAATATTTGCCCGGATTGCTTTTGGTTTCTGATCTAAAGTGGAAAATCGAAAATCGAAAGTCGAAAATAAAACAGCCCAATACATCCAGCTCAAAATCAATTTAATCCATCCTGCCAATCCATCAAATCCTCAGAATCCTGCTCACATCAAATCCTCAGAATCCTGCTCCTATCCCTGTATTGCGAAGGAGAACAGTCCCTGAATTTTTTAAAAGATTTGGTAAAGGAATTCCTGTTGCTGAACCCACATTCCATGGCCACAGCCTCCAGGGTAAAGTTCAGCCATTCACCCTGATCAAATTTTTCAGTACAATACCTGATCCGTTGTTGGTTGATAAAATCCACAAAGCCGAAACCCTTGAACCTGGTCAGGCTTTTTGAAATCTGGTAGACAGGTATCTGGATATCGTTCGAAAAATCATTGATACTGTATCCCGTAGTCAAAAAAAGCTTTTTATCATACATTTGGGACTCGATCTTCTGCATGACTTCTTCTAATTTTTTCTCCTCAACCTCTGTTGTTTGGGTTTTTCTGAGGACACTACTGATTCTGGGCGTGACTGTTGGAACTGCCAATCCTGTCCCGTAAAGCAGGGAAGGGAAAAAAAAGAGGGAAAGGCTTGAAATCATCACCCATACAATTGAAAAAGAATAAACGATGTGATAGCTTTTCAACATATCCAACCCCAGGAAGGACAGGTAAAAGGGAAACCACATAAAAAATTCGCAACCCAGAAATATCAGCATCCAATTTTTCCAAACCTTGTTTTGGGGGGTTAACCTGGGGTTGCTTCGAACCCATCTAAACAAAATTAATGCCTGCGCTACCCAATAGGCACTTAATAAAACCAATCGGAATACCTGGTGGAAACCCGGGCCAAAATATTTGCTCTGCCGGAATTGTCCTACAATATCCAAATTATTGATATCCTCCAGAATGAGCCTGGTTTTCTCGGCAGAGGACAAACTGAGTACATCCCAATAGTCAACCAGGTATATCAATACCGGAATGGCATGCAATAAGTCGCGCCATTTCCAAAGCCGCTTCCGGGTGTAAAAAACAGTATATAAATAAAGCATTGGGATAAAAACCAGGGCGAATACATTGCCCAACCTGTACATAAAGGGCCAGTGGACCATCAATCGGGAAACCAGGGAGAAACTGACAAAAATTCCCAGGGTAATACTCAGTTGCCCGATGCCCAAAGGTTGGTTGGCTGGATTTGATTTAATGCCGAAATAAAGAATGACTGCAGTGGAAACAATGCCCAATACAAAAGCGACCAAATGAATAAAGGTGATAAAATCAAAACTTATTTCCATGTCAATAGTAATTCTCTGCAACACTGTTTTGGGGACTTTGGGCCTAATTACTCTGCCATTATTGCTTCGAAATAATGTAAGATTCCAAATTCTTCTATTAATCAATAATTTAGTGGACCCAAAACGGTGGCGAAGTAAGTACCAAATTTATCTAATTACGCTGAAAAAAGCCAAGTAAATACCCATCCATTCTAATATCTTGCGCATTTTCATCCAAATGAAGCAAAAACTGTATTGCTTTAAGTAGTATTCATGCTAGGTTTGTCATCTATCAATCAGTACAGGATAAAGTCACAACATTAAATACGCTAAATATTTAATCATGAAAAAAGACTAGGCTGTATGGTTTGTCTTTGGGCCAGGCAGATGCCGGTTTTTTGGGGTTAGTCAAAATTATTTTCCACCTGAAATCAGGGTTTAATAGCAAGGTTGTTTATTCAGCGTAATAATTTCTTTCCCGTTATAGGCGAGGGTGCTTTTTACCTGTTTATTTGCCCGGGTTGCTTTTGATTTCTGAAATTAATGTAAATGTAATATTGAAGAAAACTCTGTAAAGTTTTTTTGAATTAATTGGGTGTAGATAAATAGTATCAATTTATCCGGGGACATTTTAAAAATATACGTATCTAAGAATCACCAAAAATATTTCATAAAAAAAAGTTGATATATGCCAAATACATTAATTTTATGACCAAGCTACGTACAGACCATATTTTTAATTCATCCATAACAAAATCAGGAAGTAATTCAAGAATGATAAAATCATAATGACACTAGTGTGCATTTAATAAAATGAATACTCCGGTGTATCTGCTGATTTTTAATTTTTGACTCCGTCCCAAAGCCTGAACTCCTTAAAATAATTATTAGAACTAAAACACTGACCAATGATTTATAAAATAAAAACCATACAGCAGTAGCCTTATGGAATTTTGCATTTTTACTCATTTTTCCATTTTTAGGTCTGCACAAAACCTTTGCCCAGGGATCAATGGATATTGGAAAAGAAGCAATGGAAGTGTCTTCTTTGAAAAAAGACACCACTAAGCCTGCAAAGAAATATGAATTGGCCCCTATACCCGTAATCGCAGTGAATCCAACAACTGGTTTACTAGGGGTATATTGCTTGGTGTAAACTTTAAAATGGGGGATCCTGTTAAGGATACCAGGACATCAGCTTTTTTAGCAGGGGTTTATTATACTTCCAACAATCAATTATTTACTTCGCTCCGGGGTAGTGCTTTTACAGAGGAGAACAAGTTATTTCTGTTAACGGATATCAGGTTTAACCTCAATTCTCAACCAACTTACGGTTTGGGTTCAAAAATTACGCTGGCAAGCCAAACTATTGTAGGGGATGATGGCGAAATCTCAGATAATCCCTACAAAAAAGTACCCAATCAGCAAATGATGGCCTTTAACAATTTCCGATTTTACCAAACAGTATCGAAAAGATTGAAAAAATCCAATTTCTATTATGGAATAGGATACCATTTGGATATGATCTGGGCGATTGATGATAAGCAATTGCGTCTGAATGATGTACCACCCAGAATTACTTACCATTACGATTACCAGAGCAAAAATGGTATTAGTGCAGAAAAGTATACACAATCAGGCGTTTCGTTGAATGCCACTTTTGATTCGCGCGACAATGTGATAAACCCTTATGAGGGGCAATTTGCTTTTGCGTCGTTCCGTGCATTGCCTGAATTTTTAGGCAGTACCACCAATGCAACACAACTGTGGCTGGAGTACCGTAATTATTTTAGCCTGGATAAAAACAGACCCCGAAATGTGCTTGCCGTATGGACGTATGGCTGGTTTGTAACCAGTGGTACATCTTCTTACATGTGGTTACCGGCGGTTGGATGGGATATGTTTGCCCGTTCCGGCAGGCCCTATACCCAGGGACGTTTCAGAGGCGAAGATGTTGTTTATGCAGAAGCTGAGTGGAGGTTCCCATTACAGAAGACAAAAGACAGGTGGGGAGCGGTATTATTCTTTAACAGTACAACTGCCAGTAACCGTACAGCTAATATCGGGTTATTTAATTATCTGCAGTTAGGTTATGGTGGTGGCATCAGGTATATGCTTAAACCCAATAACAGGGTTAACCTTGGTCTTGATTATGGCTTTGGAGCACATGGCGCACAAGGCATCTTCCTGAACCTCAATGAATATTTTTAAGTTAGTAGGAAATCATTTAAAAACCAAAACAACAGAAAGTAATGAAAAGGTTATCATTATTAAGTTCAGCTTTCCTCCTGGTGATTTTTGGGAGCTGTAATCAATCATCAGTAAAACCAGGCGCAACGGACTCAAGTTCCGCGCCGGTTGCCGGTGCAGCCGGTCATTTTGACAAAAAAGGTTTAGATCCTTCCAGTTTCACCGTTGCCAAATGGGAAGAACTTAAAAGTACCCTGCCATTTGAAGACAAACGAGATTTTGAAGAAGCGAAAAAAGGCTTCATTGCCGAACCAACCTATAGAAAAATAATGGCTGATGCAGGTACTGTTGCATGGAATATAGGCCAGTATGATTTTCTGCTGGAAGAAGGGAAAGACTTTAAGAGTATTCATCCTTCCTTGCAGCGGATGGCCATCCTGAATATGAATTACGGTTTATTTGAAGTGATTCCGGGTATTTACCAGGTGAGGGGATATGATTTGTCCAATATCAGTTTCATTAAAAGTAAAACAGGCTGGATCGTATTTGACCCACTCACTTCCAAAGAAACAGCCAAAGCAGCCCTGGAATTCATCAATGAAAAACTGGGTGCCCGTCCTGTAGTGGCGGTTGTTTATTCGCATTCTCATGGTGACCATTTTGGTGGTGTACGGGGTGTAGCGGATGAGGCTGATGTAAAAAGTGGCAAAGTGAAGATCATTGCGCCCATTGGCTTTATGAGGCATGCCGTTTCAGAAAACGTATATGCCGGTAATGCCATGACACGCAGGTTGTTTTACCAGTACGGTGTACTGCTTCCAGCCGGTCCCAATGGACACGTAGACCAATCTATTGGTAAAAATGTATCATCCGGAAATATCGGCCTGATTGAGCCCAATATTGTGATTACAAAAGATATCGAGAACCTCACCATTGATGGTGTGAAAATGGTCTTTCAAAATACCCCCGGTACCGAAGCGCCTGCTGAAATGAATACCTATTTCCCCGATATGAAGGCGTTTTGGGCTGCTGAAAACATTACCGGAACTATTCACAACATTTACACTTTAAGAGGAGCACTGGTTCGTGACGCCCTTGAATGGTCAAAGCAAATAAATAATGCGCTTTACTTGTTCGGACAGGAAGCCACCGTAATGTTTGCCTCCCATTCATGGCCTCGCTGGGGTAACGACCGGATCCAGGAAGTAATGAAAAGTCAGCGCGACCTGTATGCAAACCTGAATAATGGTGTGTTGAACCTGGCAAACAAAGGCGTTACCATCAATGAAATGCACAATGTATATGAGGTGCCTATGAGCCTGCAAAAACAATGGTCTGCCCGCAGCTATCATGGTTCGGTAGAACACAACGCGAAAGCTGTTATCAACCGGTATCTTGGTTATTGGGATGCCAACCCGGCAACTTTAATACCACTTTCACCTGGTGAATCAGCACCTCTGTATGTTGAAATGATGGGCGGTGCCTCTAAAATAATAGCTAAAGGTAAATCGCTGTTCAAAGAAGGCAAATACAAATATGCCATGGAGATACTGAACAAGTTGGTGTATGCCGAACCTACCAATCAGGAAGCCAAGGATTTGCTGGCCGATAATTTTGAGCAGCTTGGATATCAGGCTGAAAGCCCAAGTGTACGTAATAGTTATCTGGCAGGTGCTTATGAATTGCGCAACGGGATACCTACCGGTGCATCTCCCAAAACCAATAGCCCCGACCTGGTGTCAGCCATTAGTACAGAACTGTTCCTCGACTTTTTAGGTGTACGACTCGACAGTAAAAAGGCAGGTAATGAACATTTTACAATTAATTTGGTTACTCCCGACAATAACGAAAAATTTGTACTTGAACTAAGCAATGCCACACTGACAAACTCAGCAAGGTTTCAGTCAAAAAATGCAGACCTTACTTTAACCGTCAATCGGAGTGATCTGCTTAAAGTCATGTTTGGGCAAACTACATTTGAAGAGATATTAAAATCGGGCAAGGGTAAAGCGGTTGGAGATATGCAGGTACTTGGCAAATTACAAAGTATGCTGGATACTTTTGAAATTGGATTCGAAATCATGCCAGGAACAAAAGATAAAAATGCCCCCGCCACTAAGAAAAAAGGATATGAAGCCGATGAGCCTAATGTCGCAGGTGAAGGATAGTCTCGAGTGGATTTTTATGGTAAATTAATTTCAGGCCACCTTTCGCGCGTATGCATATGCAAGTGAAAGGTGGTTTTTTTACAGCAATTTTATAATTTCAATGCTTACTTTCATTGATATTATAAACAATGAGTCGGTAATATCTTTTCAGCATTTCAATCTTAAATTCATTAGTATTATCAATTTTCGTTCAATTATATCTGAATTAATGAAGCCGAGAGCATGGTTGATTGTAGTATTGGTTCTTTTTATAAGTGCAAAAGCCACTGCCCAGCAGCCGTTCCAGTTGTGGACCACGTACAATCACCAGGCGAGGCTTTCAAATAAATGGGGATATACTTTTGACCTGAACTATCGTACCCGCGGCGTATTGCCTTTTACATCCAGTCTTGCAGCTGCAAGAATAGGTGCTGTTTACCAGGTAAACCCTAAAATCCGAATTACTGCGGGATATGCCTGGTTTGGGACTTGGGTAAAAGACAGGTATCAGATATGGCTACACGAAAACCGGATATATGAGCAGATCCAGTACAATACCAGAAAAGCAAATCTGCAGTTTTCACAACGGATCAGGCTTGAACAGCGTTTCAGGCAAAGTTTTGTCAGCATTTCTTCTGATGAAGTGGATGTAAATTTTACTTTTCGGGCGAGGTATCTCTTTCAAATGCAGGGACCGCTGCTAAGGAAATCAGGTACGGATGAAGTTTTACTAAGCTGGCAGGCGGCGAATGAAATATTTTTCCATTGGGGAGATATTATTGGTAGTACCAATTTTGAACAAAATCGTACACTGGCTGGTGTCGTAATATCAGTAAATAAAAAAATTGATTTTGCTGTTTTATATCAATTGATTTTACAACATCAACCCCTTCTCCAGGAAACCCAGCCCATAAACTCAGTGCGCCTGACCATTTTTCATAACCTTGATTTCCGTAAAAAATAATGCGGGTTTATAGCATTGGTTCTATTCCCTTTAATGTAATATGATACATTGATTATGTTTCCCTCTATTATTATTACCTGGCTCAAAGCCGGTTTCCCGTACAGGATACCTGAAGGGTATTCCTGTCAGGGTAAAAAATTAATCAATATATATAAATATTTAATATATCTTGCTGATTGGTCTACAGTCATCTCAATGACAATTTAAATATAAAACCATTACTTAATCATTAAAATAAATTGCATGAAAAAGTTATTTTTCCCGGTCTTAGTTGTTTCATTTTTGATCTCATGTCAAAGTGCTGATTCTGATAAATCGGCTAAAACCGAAACTGCTGTTGTTTCTGAAACACCAGCCTTGCCCGCACCGTTAAAAGAAAAAGTTTTAACGGCTGAAGAACAAGCTGCACTAACGCCTGATATGGTCATTCAAAATTTGAAAGACGGCAATAAACGATTCATGAGTAATGATCTTACATCGAGAGATCATTCTGCCATGGTTAGAAACGCAGCTAAAGGCCAGTTTCCAAAAGCAGTAATACTTTCCTGCCTTGACAGCCGGGTACCCGTGGAAGATGTCTTTGACAGGGGCATAGGAGATCTTTTTGTGGGCAGGGTGGCCGGTAATTTTGTTAATGTGGACTTGTTAGGTAGTATGGAATTTGGCTGTAAAGTTTCCGGGGCCAAAGTGATATTAGTTTTGGGGCATGAAGCATGTGGTGCGGTAAAAGCAGCTATTGATGATGTTAAATTGGGCAATATAACGGCAATGCTTACAAATATAAAACCTGCTGTTGCTAAATCTCAGGATTTTGCTGGCGAGAAAACGACAAAGAATGATGCATTTGTTGAACATGTAAGTAAAAATAATGTCATCAACACGATCAATACCATTCAGGCAAAAAGCCCGATTTTAAATGAAATGGTTAAAAAAGGGGAAATAAAAATTGTGGGAGCGTATTATAATCTCCAAACCGGTGAAGTTAGTTTTCTGTAAGAATTGATAGCTTTCATATCTCATAATCACAGTGAACCACAGAGAAGAATTTACTTTTATGTGGTTCTCTTTCTTTAGTGTGATGGGGTTTAAGATCCCTCCTTCGTCGGGATGACAAGAAAGAGGGTAACGAATAGTTGATATTAATAATCCACATTCCTGTCATCCCGACGAAGGAGGGATCTTTGTATTCCTGAATGATTGGAGTATAAGAACTAGTTAATTAAAATTATTTGTAATTTTCAAGATGCATATTCGGAAGAATTTATTATTGCGCTATTTTTTTACACTAAGTATCTTCCTGCTTTCTACTTCTATTTCCTATGCCCAAAAAACAGACGTAGGCAACTGGTTTATTTATTTCGGCAGCCAGCAGGTGACGAAGAAATTAAACTGGTGGAATGAAGTACAGTACCGGAATTTCAATTTCGCTGGCGACCTGGAGCAATTGCTGTTACGTACAGGGCTGGGGTATAATCTTACCGAGAATAACAATAACCTTTTGCTGGGTTATGCCTTCATTTACGCCGAGCCATATATTGCGAATACGAATGAAAAGAGAAGCACACAGGAACACAGATTATATCAGCAGTTTATTACGCGTCAAAAATTTGGAAGGGTTTTCATTCAGCATCGGTACAGGCTGGAAGAACGGTTTTTAGAGGATGATTTCAGGATGCGTTTCCGGTATTTTTTAGCACTGAACATTCCCCTGAATAAAGCATTAATGGAGAAAAATGCATTTTATCTTTCGGTATACAATGAAATATTTCTTCATTTGGACCAACCCGTATTTGACCGCGACAGGGTGTATGGGGCTATTGGCTATGTTTTCAATAATAACTTCCGGGCTGAATTTGGTATGATGACCCAGATACAGGAAACAACCAGCCGGGCACAATTCCAAATAGTATTATTTAATAATCTATCTCTTAGCCGAGATTAACCTCGCATGATTACATTGTATTTTACTTTGCGACATTGCGGTTAAAGGCTGTTAATCATTGTTGCTGCTGTGCGGCAAAACCCTCCACCAAAATCTCTTCCGGTACAACTGTAGGCAGGGCCTGCATCTTTACACTGTTCTTCTCTTCAAAAACATGTCCGTCTTCGTAACCAACGGATACGTATACGGTAAGTTGCTGGTGTGCAGGTCCTTTAAAGGTACCCCTTACCGGTGAGCAGTCGCTGAAATTACGGCCCACAGCCAGGGGTATATGGGTGTTGGTAACCCATACATTATTGGTAGGATCAATACCGGCCCAGCCGTGTTGCGGTATCCAGGCTTCCACCCAGGCATGGGTAGCGCCTTCGCCGCGCATGCCGTTTTTGTTGGGACAAACATATCCGCTTACATAGCGTGAAGGGATCTTCAGTGTACGTAAGACCTGTAACATCACATGCGCGAAATCCTGGCAGACACCACTACGGTGCTGCAGTATCTCATCAACCGTGGTTTCAATATCGGTTATGCCTTTGATATAGCTGAAGTATTGAAAGATGTACTGGCTGCAATCCTGCACAATGGCAGCAATGCTTTTCCAGGGCTGGTTGATCTTTTCCACTATCTGGTCGATCTCAGCCTGTGATTCTATCTGGTCGGCACGGGTGAGTTCCATCAATTGCAGCTGACTGCTTACTTCCTGTTCGAGTGCATCCTTACCTGTATTAAAATTCAGGTGCTGATGTCCGGCTGCGGTGGTGCGAACGATCATCCTGCTTTCTATCGACAATTCCTGGTGTGGTTCCCGCAGATTGAATACGGCGGTTTTATTGTTCCAGTAATCCGAGAAAACATGAAGGTCTGGTTGCTCCGTGATCTGGAGCTCATGCATGAGTACTTCTATCTCCGGTGATGGAAATGGATAGATACGGATCTCGTTTACACTCTCCCGCACGGGGCGGTCGTAAGTGTAACTGGTGATATGATGAATTTTGAAAACGGGCATGTTGGTTTTGTTATCTTAAGCGTACGAGAAAAAAACCTGCGTAAGCAATTTATTAAATTGTAAAAGGTTTAAACGTATATCAGCAAGGAATTTTTCAGGTGATTGTTGTTTTACCTGCTCCATATCGGCATACTGGATCTTACAGCGCAGCCGGCCGAACTCTCTTTTCAGGATTTCTTTTTCAGACGGGTTGTTCATGTCTATCACATCATCCAGGTAGTGGCCGATCTTGTCCAGTGAATACCGGATACTTCTTGTGAACTGGCGGTTGAAAAAAACCTGGTCGGCTACATTGAGCGTGTACTGTGTATTCCGGTAGGTCTTCAGGTGAAGTTCATATCCGGATAATGATAAAAGCAACTGCCTCCAGTAGAGGATGTCTTTGGGGTCCTGCAGGTTGTAATGGATCTCCCCAAAATAGCGGTTGGTCATTTCCAGTGTGATCATGCACCTTTCCATATACTTGCCCAGGTTCATGAAGTTCCAGCCCATGCTCCTGGGCATGGTACTTCCGGTTACACCTTTGTATAGTGTGACCATTTCCGTCATGCTGTCGAGCAGGGGAAGCGCTTCCTGGTCTTCCAGCTTTTCTTCGATCATTGGGTTATTAACGGTATGGTATACATGATTTACCTGCTCCCAAACTTCTTTGGTGATATGGTCCTGTGCGCCGCGGGCATTTTCCCTTGCCCTGTTGAGTAGCGCCCTTAATGAATTTGTATTTTCCGTATTGGCAATGATATAATGCAGGGTTTTGGGTGTGTGGTACTCCATGGTACTCAACTGCACTTCGTCTGCCTGGGTGAAGGTCTTCAGCACGGGCCTCCAGGAAGGGTTACTGTTATTCCCTTTATCCAGGGACAAAACATATTCCGTCCTCAGGATCCTCAGGATACCATCCGTCCTTTCCATGTAACGGTCGAGCCAGTATAAAGCATCTGCTATGCGACTTAACATCATTTTTTAGTGCGATTAAATATTTAATAAACCGGGCAAAGTCGCCAGTCGGCAGTCTCCAGTCTCCAGTCAACAGCCGGCAGGCAACCTGGATATTGAGCAAATTGCTTCAAACTAAAAATATTTTTTACATTTTTCAACTTATTTATCATTCACTAATACTATTACTACATTACAAATATTCTACTGATTAAAATACATCACGCTCATTTTACTCTCCCTGGTCTTGTATTTTTGGCGATTGCCGACTGGCTACTGGCGACTGGAGAGTCGCCAGTAGCCAGTAGCCAGTCTCCAGTCAACAGCCGGCAGGCAACCTGGATATGTGGCAAATTGATTCAAACTAAAAATATTTTTTACATTTTTCAACTTATTTATCATTCACTAATACTATTACTACATTAAAAATATTCTACTGATTAAAATACATCACGCTCATTTTACTCTCCCTGGTCTTGTATTTTTGGCTACTGCCGACTGGCTACTGGCGACTCGCATTTTTAGTCTCCCTGGTCTTGTATTCCTGGCTACTGCCGACTGTCGACTGGCGACTCGTATTATAGATCTACTACCCAGGTATCCTTGCTTCCTCCACCCTGCGAAGAATTAACCACCAGCGATCCCTCTTTCAAAGCCACCCTTGTCAATCCCCCCGGAACAATCTGTATCCCATCCGGTCCGCACAGGGCAAAAGGCCGAAGGTCAACATGCCGCGATTTAAAACCGCCATCCAGGAAACAGGGAACGGTAGATAACCTGATGATCGGCTGCGCGATGAAGTTCCTCGGATCTTCGGTTACCTGTTGCCGAAAGTCTTCGATCTCTTCCTGTTCTGCCTTGTGACCCATGAGCATGCCATATCCACCGGACTGGTTTGTCCGCTTAAGTACCATCGAACGGATATTTTCAAAAACATGGTGGAACGCATCCGGTTCATGCATGTGATAGGTTGGCACATTGGATAAAATGGCCTCCTCATTCAGGTAATATTGGATCATGGCCGGCACATATGCGTAGATGGCCTTATCGTCGGCCACTCCGTTTCCTACTGCATTAACGAGCACAACATTGCCTTTTCGGTATGCACTCATCAGGCCGGGCACACCCAGGGCGCTGTCTGACCTGAATACCAGCGGATCGAGGAACTCGTCGTCAATGCGCCTGTAGATAACATCCACCTGCTGCAGGCCCTGCGTTGTTTTCATGTATACCTTATGGTTATCCACCATGAGGTCGCGGCCCTCAACCAGCGGTATGCCCATCTGGCGGGCCAGAAAAGTATGTTCGTAATAAGCCGAGTTGAATATGCCGGGTGTCAGCAGCACCACCACCGGCTGGGCAATCTGCCGGGTGGCCATGGAGATTAGGTTCTGGTGTAACAGTAACGGATAGTTGCTAACCATCCGCACTTTATTGGCCGAGAGGAGGTCGGGGAATAAGCGCTTGGTCACTTCCCGGTTCTCCAGCATATAGGACACACCGGAAGGTGTACGGAGGTTATCTTCCAGTACATAGAACTTACCATCTGCGCCGCGTATCAGGTCGATGCCGGCGATATGCACAAAAATATCATGGGCCACTTTGATGCCGTGCACTTCCCGGGTGTATTGCGGGCAGGAAGCGATCAGTTCCGCGGGTACTATTTTGTCCTTCAGTATCTGCTGTTCGCTGTAGATATCTTTCAGGAAAAGATTCAGTGCCTTCAGCCGCTGCCGTATACCTGCTTCAATATGGTCCCATTCGGCCGCCTGGATGATGCGGGGAATGATATCAAACGGAAATATCCGCTCAATGCCGGCATTGTCGCTGTATACCGTAAAGGTGATGCCCTGGTTCATGAAAAGGTCACCGGCGAGTTTGTCTTTCTGATGCAGGGATTCTATGTGCAGGTGGCGGAGTGTTTCAGCCACATGCCGGTACTCGGGACGGAATCCGCCGTCCTGTACCATTTCATCCCAGTTGCCCGGGGTGGAAAAATACGCTTGTAATAACGCTTCACCGGTCATACCATTGATTTTAAAAGTTCTGCAATGTTGTAAGCCTTACCGGCAAGCTTAAGTTGGTTTCCGAAAATAGGGAAACAATGAGAAACAGCCAAAATACATTAACCGCTAAGTCGCAAAGTTTTTAGGAAAAACATATTTTTGACCCTATTTCAAAAAGCAGGCATGACAGACCATAAAATTTACGCTATCCCGGCCCGTTTTCGCAGAATTGAAAATATGCATATCCTGCTTTGGCTGATCAAAGACGCCTGCTGGGCTATGAATTACCGCACCATGGGAATGGTCATGATCATCCCCACACTATTTGTTGCCTTTTTCATCACCTGGCAAACCCGGCATATTCTCTCGGAATTCCTGCATAACCTGGCCGTGGTGTTCTGGATAATTGCCAACTGCACCTGGATGACGGGGGAATTTTATGGCTGGGATGAAAATCTTTGGGGGGCATACGGCCTTCGCCAGATGGCCCTGGTCCCTTTTTGCATCGGGCTTTTAATTCTCATTTATTATTACCTGTTTCTCGCTTCCAAAAAATCTTTCCAGGAAAAAATGTACGCAAAAACGGAAGAAGCTGTAAAAGAAGAACTGGCAGATTGATTTCCCCGTAAAGATATTCCTGTCCATAATTCCCATTTAGCCCCGCTTTGGCTATCTTTGCGGCCTTAAATTAACAAGGGATCACCCTTAAAGATAAAAGGCAATACCATGTACAGATCACATACATGCGGAGAACTCAGGTCATCACATATCGGACAGGAAATCACCCTGGCCGGCTGGGTACAGACCGTGCGCAAATTTGGCGCCATCACTTTTGTGGACCTCCGCGACCGCTACGGCATCACACAGCTTGTTTTTGGTGAGAACCTCGGCGCCAGGCTGGATGAAAATCCACTGGGCCGCGAGTTTGTTTTGCAGACCAGCGGTAAAGTAATTGAACGGAGCAACAAAAACCCAAATATACCAACCGGGGAGATCGAAATAACCGTCAACGATTTTAAGATACTTAATAAATCCGCCGTCCCGCCTTTCACCATCCAGGATGAAACAGATGGGGGAGATGACCTGCGCATGAAATACCGTTATCTCGACCTTCGCCGCAACCCGGTGAAGAAAAATCTCGAGTTGCGCTATTCCGTGAACCGCTCGGCGCGTAACTATCTCCACGAAAATCATTTCATGGATATCGAAACGCCGTTCCTGATCAAATCAACACCGGAAGGGGCACGTGATTTTGTGGTTCCATCGAGGATGAACCCCGGGCAGTTTTATGCCCTGCCGCAGTCGCCGCAAACCTTTAAGCAATTGTTGATGGTGAGCGGATATGATCGATATTACCAGGTGGTGAAATGTTTTCGGGATGAGGACCTTCGTGCCGACCGCCAGCCGGAGTTTACACAGATAGACTGTGAGATGAGTTTTGTGGAGCAGGAAGATATCCTGAATATGTTTGAGGGACTGATCAAGCGGATATTCAAAGACGTTAAAGGAATCGACTATACGGATGCGGTAGCCCGCATGAGTTGGGAAGATGCGATGTGGATGTACGGAAACGATAAGCCGGATATCCGTTTTGGCATGGAGCTTTGCAACCTGAAAAAACCCGGCTCAGTGTATACCAACAAGCAGGACCAGGCAGCCCTGATCAATGATGCCGGTTTTAATGTATTCGATAAAGCCGAAACCGTCCTCGCCATTGCCGTTCCGGGTGCCAGTGAGTATACCCGCAAGCAAACCGATGAGCTAACGGAATGGGTTAAGCGCCCGCAGATCGGGATGCAGGGACTGGTGTATATCAAGTGCAATGCCGATGGAACCTATAAGAGTTCCGTAGATAAATTTTATCCTGAAGAAAGGCTCAAAGCTATTGCCGAAGCCGCCGGCGCCAAAGCCGGTGACCTCGTGCTAATCCTCGCCGGTGCTGAAGAAAGGACACGCAAGGCCATCAGTGAACTCAGGCTGGAGCTGGCCTCCACATTGGGCATGCGGAAAAAAGATGAATACAAATTGTTGTGGGTGCTCGACTTTCCGCTGTTTGAATACAGTGAGGAAGATAACCGCTGGGTAGCGCGCCATCATCCGTTCACCTCACCCAAGCCCGACCAGATTTCCACGATGATCAATAATAACCCGGAGATCACTAACGCCGCCGAATACCTGCAGCACCCCTATGCACAGATAAAGGCCAATGCGTATGACATGGTACTCAATGGAAATGAAATTGGCGGTGGTTCCATCCGTATCTTCCAGCGCGAATTACAGGAGAAGATGTTTGCGGCGCTGGGTATGAGTGTGGAAGAATCCATGCACAAGTTTGGCTTCCTGCTCGGCGCTTTTGAATACGGCGCACCGCCGCATGGTGGCATCGCCTTTGGCTTCGACAGGCTTTGCGCCATCCTCGGCGGCAGCGAGAGTATCCGTGATTTCATTGCCTTCCCTAAAAACAACAGCGGAAGGGATGTGATGCTGGATGCGCCGGCTTCCATTGATGATAAGCAGTTGCAGGAATTACAGATTGGGTTGACGGGGGAATAATACAATTAACCGCAAAGGCGCGATGGCATCCTTTGCGGTTAAATCTTACCGGCATTGTGCAAATCAATAATATGATAGATCTTTCATATGTGTAGAATAGCTGTAGAAATGTTAATATATTTTAATAAGTCAAACCTATCATGAGTCTACATATTCACAATTTTAATATCTGCTTTAATCAACTGAGCATATTCTTATTTCAAAAAATTTCTATTAGTATTGTACCGGATAGCTAACAGGTGCACCCTGTTCTAAACACCTAAATCTTGCAGAACCTTTAATTACACCAAAACCTGTGAAATGATAAGTAGAAAAATTATTTTTCAAATCTGCATTTGTATATTCCCTTTTCTTTCATCCTTGTCTCAGGAAAATGGCAGATTTTCTTTATCAGCTAATTTTGGTTTGAATGGCAGTTTTTTTGTCAGAAGCTATCCTGAAAATGGCCCGGGTATTGAATTCTATAAGAAAAACTTTATAGGCACAGCGGGTGGTGCTGAAATTAAATATAGATTGAATAATCGTTCATTCCTCTCCATAGGATATATGCAAAGTGAAAATAAGAAAGAAGTAGATTTCTATGGCGTAAACAGCGGTATTTCTTTGGATATCATTAGCTTTAACATCCGGCATAATGAGCATATTTTTTATGCAGGATATGAAAGGAGTCTATTTAAACGAAACCCAGGATTGAAAATGCAAGGCGGGATATACTATGTCGTGCCAGTACAACAGGAAATAGAATTAATTGGTAACTCAATTAACATTTGGGAAAGAAGTAAAGATTTTGGATTTGAAGAGTTAGGCATTTTCATCGGTTTTCATTATTCCCGTAAAATCGATACACATTTTGAGTTAGGAATACAATCAAGACTTTTTTATGAATTCACTGCAAATATTTTCTCTCAGGTAACCTTAACGCCCACCCTCACTTATCATTTTTCAAAACACAAAACCAAAAAATAATAGTACCCCGTAATGATGTGTAGAAACTATTTATTGCTTTTCCCCTGGTAGTATAATGTTCTTTCTCAATGGCAATAGATAAAAGAGCTAGTATTCACTAGGGAGGAATAGCTATTGAGAGAATTTTTTATTAGGTGAAGCAACAAATCTGACGTATATATAATTTTATTGGGAAGTCCTCCCCCTGAAGTCTGAGTATTTGGTCAACTAGAAACTCACCCCCTCCAGAGGGGGATATTACTTCTCCGCGACAACTCTCCTTCTTTGCGTCTCCGCGGTTAATGTATTTGAAATCCCCGTTCAGACAATCACCTTACCGGTTAAACTTAACCGTTATCCCCTCACTATGCGCCCTGAACTCCGGCGCATACATGCATTCCACTGTTGCCACACCCACCGAGAACTTACCCTCATGGCTCACAAAAAGCGGGTATTCAAAGACGTAAGTACCCTTGGGTATGCGACTGAAAAAGAAATGCGTGGCCGCGTCTTTGGTGCTTTCGTAGTATCCCATTGCACCCTGCCATTTATACCCACTCAGCACATTCACCGGCTCTGAGCCTGAAGCCCGCATATCCCTCAGGTGTATATATTCCATATCCCGGTCGCTGCGGAGCTCAATGCGTACCTTGAGTTTATCGCCTACTTTATAAGCGTCTCCATCTGCTACTGGTACAAGTACCGGGCCCTTATTCGTATTTTTTTCCACATAGATTTTCTTTACTACATTCAACGGAGAGGTTGATGCCTTCACCTGGTCGAGGTTCTCGAAATACTGCCAGTATGCCGCACCCCAGCTGATGCTTTCATTTTCTTTGTTGGCACTACCTTTTACCGTTACTTCAATCTTTCCCA
>JBGSHT010000010.1:0-97084 GCA_041752135.1 Chitinophagaceae bacterium | reverse complement strand
CAGTCGCCAGTCGCCAGTCGCCAGTCGCCAGTCGCCAGTCGCCAGTCGCCAGTCGCCAGTCGCCAGTCGCCAGTCGCCAGTCGCCAGTCGCCAGTCGCCAAATAAATTTTAAGTATATAAAGATAAAAAATATATACACAGCCGAAGGCATTTGAACTTGCCTTTGGCTGTATAATATTATTTGAGCACCATTAAATATCAGGTTTCTGGCTGTTCACTGACAACTGCCGACTGCTGACTGCCGACTGATTTCGTATATTTGCACATGCAAATTCCGCAGGGGAAAAAAGTCTATTTTATATCCGATTTTCACTTAGGCGTTCCCGACAGGCTGTCAAGTCTGCAAAGGGAAAAAAAAGTGATCCGCTTCCTCGATCATGCATTAACAGATGCCGCTGTCATTTTCATTGTTGGCGACCTGTTTGACTTTTGGTATGAGTACAAAAAAGTCATTCCCAAAGGCTATGTAAGAATGCTGGGTAAACTGGCGGAGATAACCGACAGAGGTATACCTGTTCATTTTTTTGTAGGCAACCACGATATGTGGATGAACGGTTATTTTGAATCGGAATTGAATATCCCGGTTTATTATGAACCAAAGGTATTTACATTCAACGATAAAAAATTTCTTGTGGGTCATGGCGATGGCCTTGGCCCCGGGGATCATGGGTATAAATTTCTCCGTAAAATTTTTCGTAACAGGTTCTGCCAGGGATTATTTGGCATCATCCCGCCATATATTGGCATGGGCATTGCACAATACTCCAGCAAAAGCAGCCGGGCGGCAACGGGCTCAAAGGAAGAAATGTTCCTGGGTGAAGACAAAGAATGGCTGATCATATATTGCAAGGAAGTTTTACAAAAAGAGCATTTCGATTATTTCATTTTCGGTCACCGGCACCTGCCTATCGATTTCAATCTGGGTGGAAAAAGCCGCTATATCAATCTCGGGGATTGGATTCGGTACGATTCATATGCAGTATTTGACGGTCAGGAAACATCACTTAAATATTATACCGATTGAAAATAATTAGCATATTAACGGCCTTTCTGATTTCCACTGTTTCTTTTGCACAGAAAGGACCGGACTATCGGGTGAGCCGGTTTGTGAACGGTGACTTTACTGCTTTTGCGGCAGATAACCTCGGTAATATCTATGCCATTACCCAGGCTAACCAACTTAAGAAATTCAGCCCTAAAGGTGATTCAATGGGCGTTTTTAATAATGTGCGTAAATATGGTAAGCTTACCAATATCGATGTAACCAATCCCCTCAAGACACTGCTTTTTTATAAAGACTTCCGGACAATCATTGTTCTTGACCGCCTGATGAATATGGTCAATAAAATAGACTTGCGCAAACAGAATATCATGCAGGTAAGAGCAGTGGCACAGTCGTATGATAACAATATCTGGGTTTTTGACGAACAGGAAAGCCGCCTGCGCAAAGTAGGGGAGGATGGGAGACTGATCAGCGAAACAGCAGATCTTCGGTTAGCCCTTGACGAAGCTCCCATTCCGGTATCCATTTTTGACCAGAACGGTTATGTATACATGTATGACCCTCAAAAAGGTATGTATGTATTTGATTATTATGGCGCGCTGAAAGTAAAACTTGACCTGCTCAACTGGACAGATGTTCAGGTGATCGGGACTACCATATTAGGTCGGAAGGAAGGGAAGATGATGATGTATACAACCGGCACCTTACTGCTCAAAGAAACAATCCTTCCTGAATTCTTACAAAAAGCAGATAATATTATGCTGGCTCCGCAAGGCATTTTTGTACTGGAACCTGCCGGTATCCGCTTATACACTGCAGGTTAAGTTGCTGCAACGGGCTCCGTAAATATATAGGCTAACATAAAGATTAAATTTTGCAAACGGAATATACCGGGTTATGAATGAATTTTTTGACCATATTTTTCTCAGCAACAGCATACGCGATTATGCAATTGTAGCAGGTGTGATATTGGTTGCCTACCTGCTGAAAAAATTTGTAGGCCGGTATGTTTCCCGGATTTTTTTCTTCCTGGTTAAACAGTTTGGCCGTGACATAGACCGAAGCGCTTTCTCCAGCCTTGTGCTGGGGCCTATTGAGCAATTTCTTTTCCTGCTCATATCTTATATCGCTCTTGTCAATCTGAAGTTTCCGGAATTACTGTACTATAAATTCACGAAGACCAATACCAAAAATATAGCTGAAACAATCGGTACGGCTATTTTGATCCTTTCCTTTTTCCGTATGTTACTCAGGGGAATCGATTACATAGCCATGGTAATAGAGCGCAAGGCCAACCTTACACCAGACCTGAGCGATAACCAATTGGTTGTTTTCTTTAAGGACTTCCTGAAAGTGCTTCTCATTATTCTTGGCTTTCTGATGATGCTGCGTTTTTCGTTTAACCAGGATATCACCAAGATACTGGCCGGACTTAGCCTTGCGGGTGCAGCCGTTGCGCTTGCCGCTCGCGAAAGCCTCGAGAACCTGATCGCCTCCTTTATCATATTTTTTGATAAGCCTTTTTCAGCCGGAGATCTGCTGAAGGTGAACAACATAACGGGAACGGTTGAACGAATTGGCCTTCGGAGTACAAGAATCCGTACGGTTGAAAAAACCTATGTGACCGTACCCAACAAGCAGATGGTTGACAGCGTTGTGGATAATCTCAGCCTTCGCTCCCAGCGCAGGGTGGAACTCAGGCTGGAACTGGATCTAAAGACCAATACAGCACAGATTAACGCCCTTCTCGAAGGAATTCATAAGATACTTGGTGCATCAAAGATCCTGCAGCAATCAGTTTTATTAAGCGATATTAGCGCAGATGCCTACCTGGTAATTTGCGAATATTACACCGGGACCATTGCCATTAATGAGTTTAATGAACTGAAGCAAGCGGTAAACCTCAAGGTGATTGGATTAATGGAAGAGCTGGAGATTGAGATAGCAGGTGCTGGTAAAGATATCCGGGTAAGAAAATAAGTAACAGGACTCAGTCCGCTTTAATCTTCAACAGAAACAGATAAACCAGCCTTCATTTCCAGTAAAAATGATTTGATTTTTTTCAGGCTTTCTATGGCTTCAAATTGCCTGGCCGATTTTTTAGAATTTTTCAGGAAATCTTTCGCGCCTTCAATGGTATATTTTCTTTCGCGCAATAAGTGATGTATCAGTTGGAGATTCTTGATATCATCAGGCCTGAAAAAACGGTCGCCTTTTTTATTTTTACGCGGTTTCAGTATATCAAACTCAGATTCCCAATACCTAAGCAGGGATGCATTTACCTGGAACATGCCGGCTACTTCACCAATGCCATAATATTGTTTGGTGTATAAAATATCATCTGCAGGTACTTCAATGCGTGCTGTTTCAAGGCTCATTTCCCGAATGGATTTTCGGCCGCGGGTAGTTTTGGCGGTATTTACTTTTTCATTGACCGGCAGCACCGTGGTTTTTTCTATAACAAAGTCTGCTTCAGCAGGTGCATCAACCTCTAAGCTTACTTCCTGCCCATAAGTATTTTCTTCGGTAACCGGTTCTGCCTGCTGAGGCTGTTGTACATGTATTACCGCTGGCGGCGTGAGTTTGCGCGTTACGGCAACAGGATCTTTTTCCGTCGTCTTCGGTTCTTGTTCGGGCATTGAGGCAAAAAGATCCAATTGTGCTAACATAGCAGCGAATTTAGGCGGATACCACAAAGATCAGGCTAGAAATTATGCACAAAGGGTGAATAAAATAATAAGATGAAGGGATAATAAGAAAATAAGATAATAAGATAAAGAGATAAAAAGATAAAAAGAAAATAAGATAATGAAGATAAAGGGATAAAAGAGAGTGGGTAAAAGATATTAGCTCTTGGGTATTAGAATATACACAAAGAATTTAAGATAAAAACCAACTTCCGGTTGTATGCTTGCTGTGGAATCGAATATCGCTCAGCTCAGCTTTGAAATTATACCGATTGTATACCCAGAAAGTCAGGAACTGCCTTTCTGCGGGTTTACAACTTCCCCTTTTGATTCAATTATTTATTATATTATCTTTTTATCCCTTTATCTTATTATTTTTTATCCAATATCTTCTTAGTCGAAAGACTGATTGCCCGATGCTGCCAGTTTCAATATCTGCTGGTATTGTTCCGGTGTCAGGTCGTTATAGAAGAAATAGATCGGATCGATATTACGGCCGCCCTTATGTACTTCATAGTGCAGGTGCGGGCCTGTAGACTTCCCTGTACTGCCCACCCATCCAATCACCTCACCCCTTTTAACGATCTGGCCGTTTCTTACTTTCACCCTCACCATATGCCCGTAAAGCGTTTCGTAGCCAAAGCCATGATTGATGATCACATGGTTACCGAAGCCATTGCTTTTGTTACCGGCTGTGGTTACCCGGCCATCTGCGGTAGCATAAATAGGGGTACCCTGTGGAGCCGAAAAATCAAGGCCGGCGTGGAATTTTACGGTTTTGTAGACGGGATCAATTCTGTATCCAAAACCTGATGCAACCCGGTTCAGGTCCTTATTGCTGACCGGCTGAATGGCCGGTGTGGATGCCAGCAGCTTTTCCTTATCCTTGATCATGTCTTCAATTTCCTGGTAAGATTTTTCCTGGAAACTGATACGGTTACTGATACTGGTGAGCGTGGCAGACAAGGAGTAGGCCAGTTCGTTTTCATCCATTGCCGAAACCAACCGGATTTCCTTTTCCATTTCCAGCTGTTTTGCCCGGGCACTGTCCGGAACCGGGTTGGCTTCAAAAATGGTACGGTAAACATCATTATCCCTTTTCTCCAGTTGCTTCAAGCGCTGTTCCAGGTCGCGTACCTTACCGTTAATGGATACAAAATCCTGCTGTGAGCGTTCATACTGCATCCTCAGGAGCTTTTCTTTGGGAGAGTCCAGGAAACGAAAAGCAAAGGCAACGATGATCAGTCCGGTTACTATGGCAGTAGCCAAAAAACCCAGGACCCGCAAGAGTTTTACGCGCAGGGGGACCACCAGTTTTTCATACCGGAGGGTATTGGTATTATAGTAATATTTGACTTTTTTCATACGATGTCTGGACGCCGGCTGCCTGTTTTGCGACAAAAGTAAACAGCTAAAAGATGTACTTTTGTGCACCTTTTATGCTAAGGCAGGCAAATATAGCCGTTTGCAGCAAAAATTGACCCAATTTAAATGACCAATGGCGATGACATCAGCTGAGATCAGACAGAAATTCCTTGATTTTTTTGCCTCAAAAGGGCACCATATCGTTCCCTCTGCACCGATAGTTGTAAAGAATGACCCTACACTCCTCTTTACAAATGCAGGCATGAACCAGTTCAAAGACTATTTCCTGGGCAATAAACCGGCGCCTTATAAGCGTGTGGCTGATACGCAGAAATGCCTTAGGGTAAGCGGAAAACACAATGACCTCGAAGAAGTAGGCGTGGATACCTATCACCATACCATGTTTGAAATGCTGGGTAACTGGAGTTTTGGTGACTATTTTAAAAATGAAGCCATTGAATGGAGCTGGGAACTGCTTACCAGTGTTTACAATATCCCTAAAGACAGGTTATATGCAACCGTATTTGAAGGGGACGCTTCGGAAAAAATTCCGCCATCAACCATCGCACTTGCCAAATGGAAAAAATTCCTGCCTGAAAATCAGATCGTCTACGGCAATAAAAAAGATAATTTCTGGGAAATGGGTGATACCGGCCCATGTGGCCCCTGCAGCGAGATCCATGTGGATTGCCGCAGTGATGAAGAGCGTGCTGCAATTCCGGGTCATTTACTGGTAAACAAAGATCATCCCCAGGTAATAGAAATATGGAACAATGTATTCATCCAGTACAACCGCCTGAAAGATGGCCGCCTCGAGCCGCTTGCTGCCTGCCATGTGGATACCGGGATGGGATTGGAGCGCCTTGTTCGTGTGTTACAGAATAAGCAGTCGAATTACGATACAGACCTGTTCACCGGCACCATTGCAAAAACGGAAAATATCACCGCAAAAAAATACACCGGCAGTGATTCAAAAACCGATGTGGCTTTCCGGGTACTCGCCGACCATATCAGGGCCATTGCATTCACTATTGCCGATGGACAACTTCCTTCCAATACAGGAGCCGGATATGTGATCAGACGGATCCTGCGCAGGGCTGTAAGATATTATTATACCTACCTGGATTATAAACAGCCATTACTGTATCAAATCCTGCCCCAGCTGGCCGAACAGTTCAGCCAGGTTTTTCCGGAACTGCAACAGCAGCTTGATTTTGTAAGTAAAGTTGTCAGGGAAGAAGAAGAATCTTTTTTACGGACCCTGGATAAGGGACTGAAAAAGATGGATGATATCCTCGCACAATCTGCTGCAACAGGTGTCATCGAAGGGCCCGCTGCGTTTGAACTATATGATACCTATGGATTCCCAATAGACCTAACGAGGCTGATTGCACAGGAACAGGGCAGAAAGGTAGATGAGCCGGGTTTTGAAAAAGAAATGCTGCAACAGAAAAACAGGAGCCGTGCGGCTACTACCCTGGATACAGAAGATTGGGTAGTTGTGAATGAAGCCATTGGCGAAGGTTTCGTTGGATACGATGACCTTAAGGTCAGCACATGGGTATCCAGGTACCGTAAGGTTACGGCAAAAGGTAAAGAACAATACCAACTGGTATTGGCCAAAACGCCTTTTTACGCCGAAAGCGGCGGACAGGCTGGCGATACCGGAACTCTTGATTTCAGCGGTGAGGTTATACCGGTAACGGATACCCGAAAAGAGAATGACCTTATCATTCACTTCACACCTTCATTACCTGCTGATCTTTCCCTGCCCATTGAAGCAAAAGTCAATGCAGAGGAACGGCTTTATACCATGTACAACCATACAGCTACCCACCTGCTTCATGCTGCCCTGCGCAAAGTACTGGGTAGCCATGTGGCACAAAAAGGGTCGTTGGTAAATGCTGGTCATTTGCGTTTTGATTTTTCTCATTTTGAAAAACTAAGTGAAGAACAACTGCGCGAAGTGGAATGGATGGTGAATGAAAAGATCCGCGCGAATATCCCGGTAGTTATCAAAGAAATGAACAAGGAAGAAGCACTGGCGATGGGCGCCATGGCGCTATTTGGTGAGAAATACGGCGACAGGGTAAGGGTAGTGATCATTGATCCGGATTATTCAGTGGAACTTTGCGGCGGCACGCATGTGATGCATACAGGTATGATCGGACTGCTGAGTATCAAGTCAGAATCCGCCGTGGCTGCGGGTGTACGGCGCATCGAAGCATTGACAGGACCTGCGGCCTTCCGCTTTTTATCGGGCCAGTTCGATAAATTAAAAGAAGTGGGAACGATCCTGAAAGCAGCTGATCCTGTGAAAGCAGTGGAGAAACTATTAACCGAGAAGGCTGAACTGGAGAAGAAAGTGGAGCACCTGGAAGCACGTAACCTGGTAGCTGTAAGAAATGAAATACTTAAACACGACGAGATCATAAATGGTGTCACTTTCATCGGCACACAGGTACAGGTATCCAATCCCGATGCATTAAAGAAACTATGTTTTGACCTGCGTAATAACCTGCACGACTACCTCGTGGTATTGACCGCCAATATTGATGGCAAAGCATTTGTGGCGATTGGAATATCTGATACGGTAGTAGCTGCCCGCAACCTCGATGCAGGAAAGATCATCAAAGAAACTGTAGCGCCTTTAATTAAGGGCGGCGGCGGAGGCCAGAAAAATCTGGCAACAGCAGGCGGCCAGGATATATCTAAATTGGATGAAGTGATTTCGCATGTGCGTTCGCTGATACCCTTTTAGCGAAACCGGGTTCAGGATGACAAATCTTTTTTGTCATGCTAACAATTCCACCTGTCATGCCGAGGAACGAGGCATCTTATTGTGATACCTGAAGATCCCTCCTTCATCGGGATGACAAACATAGGATGACAAATAACTACCTGTCATGCCGAGGAACGAGGCATCTTCCAGGTGATACCTGAAGATCCCTCCTGCGTCGGGATGACAAACATAGGATGACAAATAACTACCTGTCATGCCGAGGAACGAGGCATCTTATTGTGATACCTGAAGATCCTTCCTTCGGCGGGATGACAAACATAGGATGACAAATATCTACCTGTCATGCCGAGGAACGAGGCATCTTATTGTGATACCTGAAGATCCTTCCTTCGTCGGGATGACAAACCTAGGATGACAGGAGAGTGGAGTACAAATAGCCACTATCAATAATTCCCCTTGGAGTTCGGCATTATTAATTCCGGGTGACAATTATTATTCGCCCTCTTTTTTTGGGACATTTTGCACCCATTTCAGTAAAAGACCAGAAGCTCAAATTGGGTGGAGGAGTTGTATTTCGATATCAGTCTTCTTCTCTGCCCTATGCATATGGTTATGGGCGCGAACCAATCGATTTGAATCCCAGATATATAATCTATGACCCCGGGCCAGGAAATATTTTCACCATTGGTTATACATTTGGCATAACCTGGCAGGTTAAGGTCTCTCCAAAATACGAGATCGGCCTCAAGGCTATGTTCCAGAATGATACCAATGGAGACGCTATCACCCACATGTCCCTGATATTTGGCAGGATCTTTCCCAAAAGGATTTAACATTTCCGAAACTTTTCGTATATCAGAAAACTCCCTATATTTGATCTACTAAACATTTCGTACAAGTAAAATCTTTTTTATGAACCGGAAACAAATCATACCGCTTTCACTGGGATTATTCTTTTCCCTCTGTTTGGTCGGCACACAGGCGCAGGATGCACCAAAGGCAAAAGAAAGAAAAGAGATCATCATCAGGGAGAAAGATGGTAAGGAAGAAAAAATGACCATTGTGGTTGATGGAGACAAAATTACCATCAATGGAAAACCGCTGGCAGAGTACGATGGAGATAATATCATCATACGTAAGAAAGGCGTGGAAAGACTGGCTAGACCTTATGCCTATGCATTTCCAAGGGTCCCAGGGCAACCGCATGCTCCTTTACCGCCCATGCAACCAATGGGACCTAAAGGTTGGAATTTCAGTTTTGAAGAGTTTGATTTTCCTGAGTCAGCGGTTCTGCCAAGGGCGCAACTGGGTGTGGTTAGTGAAAAAGATGACAAAGGTGCCAAACTCACAGAAGTGATGCCCGAAACTGCTGCAGCAAAGGCAGGTTTAAAAGAAGGCGATATCATTACTGCGATTGACGGAAAAAAAGTTGACGGACCGGAAACCCTTTCCGAACTCATCAGGGCTAAAAAACCTGAACAAGAATCATCTGTCACCTATCTCAGAGATAAAAAAAGTAAAACCGTAAAGGTGAAATTGGGTAAGTCCTCCGCTTCGGCACCTAATGTGTTTCGTTTTGATGCACCCCGTATGGAAAGGGAAATAGAAGAACAGTTCAGGGACCTGGACAGACAATACAGGTCAAGAGACAATCAAATGAGGGAGCTGGAAAAGCAGTTCCGGTCAATGGATAAGGAAAAGTTCAGGTTTGATATGGAACGTGAGTTTTCCGGTAACAGGCCAAAATTGGGCATTCGGATCGAGGATACTGAAGAAGGAAAGGGTGTAAAAGTAATAGATGTTGAAGCTGGCTCCGCTGCAGAAAAAGCCGGCTTCAAAAAAGATGATATACTTACACATATTGATGATAAGAAAATTACCAATACTGATCAGGCCCGCGAAGCAATACGGGCAAACAGGGAAAAATCAACTTACCCGGTTACTGTTCTGAGAAATGGTCAGCCTTTTAATATGAATGTTAAAATACCCCGTGACCTGAAAACTGCAGATCTCTGATAACATTGCCTGTTTCTTGGCAACTTGGCGGGTAAATACAAAGATTATCCTGTGGTTTCGGTAAATTTGCTGCCTTAATAGGGCAGCAAATTTTTTTATGTCATCGATGCATCCAAAATATGAAGTGGTAATAGGCCTGGAGGTTCATGCCCAATTGCTCACCCACAGTAAACTTTTTTGTGGCGATTCCACCAGTTTTGGTTCCGAACCCAATTCACAGGTAAGCCCGATCACCCTTGGCCATCCGGGGACTTTGCCCATGATGAACCGTAAGGCAATCGAACATGCCATCCGCATGGGGCTTGTTTGCCATTGCGATATTCAACGCTATAATTACTTTGCCCGGAAAAATTATTTTTATCCCGATCTTCCAAAAGGATACCAGGTTTCCCAGCACACAACACCCATCTGCAGCGGCGGATATATCACCATTGTTGTAAATGGCATGGAAAAGAATATCCGGCTGACACGTATTCACCTCGAAGAGGATGCAGGTAAAAGTATTCACGACCTAGAAGATCAGTATACATGTCTTGACTATAACAGGGCAGGTACGCCGCTTATTGAAATAGTTTCTGAACCGGATATCCGCAGTGCCGATGAGGCTTTTGCCTTTCTTACTGAGATCAGGAAACTGGTCAGGTGGATCGGTGTATGTGATGGCAATATGGAAGAAGGCAGTTTACGTTGTGATGCCAATATTTCCATTCGCCTGCATGGTGATGATAAGTTGGGCACAAGGGTTGAAGTGAAGAACCTGAATTCTGTGCGAAATGTAAAGAAGGCCATTGAGGTGGAAGTGAAACGGCTTATCGGACTTGTGGAAAAGGGCGAACCGATCCGGCAGGAAACCCGCAGTTTTAATGCGGATAACGATTCCACTTTTTCCATTCGTACAAAAGAGGATGCGGACGATTACCGGTATTTCCCGGAGCCTGACCTCACCCCATTTCAATTTACTGAAGCCTTTGTTGAAGCACTCCGGGAATCGCTTCCGGCACTTCCCGAACTACTCCGGGAAAAATTCATCTCTGAACTGGGATTGACGGAATATGACGCCCGTGTTATTTGTGAAGATAAAGACCTGGCTGACTATTTCCAGAAAAGCCTGGCCGGTAATATAAGTCCGAAAGCCCTTGCCAACTGGTTGCTTGGTCCGGTTAAATCACTGTTGAATGAAAGCGGCAGTGAATGGACCGTGGTGCAAATTCAGCCCGAAACCTGGCTTCAATTGCAGCAACTGATAGATGATGGCAAGCTGAGTTTCTCTGTAGCGGCACATAAACTGTTGCCACTATTACTGGATGGCAACCACAGGGATCCTGCAAAAATTGCCACTGATAAAAATCTCCTGCAGGATGCGGGCACAGACGACATACAGCAATGGGTAGCCGAAGTATTGGCAGCTATGCCAGATAAAGTGCAGGAATACCGTAAAGGTAAAAAGGGATTGATTGGCCTTTTTATGGGTGAGGTTAAGAAGAGATCCAAAGGGAAGGCTGATCCAAAACAAACAAATGATTTATTACTGGAACATTTACATAAAATTCAATAAACGGTCATGCAAAAATTAACGATCCTTGCCACTATTTTACTATTGGCTTTTTATTCCTGCAAACAGGAAGATGCTAGCACTCTCCAGGTTTCGGGTAAGATTAAAAACAATCCTGCCAGGCAGGGGGTTTATCTTGATCTGATTGAGCTGGATGGTGTTGCTCCGCGCACGCTTGATACTGCGGTTATTGAAGCTGGCGAAGCGAGCTTTGTACTTAAAGGAATTGGGGCTGAAAAGGAAGGTATATACCGGTTACGCTTTGAAAAAGATAATGTTTTTGTATTGCTCGTAAATGATGTCAATCGAATTGCATTTACGGCCGACTGGAATGATTTTGGGTCATACTCAACCAATTCCGGTCAAAGCAGTTCAATGAAAAACCTGGTAAAGGGGTTTAATGATAAACTCATTTCCATAGATTCATTTAGACAGCAAATTGTGGCCATAAAATCTGCCAACGGACCAGAAATGCTGGTGCAGGAAAAAGAAGAAGCATTTAATAAAGTGGTGGGTGAAACGGAGGATTTTCTTATTCAGTATGCGGATACTACTAAAAGTTCAGTGATTGCACTTTATGCCCTTGGCCTGGGAAAAAGTCAGATCAGTCCGGAGAAATTAAAGCCAGTTATGCTTAGCATGGCAAAACGATTTGCTGACCAGCCAGAGGTGACCGCTTTAACGACTGATTTTTTTAATTATGTCAAAAAACTGGAAGAGAAAAGTATGTCGGGCAGACTGGCTCCGGAAATTAATTTGCCTGATCCTGCAGGTAAGAATTTCAGCTTATCCAGTTTGCGGGGTAAATATGTATTGGTAGATTTCTGGGCAAGCTGGTGTATGCCCTGCCGCCAGGAAAACCCCAATGTGGTTGATGCTTTTAATCGTTTTAAAGATAAGAATTTCACTGTACTGGGTGTTTCATTGGATAAGGATAAAAGCTCATGGATCCAGGCTATTAAAGCCGATCAACTGAACTGGAACCATATTAGTGATCTGAAATACTGGAACAGCGAGGTTGTGCCTTTGTATAATATTGAAGGAATCCCTTTCAATGTCTTGGTAGATCCTGAAGGGAAAATAATAGCCAGTAATTTAAGAGGAAGTGGTTTGTTGAGGAAACTGGAGGAAGTACTTAAATGAGTTAAAACCAACCTTCCTTGCCCCTGTTTTACGTAGCGGTAAATAACATAAAAAAAGCGGCCCGGAAACATTTCCGGGCCGCTTTTTTTATGTTATTGATCAATTTTTATTGAGCAATTCTTAGACCGATGATCCGGTAATTTACACTGGAGGTAACTCCGTTTTCACCACCGGTTAGCAGTAATCTTAAATCTACGGGACCTGGTGTAGCAGGCGCTCCCGGATTCAGGATCTCAATCTCCATTTCTCCAAAACTGCTATTAGCGGGAATGGTCACTTCACCGCTTGGTTTTTTATAATGTACACCTTCTGTTGCAGTAGTACCGGCAAAAACCTGGTAGAAAACTTTAGTTGGTGTTGGCAATTGTCCGCCAATCAGATTTACCCTGAATTTCTTTATCCCTGTATTTGATCTTGATAAAACAGGATCAGCTGTGCTTGCGGCACGGCCATAGCCCGGAACACGGGTCAGTAAAGGGAATGTAAGGCCTGCAGCGTTCGCATTATAAGCTGCGGCATCAAATTCAACGACAGATTGAACAAAAATATTTTCTTCATTTTTTATACAACTTCCTAAAAATAAAATTGAAAGGAAGCCGGTTAATATAAATAATCTTTTCATGTTTTGCCTTTTTTAATAACCAGAATTTTGAACCAGATTCTTATTGCCATCAATTTCGCGGGTTGGAAGTGGAGCAAGAATGCGAACATCCGTAAATTGAACATCATTATAATGCGGCCCTTTTTGCAGGTCACGACCCAGCCTTTTCAGGTCCCATAAACGGTGTCCTTCGAAAGCCAGTTCAAGCCTTCTTTGATTCAGGATTTGTTCGTAGAGGTCTGTTCCAGTTAATGCAAAAGCAGGTAAACCCCTGTTAGTTGCAATACGGTTCAAATCTGTGAGAGCAGCGCCTTCGTCAAAAACAGGTGAACCGGTTGTTGCCATTGCTTCTGCGCGGGTAAGATAAACTTCTGCGATCCTTACAACAGGAAGGTTATCCAGGTTGATGAATCCATTCTTACCGATGAATTTTGTGCATTCAACATAGGATTTTCCCCTGCCCAGGGTTCCTGGTTCGTATAGGAGGTTCCGCACATCATCCGAGCGGGATGCTATTGAAGCATTGGATCCTGTAAATGTTGCTAAATTATTTCCTCCGGTCAGGGTGATGCCTAAACCATCCAATAATGAAATAGAAGGAACCAGGTCGCCAAATCCGCCTGTAACGGTTGTATTACCTGGAGCGGTCAGTGTAGTAAATGAAGTCTGTAATGATTCATTTACGCCATTGTTTTCTGCGTTGGTAGCAAGCGTAATTTGAAACAGGGTTTCTGAATGCGTAGCTGCGCGCCATTGTGCCACATAGCTTGTAGGATTGGTTAAACGCCCACCGGCAAGTGTGATACATTCATCTGCCCATTTTTTTGCTGCAGTATAATCTTTCCTGTACAGGTTCACCCTTGCCAGTAAAGCGAGTGCTGCAGCTTTGTTGGCCAGTGTTGGAAAACTTGTTCCGGGGAAGGTAAGCCTTGAATTGGCTTCTTCCAGGTCTTTTACAATTTGTGCATATACTTCATCAATGGGTGCTCTTGAAGGTTTAAGTGCAAGGGCATCTGTAGAAGAAGCAATTCCTTTAAGCATAAGGGGAACGCCACCTTTGTCCTGTGCCCCAACAACAGCGCCGGGTGAATATGAATAAGCCAATACAAGGTTCAGGTGATATAAAGCCCTTAAGAAGTACATCTGACCCAGCCAGGATGTTTTATCTGCAGCCGTAATGCCTGGTGCTTCAATACCGGGAACAGTTTCCAGGATCAGGTTGGCCTGGTTGATTCCTGCATAAGAAATCTGCCAGATATCCTGGGGGAAATGTGCGCGGAATACATTGTTCGCTTCATTCAATAAGCGGCCTGATTTATTGGTTGCAACGCCATTGTCAGCCAGTGCTTCTGGTAAGGCTATGATATCCCTTCCGTACATCCTGACGCTTTTGAAACGGGAATAAACTGAAACAACAGCCGCATTAATACCGTCTTTTGATGTCAACGCGTCGTTTGCATCAATCGATTGTCTCGGATCAATATCAAGGGCGTCTTTACAGCCGGAAAATCCAATAAGGACCAGGGCAAAAAGTGTAAGATTAAATATGATTTTTTTCATTTTTCGAGTCGTTTAATACATTAAAATCCAACTTGAATACCAAAAGTAACATTACGGCTTTGTGGAATGATACCGGTTGAGGTACCCACAAATTCAATATCATAACTGTACCAGTCGGAATATGTCCAAAGATTTGTACCGGTTACATAGAACCTTGCGCTGTTAAGTTTCAGCCTCCGGGTAATGTCCGGATTAATGTCATATGATAATGTTACATTCTTCAGACGGATATAATCCGCTTTGAACCATGTCCTGCTTCCTGTTAAAGCACCGGAGCCTTTTGATTCTGTTCCTGCAGAAAGCATCCTTGGAAAATTGGTTATATCTCCAGGCTTGGTCCAGCGATTATTGTACACATCGATAAGTCCGTTAAAGCGGGCAATGTTTTCCAGCATGAAGTTAACCTGTCCATCCTGGGCTAAACGGCCATATTCATATTGGAAGAATATATCCAGGGTAAAACCTTTGTACGTAAATGTATTGGTCAAACCTCCGTAATAATTAGGCTGTTGGTCTCCAATATAAACCCTGTCGCGGTTCTGTACCTGGTAGGTAATATTTCCAAGGGTATCCAGCCACATTGGCCGGCCGGTTGCCGCATTTACACCGGCATATTGCTGGGTGAAAACGGAGCCCAGTTCACGTCCAACACGAGTTGATGGATCACCAGGTAATTCCTGAAGGCCATCATACAATTGCTTGACCTTGTTTCTGTTATAAGTGAATATAAAGGTGGTGGTCCAGTTAAATCCATCCGCCAGGCGTGATTTGACAGGCTGGAGCCCGAAGGTCAGTTCAAGGCCCCTGTTTTGTATCTGGCCTACGTTACGGGTGATCGCTGCAAAGCCTGTTGTAAATTGAACCGGCTGGGAAAGGAGCAGGTCGGTAGTAAGTTTATCATATACTTCCACAGAACCGAAAAGCCTGTTTTTGAAAAAGCCATAGTCTAATCCAAAGTTCAGTGTTCCGTTTCTTTCCCATTTTAATTCAGGATTTGAGAGCTGGCTGAAGGTGATACCTGCACTTCCATTATAAGGAGCTGCGGATCCGTAAAGTCCAAGACCATCGAAGTTTCCGATCTGGTCGTTACCTGTTACACCATAGGAAGCCCTTACACGAAGTGTATTGATCCAATAGCTTTTTGAAAGGAAAGCTTCGTTATCGATATTCCATGCACCCCTGATGGATGGGAATAATCCGTAACGGTAATTTTCACCAAAGCGGGAAGAACCGTCATAACGCAGGATACCACTCAGGATAAAGCGACTATCATAATTATAGTTCACACTTCCAAAAACACTCTGGCGTCTGTAACCGGTATAAAATTCAGAACTTGAGAGAGGAGTTGCTGCAGTGTTCAGGGTAGTGAACTGAAAAGTTGGGAAACCTTCACCAGAGGTGAAAATACCTTCCTGATCTTCTGACCTGTACTCATAACCCACCAATCCGTCAATCTTATGTTTTTCCTTAATGTTAAACAACCAGTTTAAAGTGTGTGTGGTAAGGAAGTTAGTATTCCATTCGCTCTCCACCTGGCCTAAACCTTTCCTGTTGAAACCATCAGGCGTACGGGGGTCTGTATAACGCTTACCTTGTACCAGGCGATAATCCAGGCCAAAGAAAGGACGATAAGTCAACCATGGGGTTATTTTATAATCCAGGCTGATATTACCAATCAATTGGTTTGTCCTGTTATTACCAATGTTGAAATCGTTTACTGCAATTACGTTTTGATTAAGGATACCAGCCAGGTTAGCAGGTGGTACTCCTGCATAGGTTCCATCCGGATTAAATATGGCATTGAACGGATAAATCAGTGCAGAAGAGAATGCAGGGCTTCCAAGGAAGCTGCCATTTGTTGCAAAAGGCACTGTTTGGTTGAAAGTACTTAAGTTAACAGATGTATTAATGGTCAGTCTGTCTGTTGCCTTATTAGACAGGTCAAACTTAAGGGTTCCCCTTTTAAAGTCTGCCTTGGTTACAATGGCTTCCTGGAAACTATAAGAACCGGATACGCGGAAAGTGGTTTTATCATTACCACCTGCAGCGCTCAGTTCATAATTCTGGATGCTTGCAGTCCTGAAAGCTTCATCCTGCCAGTCGTAGGTAGGCAATGCGGCAATTGCGGAATCTGCAGCTTTATCATTGGTGATATTCGTAACCGGAATCCTGAATTCATTTAATACAGAGCGTTTTACTGCCAGGCTGCCTGCAGAAAGATTGTTTTGATTTCCAACAGCTTCAGCCCTCAGTTGAAAAACCTCCTGGGAATTGGCAACATCCAGTTTCTTTAAAGGATTGGCTTGTCCCCAATAAGAGTTGAACTGAAAACGGGTCTTTCCCGCCTTACCTTTTTTGGTGGTAACAATAACAACACCATTTGATGCCTGGGCGCCATATATGGCTGCCGATGCGGCATCTTTAAGGATATCAATTGATTCGATATCGTTCGGGTTTAAAAAAGCCAGCGGGTTTGACTGGGTGAAATTGGCATCACTGCGGGTATTCAACTGAACACCATCCACAACCCACAGGGGCTGAGTACCTGCGAGGAAAGAACCAGTACCGCGGATCCTAACGTTAACGGCACCACCGGGGATACCATTATTCGCCTGCACCAGTACACCTGAGGCACGGCCTTGCAGGGCCTTATCCAGAGTTGGGTTAGGCAGGTTTTCAATGGTTTTACCGGAGACTGTGGAAATGGCACCGGCTTCATCCTTTTTACGACGAACCTGGTAACCGGTTACAACTACTTCTTCCAGGCCCCTCTCTTCCTGCTTCATGTTCACTGTGTAGGAATTACTCTGTGTAAGGGTCAATTCCTGGGCGGCCAAACCAACACCTGAAATAACCAGTGCGTTGGCAGATGTTGGAACAGCCAGGGAAAAGTTACCAGACACATTGGTTGTTGTGCCTGTTCTGGTTCCCTTAATCATTACAGAAGCATTTGGTACGGGATTCCCGGAAGCATCCGTTACCTTTCCGGTAACAGTTCGGGTTTGCGCAGTTAGTTGCCCAATGAGCAGTAGCAAACCGCAAAAAAACAGTACAAGTTTTCTCATGTTTCTGAGTTTTGGTTTATTAGCAAAAAAAATCAAAATGTTAAATAATCAGGCGAAATAAGACAAAAAAAACATTGAATTTGTTGCACAACCTACGTTGGGTTCATTTAATAAAAAGGATTTTTTATCAGTAAAACCCCGGCTTAAAAAAATATTTTTTTCAATTATGCTTTATTTGTTAAAAAAAAACTAAAGCTTTTTCTGATTCATTGAAATTTTATAGGTTTCTTGAAGAGTTGTTCGACATTGTAAAAAATAGTCAAACTCCGGATTTTGACAAATTTCCGACAAACCAATTCCTCAAATGGATGTTTTTCGTGGTCAATAGTTACAATTGTTCACATGTAAAAATTATAGACCAATGATCTCCAGGTTTAAAACAATGCATTAAAGTTTTTAATGTAGGAACTCATCTCATCTTCAGACTTGCTGTTTCCGTTTTTTGGCAGCTTTTCCTTCAATTCTGGTTTTAACATAATCAGTTTATTCCTGAGTTCCTGGGTGTTTTTTAGCTTATAGCACTGATTATCATACTTTAGCACAAATATACCAGAATTGGTTATATGCTCCTCTATAACTGCTGATCCATATGGCTTCACTTCCGACAAAATCCTTGAATCAAACCTGAATAACCAGGCTTGGCCGCTATCCAAAACCTGGTACCAGCCCACTTTTTCTTCCTTACAAATAAAGGAACTATGTATAAATTGTAATCTTTTTTGGTTTTCTTCATTAACCAGCATGACTTCTTTAACGGCTGCATCAGGAACAAACTCCTGGTTATCATCGGTTTTGTAATGTACTGTTCCTTCCAGAAGATTTAGTTTCAAGGGTACATTTTCATATGCCTGCCCGTCGCCAAGTATAATTTTCCCTTTTTGCCAGTCTTCATATAAAAATGGACTACCCTCTTTGACCTTACTGTATTGGGTTGCAACAATGGGCTCTCCCGCAAGGCCTCGGATAAACCCTCCAAGGGACTGAGCTATCAATTGGTTCAACAGCATGTAATGCAGTACAAATATGATCAGTGCGATCTTTTTCATCTTTTGGGATAAGAGAATAAAAATAGTTTATTCTGCTTAATTAGAATGATTCTCCGGCGTTTTATCACCAGTCGCCCGTGTTATACTTTTTAACAAACAAATGTTTTAATCAGTCTGCTGATTTTTAGGTTTACCGGCCGTTGAAAGCAGCAGGACAGGAAGTAAAACAAGGTTTGTAATGGTTGCAGAAAGGAGTGTAAGGGAAGTGAGCCATCCCAATGCCTGTGTGCCACCGAATCCGCTGAATACGAAAATGATGAATCCGGCAATCAGAACCAGGGATGTATAAATGATACTGATACCTGTTTGTCTGATGGTATGCATTACCGTTAGCTTTACATCATTCTTGTGTTGAGGCAGTTCCTGTTTGTAATTCACAAGGAAACGAATTGTAATATCGATCGCTATACCCAGCGCCACACTGAAAACCAAAACGGTTGAAGGTTTTATGGCTATGCCTGTCCATCCCATAACACCTGCTGTAAGTACCAGCGGAATAATATTTGGGATGAGTGAGCAGATCAATATGCGGAATGATTTAAACAGGTAAAGCATACAAAGTGAAATCAACAGGAATGCCCACAAAATACTTTCCTTAAGTCCATTAATGATATATCTGCTTCCCTCCAGGAATGTAACGCTGGTTCCTGTTAAACGGACATCATATTTAGATGAATCAAAATAAGCAGCAGCTTTCTGTTCAAGGCTGTCAAGCATTAGCGGAAGCCTCTTGCTGCCAACATCTGCCATGTTAATACTAATGCGGGTGATCTGTCGGGTACTGTCTATAAAAGCAGACATAAGTTTTTGAAATGCTCCTCCGCTGCCGTTTCCGTTGGTATCTTTTTTTGCCCTGAGGTAATCAGCTACAAAAGCACCATCGAATGCATTAGGCATAGCGTAATTATTGCTGTCGCCATCATAAAATCCCTGTTTTGCAAATTTTAGTCCTTCTGCCAGGGATAATGGCCTCGCCATTTCTGGTTTAGAAGTGATGTATTGGCTGAAAGAATCAATTTTTTCAAAGATGGGCAAGGCCCGACTTCCGGTAAAACCATTCTTGCGCCGGGTATCTATTAAAATTTCAAGGGGCATAATGCCTTTGAAATGTTTTTCAAAAAACTTCAGATCTGTATACACTTTATCGGTCTGGGGAAGGTCATCAACTATGAATCCCTCAGACCTAAGCCTGGTGATACCGATGACAGAAAAAATGACAATGGCAATCGATAATCCGTAAACAAATTTTGTATGATCGAATACCCAGATTTCTATCCGTTTGAGTGTTGCTGCCAGCCATTTGTTTTGCAGGTAACGGGTATGTTTATGTTTGGGCACAGGCAGATAGCTAAGCGCTGCAGGTAATAATATCAGCGAAATAACAAAAAGCGCCATGATATTTATACCGGAAACAATACCAAACTCTTTAAGGACGGAACTTTTTGTGAGTGCAAAAACTGCAAATCCTATGGCTGCGGCAATATTACAAAACAAGGTAACAATGCCCATCTTGCTGACCATTTCAACCAGGGCTTCCTTTTTGTTTGTGCGGTGAATGTAGGCTGTATGGTATTTATTGAGAAAATAGATACAATTTGGAATACCTATCACAACAATAAGTGGCGGGATCAATGCGGTGAGCAGGGTGATTTGAAATCCAAAAAGATGAATCGTTCCCAGGCTGCTGATGACACCTATGATCACAACCAGTAATGACAGTATAGTGGTACTGAAGGACCGGAAAAAAATGAAAAGGATGACTGCAGAAAAGACTATGGAGCCAAACAGGAACCATTTCATTTCGGCCCCTATACGGGTCATTAAATTATTCCTGATATGCGGCAAACCGCTATACATGATTTCCAGTTTGCTCTCTTCTCCATAAGTTGCTGCCATTTTTTCAATGGCGGCTACAACAGTGTCCCTTCTTTTTTTATTGAGTACGTCATTCTCAATACGAACACCTACCAGGTATGCTTTTGTATCCGGGTTATACATGAGACCCCTGTAAAAGGGAAGGCTGTGAAAAACTTCCTTTGAACTGTCAAGTGCAGACTGCGATAAGACCGGTTTGGGAAAAATTAAGGTAGTCTGTAGTTTTTCTGTACTGTCGTTTTTTACCAGGTTGATGGCAGATACGATACTCAATACATCATCAACACCAGGTATTTGTTTTAGCGAATCGTGGAATTTTGCCAGGCGGTTAAATTGCTCAGGTGTAAAGAGGTTTTCTGTTTGAAATCCGATGGCCAGTAAGTTACCGTCTTCGCCAAATTTTTCCTTAAATGCAAGATATTCTTTATGCTTAGGGTTATCAACTGGAATGGCTTTTGCAAATTCATAACTCATTTTCACTTTTGACGCGAAATATCCCATTACTCCGGTCAATGCAAAGAGGATAATTAAAAGTGGGAGCCTGTAGCGTAGAATCCATTCACCAATTTTTTTCCACATAATAGCCTTTTTGAAAATATAGCTGCAAAGGAAAGCTTTTTACGCATGCCAACGATAGCTTTCAGATCAATTGGCTCGCCGTATTTTCCATAATTTTACCATATGAAGATGCCATTGGCTTGCTGGCTGATATTTTGCTTATTGTCACTTTCAGGTGTTGCGCAGGAATTACAGCCAATTGGTTCCTGGCGGGAACATCTTCCGTTTAATAATGCACTCCAGGTGGCTATTGGAGGTAATATTGTTTACTGTGCAACACCTTACGGTTTTTTTACATACGACAAGGCTGATGCTTCTTTTGAACGCAGAACAAAGATCAATGGACTGAATGAGGTTAAGGTCAGGCTGATGCTGAAAGAAGCTCAGGGAGACAGAGTTGTACTGGTTTTTGAAAATAGCAATATTGATTTTCTGGATGGAAACAAGGTCATAAACCTGCCGGATATCTGGCTAAGCGCTACCGGGGGTGACCGTACCGCCTATGGTTTACTCTGGCAGGGTAATAGTTTATACCTGTGTACAGGACTGGGCATCATTGTGCTGGATACAGACAAATTTGAAGTGAAGGATACTTACAGGCCATCTTCAACCGGGGCCGATATCCGGGTTAATGATATCGTTGCCCTGGACGGCTCTTTTTATGCGGCCACAGCAGAGGGATTGAAAAAAGCAAATTCCGGAGCTTCAAACCTGGCCGACTTCAGAAACTGGGAATCCATATCAGGGAATGGATTGAGTCCTGGCAGTATTCAGGACCTTGTTGTTTTTGACAACAAATTGGTTGTCCAAAAAGATGATTCTCTTTTCCGTCTGCAGGGAAATAGCTGGAACCTGTTTTTTACAAACAGTTTGCCCATTACCGGACTTGATGCAGGAGGTACAAAACTTATGGTTGCTCAGTCTGTTTCCGGTAAAGGGAGCATCCAGGTGATCGATCCTGCCGGTATTATTACGGAGGTCCTGCAACCCGGCGACCTTTCCCTTCCACGTCAAACCAGTGCAGACGGGGAAATATACTGGGTCGCAGATCAGAATAACGGGCTCTTACGTATTGACCGAAATACCGCCGAAAGGGTATTTCCCAATTCTCCCATCAGTACCGCCGCAGGTGAAATGGTCTTTTATAAAAATGAACTTTGGGCAACTGGTGGTGCGGTTAATGAAAACTGGAATTACACTTTCAATCCCAATGGTATATATCGATATGGTAATGATTTCTGGACGGGTATAAATTTATATGTAAACCCGCAGATCGACAGCCTGCTGGATTATATTTCTATTGCGGCCGATCCCTTATCAGGAAATATTTATGCCGGTTCATTTGGCGGGGGATTGCTGGAGATAAAACCAGATAATGCTTTAAATATCTATAAACAAAAATCTGCGCTGCAGCCGGCCATCGGTGATCCCGGATCTTACAGGGTCAGCGGCCTGGCTCCAGATACATATGGAAACCTCTGGATTGCTAATTACGGCGCACCGCAAAACCTGGTTGTCAAAAAAGCTGATGGGAACTGGAGCCGTTTTACCATTCCTTTTTTTCATACAGAGAACGCCGTCAGTAGTATTGTCATAGATGACCTGAACCATAAATGGATATTATCGCCCAAAGGGAATGGGGTCTTTTGTTTCGATGACGGAGGCACAGTGGATCTTATTTCGGATGATCGTTGGCGTTATTACAGGCAGGGAAAGGGAAACGGGAACCTTCCGTCAGCGGATGTGTATTCCATTGCAAAGGACCGGGATGGATTTCTCTGGATCGGAACAGGTAAAGGCATTGCGGTTATAGATTGCCTGCAGGATATTTTTAACAGCAATGCCTGTGAAGCTGTTTTGCCTGTTGTGCAGCAGGATAATTTTCCCGGGTTTCTTTTTGCCGATGAAGAAGTTCGTGCCATTGCAGTGGATGGAGCAAACCGGAAATGGGTGGGTACCAGAAACGGTGTCTGGCTGCTCAGTGCCGATGGACAGAAAGTGATCAGTCGTTTTACAGAAACCAACAGTCCATTATTGAGTAATGTGATCAACTCAATTGCCATACATCCTGAAACAGGGGAGGTATTTATTTCCACATTCAATGGCATATGTTCATACCGGGGAAGCGCAACCGAAGGTACAGAAACACATAGTAATGTGCTGGTCTTTCCAAACCCCGTGCCTCCTGGTTATGGTGGTGCCATCGCCATTCGGGGACTGGCTTCCAATGCATTGGTGAAAATCATGGACCCGGACGGAAGGCTGGTCTTCCAGACACGTGCTTTGGGCGGACAGGCAATCTGGAACGGTCAAAATTATAAAGGAGAAAAGGTGAACAGTGGCGTTTTTATTGTGCTTGCAACAGATGAACGCAACCTGGAAAAAGTGGTGACCAAAATATTTTTTATACGCTGATCCGGTTAGGGAACCATTTTATCTCTGCAAATATCAATTGCTGTATTGGGATGATGACAATTCAGCGAAAAGAATTAATGTATGCTTCAAAAAACCAGGGGGCTTGTTATGAGATCGGTGAAATATGGTGAGACCAGCCTGGTTGTTACCATGTTTACGGAAGTTTATGGCTTGCAGAGTTATATGGTAAACGGCGTACGAAAGGAATCGCGCAAAAGCGGCATGCGTGCCAGCCAGTTTCAGCCGGCAACCCTGCTCGAAATGGTTGTATATCACCAGGAAACCCAAAATCTGAAAAGAATTAAGGAATGCCACTGGGCCGTTTTATATCAGCAGATATTTTCTGATATACGTAAAAATGCAGTTGCCCTTTTTATGGTTGAACTTTTACAGAAATGCCTTAACCAGCCGGAGGCACAGCCGGAGCTTTTTCATTTCATGGAAGACGCATTACAGGGCCTTGACCAGGCAACACCAATGGTTGCGGCCAATTTCCCCATCTTCTTTGCGCTGCACCTGTCGCATTTTTTTGGCTTTCGCATGCAGGATACATATGATGAAACACATATCATGCTTGACCTGAGGGAAGGTGTATTTACTGATGAGCCACCCGTTCATCCTCATTGGGTTGGAAATCAGTTGAGCTTTTCCGTTAGCCAGTTCCTGAAGGTTCAGCAACCGGAAGAACTGGAAGAGATCCCCATGAACCGGGATGGGAGAAGATTGCTCCTGGAGACATGCCTGCAGTATTATGCACTGCATGTTTCAGATTTCGGACATTTAAAGTCATTGCCTGTACTGCAGGAAATACTGGAATAGAATTGATTTTCTCCAGGATTTAGAATGCCAATTAAAACTACAAAAGCCTTTTAGGCCTGAATTCACTGTCGAGTGAAACAATGCCCGGCTGTTTCCCTTTACTGAAACTGCCCAGTCTATCATCCTGCTTTAATGCCTCTGCGCCATTCAGGGTGGCCCACCGGAGCAGGGTGGCTAAAGGGATGTCCGGAAAATGTGAATGCAGTGTACGTATTTCTTCGGCTATACTTAACTGATAGTTACTGCTGTAGCTGTCTGTTCCGATAACCAGCTTTTGTTTATTTTGCATAAACTGTTTTACCGGGGGCAGCATATTTTCTATATACAGGTTAGCATTGGGACAAAAACAGTAATAAATAGAAAGGCCTGATTTTTCCGCATATTCATCTGCAAAAAGCATATCTGTTTCCGGCATGTACGTGTTATGGATCAGCAGCAATGTTTGTTGCTGTGTAAAATGAGGCAGTACGGACCTGATACTGGAAAGGCCGGTTATGGGCATGGGTGAAACGGGTGCAACAAAGAAGCCAAAAAAGCGAAGGAAATCACCGCCGCCGGATTTATATAACTCGTCTTCACCCGGTGTCTCCTGGTTGTGCATGGAAATGACCTGTTTTTTGGTAAGCTCATTGATCATCCTGAAACTCTGCGGACTGATACTATAAGGTGCATGAGGCACCAGGCTGGATCGAAACAAAGTATTTTCACTGGCTGTGTTATGCTCAAGTTGCCTGAACGCTTGTAATACTCCCTGGTAATGAGCAATCCGGTCATTGGCTTTTTCATCACTGAAGCTTAGCACTTCAATGAAATTGGTCCATGCGATCCGGCTCTTTCTTTTTGTTTCAATGGTATCAGTAGTATTAGATATATCCCCAACGGCAACAATGCCTGCTTCATACATTTCCTGATCGGCCTTCTCTATGGCATCGGCAATGACTGCCGGGTCAAAATCTCTTTTTCCTACCACATCCATCAGGAAACTTATAAGTCCTTTTCCCGGCGGCACCTGGTTTTTAAGATGACTCAGTTCCAGGTGGCAATGTGCATTGATGAATCCCGGTGTCAGGAGCTCTCCCGCATCCTCTATATCATCACCAGCTTCAGTTTCCGGCAGGAGATCAATGATCACTCCTTCAGGGCTGGTAATGAGTACGGAACCAGCAGGAGCCATGGCTTCCCCGGTGAAAATCTGCTTAGCTCTGAATTTACGCTGCATCATGCCTGTTTTCAATTAACTTTGCCCCCCTAAATTACATCATCCCGCATCGATTCCGAAAGAGCGGGTTATAAAGAATATATGCTCGATAAACTGGAAGCCATCAAAGCAAAGTTCGACGACCTTGGAGTTGCCCTTACAAACCCGGAGATCGTAGGTAATAACCAGAAATTTACCCAGATCAGTAAAGAATACCGGAGCCTGGAGAAAATTGTACTGGCATTTGAGGCGTATAAAAAATTGCTTGATGACATTGCTTTTAACCGGGAAGCACTGATGGGTGATGATGAAGAATTACGGGAACTGGCCAAAGAAGAAACTGCCGCGCTGGAAGAACAGAAAACCGAGATGGAAAAGCAAATCAGGAACCTGCTGATACCCAAAGACCCCCAGGATGAAAAAAATGCCATCATTGAGATCAGGGCCGGTACCGGTGGCGATGAAGCATCTCTCTTTGCCGGCGACCTGTTGAGGATGTATATGCGTTATTGTGAACGCAAAGGATGGAAAACAACCTTGCTGACTGAAAATGAAGGGACAGCCGGTGGGTATAAAGAAGCACAACTAGAAGTGATAGGCGATGATGTTTATGGCACTTTGAAATTTGAAAGCGGTGTACATCGTGTTCAGCGGGTACCCGATACGGAAGCCAGTGGCAGGGTGCATACCAGTGCTGCAACAGTGGCAGTAATGCCTGAGGCAGAAGAAGTTGATGTTGAAGTTAAGGACAGTGATGTAAAAATGGAAACCGCCCGAAGCGGTGGTGCCGGTGGTCAAAACGTAAACAAGGTGGAGACAAAAGTTATGCTGACCCATATCCCTACAGGTACGGTGATCATCTGCCAGACCGAAAGGACCCAGTTAGGGAACCGGGAAAAAGCCATGCAAATGTTGCGCACCCGTTTATACGAGGAGCAGGTTCGCAAACAGGAGGATGAAATTTCCCGCCATCGCAAAAGCCTCATCAGCAGCGGTGATCGTTCCGCTAAAATTCGCACCTATAATTTTCCGCAGGGCCGTGTAACCGATCACCGGATTGGTTTAACGCTGTATAATTTACAGGAAGTAATGAATGGTGATATTCAGGAACTGATCGATGCATTACAATTTGCGGAAAACGCGGAAAAGCTGGCTCAGCAAAATTGATCCCCCTGAACTGTTAATAAACAAAAGTGACCTGCCATAAATGGTATGCCTTTTTCTGCTATTTTTAATATTCAAAATAATTTAAATATGCTCGACCAACTTTTAAAAACACTCGTAAGCCAGGGTCAGGAACAGGTTATTCAAAATCCTGCCATACCTAATGAATATAATCAGCAGGTATTGGGGGAAGCAGGAAATTCCATTGTAAGCGGATTACAGGGCATGCTTGCCAATGGCGGTTTGTCGCAGATCATGAGTCTTCTTTCAGGTAACGGATCTTCACAACAAAACCAGGGTTCCGGTCTTGCTGGTCTGTTATCTAATCCAATGGTTCAGAATATTGTTCAGTCATTCACAGGTAGGATTACCCAGCAATACAATATAAATCCGGCTGCTGCTGTGCAGGTGGGTAATTCACTGATCCCGCAAGTGCTGCAAAATTTAACCCAACGGGTAAATGATCCAGCTGACAGCAGTATTGATTTCAATTCGGTGATACAGTCGCTTACCGGGGGCCAGACGGGAGGTACAAATTTTAATGACCTCGCAGCGAGGTTTAGTTCAGTTGGCGGGGATGTAGATGGCGATGGCGACACAGACCTTCAGGATATTATAGCTTCTGTGTCTGGAGCGGCCAGGACTCAGCAGCAATCTGGTGGTAGTGGCGGTATCATGGATATGATATCCGGTTTATTGAAATAAGAAATCCGGGAAATCAAAAAAAGCTGCCTCCATTTTACGGGGGCAGCTTTTTTATTGAATTTATATATGCTGATTGCCTCAGTAAAACCAAGTAAAAGGGAAAGTTTAAATCAGCAATGTAGTATCAGAGATCAGGCAATGTATTTTCTGACTGGTAAAGTTTGATGAATAATTATCTTCCGGATCCAAAAAAGTAGCCAAAGCTCAACCCGAAATAACGGTTGGCGTAATTTAAGCCCTCTATATTGGTCAGATTTGCCAGGCCATGAGAGTAAAAAGCCTTTACATAGGACCCGTATCCCAGTTTATATCCTAAAAGTCCATGTACCCCAAAATCAAACTTCTTTAACTGATCTGTACCGGAACCAAACTTAACAGAAACATCTTCTGCCTCAGGAGACGATCCACTATAATACATTAATTTGTTATTACCGCCTATTCCCAGTGCCCCATACGGGCCTGCTCCAAAGAAAAAATGTCCCTTACCGGATGGCATATAAAACAGCAGATTTAAAGGGAATTCAATATACCGTGTTGTATGACTACCCTCAACCGGTACAGGCGTACCCTGGGAATTATCGGTTCCCTTTATTTTGGCACCTTTGAAAACGAGATTCAATTCCTGCATGAGGCTAAAGTTGCTTTCTCCCAGGTTCACACCCACCATAACGCCAGCAAGAGGCCCTAATTTATATTTTATAGTCAGGTCGCTGAAAGTATTGTCCATGTCTGTTTTTGACAGCGCGAAACCGCCTTGTACACCAAATTTCACCTGGCTTATGGCACAAAAAGGTAACAGGATTATACCCAGCAGGTAAATAGATTTTTTCATAATAATTGGATTTTACAGCACTAATAATCCGCATATAACGAACAAAATCTCATTCTATTGAGTATCCTTTAGCAATTCATTAAGAAAGTTCTTACAACGAAAGGGCACCCAATACGTACTATAAGTATACAGCAGGGAAGTGAAAAGAAGTGAAGATTATGACAGGTTTAGTAGAGGAGGGGAATAAAGGGTTCTTTATCATATTATTAACACCATTAAATTAACCCTTGGCACCTGTTTTGCGTCTTAGGTATATAACAACATTAGCAGTCAATTTTTTCTCATAAGCAGTTAGTTTTGGTTACGGCCCCTATTTCCATAGGGGCTTATTTTTTTATGTAAAGGCTCAGCCAGGCCCATGCAAGTGCCGCACCAATAATGTCTGCAACAATATCCCAGGTATCAAAATCGCGGTTTGTAAAGAAATGCTGGACAAATTCCATTACTATACCATAGAGTGCGGAAATAAGGAATAAGCGCGCTAATACCCCGGTACCGGCTGTATTTTTATCACTGTTTAACCTGCTCATGAACCATAACCATACAAAACCGCCAAACAGGCACATATGAACCACTTTGTCCAGGTGTTTTATGCCAAACAAGCCCTGGTTAGGGATTCGGTTGGGGGGCATAATCATTAACAGGAAAATGGTTAATGTCCAGGCAATAGCGGTCCATCTGGATTGAATTAACTTTGCCAGCATGGTACTTATTAAGCGCTGACTAAATTCTGGTAGGCGGCCTGATCCAGTAAACGGCCCAGATCCGATTTGTCTTCAATTTTCATTTTGATCATCCAGCCTTCACCATATGGGTCCTGGTTAACCAGTTCGGGCTGGCTGTCCAGTTTTGGATTTTTTTCCAGGATTGTTCCACTCAGGGGGAGAAAAAGATCGCTCACTGTCTTGACAGCTTCAACAGTTCCAAAAACAGATTCTGCCGCCAGGTTTTGGCCAATGGTTTCTATGTCAACATAGACGATATCACCCAGCTCACTTTGGGCGAAATCAGTAATGCCTATGGTAGCAGTATCGCCATCAACTTTTACCCATTCGTGATCTTTGGTGTAATGTAAATTCTCTGGAAAGTTCATGTGCCTAATTGTTTATACATGCAAGATTAATAAATTCTGTTGGATTCAATTATGTTAACAGAAAGATATTGAGTGTTATCTTAATTTCTTTTTCTTTTGACAAGCTTGGCGTTAAGTATTTTGATTTCCTGTAACGGTTTATCTCCACCAGGTCTTCCAGTAGTTGGCTTTTGTGCAATTTTGTCCACTGTTCCCATGCCCGAAATCACTTCTCCAAAAACGGTGTAATTCTGATCAAGATGGGGTGCGCCGCCCATTGTTTTATACACTTCGCGGTGTGTAGCAGGGAGTTTGCGGCCTTTAAGCCGGAAGGTTTCAACTGAATCAAGGCTTGTTTCGGTGAAAATCCGGCCCTGCACTATGTAAAATTGTGTTCCGCTGCTGGCTTTTTGCGGATTCTCATCATCCGGCACCCTTGCAGCGGCAAGTGCCCCTCTTTTGTGAAATAATCCGGGCCTGAATTCTGCGGGAAGGGTATACAGTGAATCCTTTCCCCTTGTTTTCAGAACCAGGGAATCGCCTTTTGTCCGTGGATCACCTGCCTGAATCATGAATTGTGGAATGACCCTGTGAAAAGAAATGCCATTGTAATAGCCGGTTTTTACCAATTTCAGAAAGTTATCCCTGTGTACCGGTGTGGAATCAGAAAGCCGCAGCCAGAGTACACCTTCAGAAGTGCTCATTTCAATATCTTTCTTACGGTCCTTTTTGCGAATTTTAACGGTTGGCTGCTGTGCCAGGCCTTGTAAACAAAAGACAGTTGACAGAAGGAACGGAGCCAGCAAGCGGAGGATTATATCTTTTTTGATCATTGACAGGATTGTATGTTTCAATCAAGGAATAGGTTATTCTGGAAATATAATAAAACATGGTCTTTGATGAAATCTTCCTGTTCTTTAAGGGGCATTGGCGGCACTTCTTTAATCTGTCTGAAATGGGGCCATCCATCTTCATCCACGCCCTCCAGCTCGTAAAACCCGCTGGCCGACAGCAGGGTACAAACAGCAATATGCATGAGGTCCTGTTTCTGTTCTTTGGTATATTTTTCTTTTAAGGCGCCATGTTCCTGAACCCCGATCAGGAACAATATTCCCTCCATGTCGGGCTTTTTCCCAAACCGGGCCATCAGTTTTTCTTCCAGTTTCCACCACCTGGCCTGCAGATCATCTTTTAATTGCATAAGAGCAAAAGTAATTGAAACAGCCGAGTCGCCAATCGCCATTCAACAGTCGGCAGTCAACAGCCTTTGCCCCGGTACCAGTCTTAGCAACTGGAAAATGTGATTATAGAGACAATGTAAAAATTGATGCTCGATTACAAAGGCTATTAACATTGCTCCAAAGGGCTGGCTACTGTTGACTGTTGACTGGCTACTGCTTCAAGGGCTGTTGACTGCCGACTGTTGACTGCCGACTGGCTACTCAATCTTATTATTTATTTTAAAATGCTTCTGCCAATTATCTTTGCAAAAAAATTCAGATATGTTGCAGGTGAATTTTATCCGGCAGAACAGGGAATATGTTGCAGAACGACTGGCCATTAAACATTTTCAGGATATCAGTTTGGTTGATACAATTATCGCCCAGGACGACCAGCGGAAAAAAATACAATCAGCCAATGATGAGTTATTATCTAAAAGAAACCAGGTTTCTAAAGAGATCGGTGCCTGTATGTCCAAAGGATTGAAAGAAGAAGCGGAGTCTAAAAAATTGGAAGTCGCGGCCCTGAAAACCCAGATAGAAGCAAACGAACAGGAGCTTTCCCAATTGGAAACATCACTCAGGGATAACCTGGTACGTCTTCCTAACCTGCCTTCTGTACAAGTACCAGCAGGAAGAACTCCTGAGGATAATGTTGTGGTGCGTGAAGGTGGCGAAAAGCCTGTTTTACCGCAAGGGTCTGTTCCGCATTGGGATCTTATCCGTAAGTATGACCTTGTGGATTTTGAGACCGGTGTGAAAATTACCGGCAGTGGGTTTCCCTTATTTAAAGGAAAAGGAGCCCGGCTTCAGCGAGCGTTGATACAATATTTCCTTGATTTTAATACGACTGCAGGGTATACCGAATATATTCCTCCATATATGGTGAATGAAGCCACCGCATATGGAACGGGACAACTGCCCGATAAAGAAGGGCAGATGTATTATATGCCTGCGGATAATTTTTATATGATCCCTACGGCGGAGGTGCCGGTGACCAATATCTACCGCGATGAAATTGTAAAAGAATCAGACCTTCCCATTAAGATGACGGCTCACTCTCCCTGCTTCAGAAGGGAAGCCGGAAGTTTTGGTAAAGATGTACGCGGTTTGAACCGGGTACACCAGTTTGATAAAGTGGAACTCGTACAGTTGGTACACCCGGATAAAAGTTATGAAGTACTTGATGATATGGTGAACCATGTAGAGAGGCTTGTACAATCACTAGGATTGCCTTACCGTATTCTTCGGTTATGCGGTGGCGATATGAGCTTTGCTTCGGCGCTGACCTATGACTTTGAGGTTTTCAGCGCTGCACAGGAGAAATGGCTGGAGGTAAGTTCTGTTTCAAATTTTGAAGCGTTCCAGACAAACCGGATGAAAATAAGGTTTAAAGATGCAGACGGAAAAATGCAACTGACCCACTCTTTGAATGGCAGTTCCCTGGCGCTGCCAAGGATAATGGCAGGCATACTGGAAAACAACCAGTCATCGGAGGGTATTGTGTTGCCCGAAGTGCTGCATTCATATTTCGGGGGACGTATCATCAGTTAATTATAGACATATTGTTTGGGGATTGGGAAGTATCTAAAAACAAATCTTGAAACAAAATGTATACTGATCATTCAACATCAGGAAAGCCTGGTTATTGAATTCAATTTTCCCAAGCATTTTTTCGGATATCATAAATCCATATCCCACGCCAAGCATAAATCCATTACCCCTGACTTTTTCGGTTATATATCGCTGGTTGGTATAACTCCCGTTGTGATAATCTCCGGATTCAAAATGATAGGTATTTCCTAAGCGCAAGGCAAGACCACCGTTGATCAGAAATCCGGTTCCCGGGTTACTGCCCGTATTAAACTGTATTTTCAGGGAAGGGGTCAATTGCCTGAAATAAACGCCTTCATTTTCTGCACTGCTCCATTTGGGTACATTCCGGCTCAGAAATAAATCTACACCAGCAATTCCTGTCAAATGGTCGCTTAAATATATTTCACCTCCGCCCTGCAGGTTGATACCCCTGAAGCCAATCCGGTTTTCAATGCCGAAACCTGCTCCTGCAAAAGGTTTAAAGGAATACTGAGCCAGTAAGGTTGTGAATGAAGTGGATAATATTAACGCCAGGACAGATTTTCTGAACATCCGGTTTGTGATTTAGCGTATATATTATCTTATAGGCAGCTAATTAATGATGTAATGACTTAAACTGTAAAAGCATGCTAATATTGCCTGTAGTAAAACAATTCCAGGGATTGTTCACACTGAAAACAGTTGTGATTTTACTAATCGGATGGAAACCACCGGTATAAGTGAAATACAAGTTTGTATGAAAGAGATTGGTATTATTAATGCTGATTCAGCAAGAGTTAACAAAATTATTTACTACCCTTAACCTGTAAGTATAAATCCGATTTAAACCTTTCGTTATGGCTGAAGTCTATTTACAACATATTCTCTTGTAATGCCCGAATCAAAGACATCTCATAATCTTCATTTGCTCTGGCGTGCCGGATTTGGTCCCGCCGTATCAGATATACCCATGCTCGATAAGATAAACAGGAATGATCTCTTCAGGCAAATGCTTAAATCATCTTCCAGGGATCCGGAATATATTAATGTAGCCGGCAATGTAATGCAGGGCCTTTTTAAGGGAATACAGGAAGAAGGGAAAATGCAGCAACTGACGAAGGAACAAAAACTGGAGATACGCAAGCAAAGCCGGGAGGATCTTAAGAATTTAAATTTACGGTGGCTTGATGAGATGGTCAATGGAAATACAGCACTTAGAGAAAAATTATCTTTCTTCTGGCATGGCCATTTTGCCTGCAGGGAGATAAATATTTTTTACCAGCAGCAGTTACTGGACATTATCAGGAAAAATGCATTGGGCAATTTTGGTGATCTATTACGCGGGGTTTCCAGGAGTGCATCTATGCTTTCATTCCTTAATAATCAACAGAACAGGAAGCAAAGCCCAAATGAAAACTTTGCCCGCGAGGTCATGGAACTCTTTACAATGGGCCGTGGTAACTATACGGAAAAAGATATCAAAGAGGCTGCACGTGCCTTTACCGGCTGGGGTTTTAACCTTGCAGGAGAATTTGTTTTCAGGCGTAATTTTCACGATGCAGGTGAAAAAACATTCCTTGGAAAGACCGGAAATTTTAACGGTGATGATGTGCTGGACATATTGCTGGAGAACCCGCAAACCGCCCATTTTATTACAACAAAGATCTATAGATTTTTTGTCAATGAACAGGTAAATGAAAAAAGGGTTAGTTGGCTGTCTCAACGGTTCCTGAAAAATAAATATGACATCAGAAAATTACTGGAAGATATATTCACTGCTGATTGGTTTTATGCGGATGAAAATATTGGTGTAAAAATAAAATCACCCATAGAATTACTGGTGGGTATTAGAAGAATGCTTCCAATGTATTTTGAACAGGAACAGGTGCAATTATTATATCAGCGTTTGCTTGGGCAGGTCCTGTTTTATCCGCCCAATGTAGCCGGTTGGCCCGGAGGGAAAAACTGGATAGACAGTTCTTCGCTCATGTATCGGTTGCGCCTGACCCGGATTTTGCATGATGATGATAATTTTAATGCCAGGCCTAAGGACGATGATGATGTTATGATGGGACAGGCAGATACTGGGTTAAAAAATAAGGAACAAAAAATAAAAAATAAGAAAGTATCAGCAAACGCTCGTGGGATGGTAAATGTAGATATTGACTGGCCTTTATACATCAGCCAGTTTAAGCAGGTGCCGAAAGAAAAACTCGCTGTGAGTATTGCTGTAGTCTTATGCACAAAAGGTACCATAGACCTTGACCTGATCCGGCGATATGCTGAAAAGGATTCCCGTGAGGATTTTATCAGGTCTGTGACAATCGCGATAATGAGTTTGCCTGAATATCAAATGCATTAACCATAAGAGGGTTGAAGAAAAAAATAAATATGTACATCAAGCGAAGAAAATTTTTGCAGCTGGGTTCATTGGCCACAGGATCCATGATGGTGCCAAACTTCCTCAAGGCATTTGAGAAACCATCAGCTGTTCCTGCAGGAAATAAAGTGGTGGTGATCATACAGTTTTCCGGTGGAAATGATGGCCTGAATACAGTGATACCGGTACGCAATGATATATATTATCGCCAGCGTCCAAAGCTTGGTATAAAAAAAGAAACTGCTCTTTCCATCAATGATGATGCAGGATTACATCCTTCACTTACAGCTTTCCGTGAGCTTCATGATGCAGGGAGCCTGGGCATCCTCAATGGTGTGGGTTATCCTAACCCGGACCGTTCGCATTTCAGGAGTATGGATATCTGGCAAAGTGCCAGTGACAGCAGGGAATATATAGACACTGGATGGCTTGGCCGTTACCTTGATGCTCAATGTAAGCCTGGAGAAATGCCTACAAGAGCCATGGAAATAGATGATGTGTTGAGCCTGGCGATGAAAGGAGAGCAAATGAAAGGGCTGGCTTTTCGCGACCCCCGCAAACTTTATGGCAGCAGCCAGGAGAAATATTTTAAGGAGCTCAGTGCCGCGCATAAGTATAGCGGTAATGAAGCCCCGGTGGATTATCTGTATAAAACCATGGCGGAAACTTTATCGTCTGCGGATTATATTTTTCAGCAAAGTAAATTGCACCCTTCACGCCAGGCATATCCTGCATCGGCCCTGGGACAGAACCTGAAAACCATTGCCAGCCTGATTTTCAGTGAGATCAATACCAGGGTTTATTATGTTTCACTCGGCAGTTTCGATACCCATTTTGCACAGGAAGCACAGCAAAAAAGATTGTTTACCGAACTCAATGAAGCTGTTAAATCATTTACTGGTGACCTGAAAGCCAATGGTCGTTTTGAGGATGTTTTGCTCTTTACATTTTCTGAATTTGGTCGCCGCGTTGCACAAAATGCCAGTGGGGGTACCGATCATGGTACCGCAAATAATATGTTTTTCATAAGTGGCGGCCTGATACAGAATGGCCTGATCAATGCGTTGTCTGATTTGTCTGACCTGCAGGACGGCGATCTGAAGCATACCGTAGACTTCAGGGATGTGTACGCAACTGTTCTGCATAAATGGCTGGATGCAGATGATTCCCGGATTATCGGAAAAAAATCGAATTACCTGGGTTTTATTTAATTCTTTCAGCTTCAGGATTCGATATGTGCTTTCTCCTTGCTCATGGCAACCCGGTAAAGCACAAATGCCATGAATGCAAATAAGAGAGAGCCCAGGATAAAGTACCCGTTTTCTCCAAGACTGTTTACCAGGCTGTGTTCCAGGCTGATGCCTGCCAGCCATTTGCTGATGGAGTCATTGGCAGACAGGAAGGCAACTATAACACCCGCAATCGCGCCGCCTGCTACAAGTCCTGTGGCAAAAAGATTCCCTTTGCGCAGGTCCTCTTCTTCTTCCACATCTGCTTTTGCTTTCTTTTTAAGTTGCTTGTCTACCAGCCCACGTATTGCACCGCCGATGAAGATGGGTAAGGTGGTTGATAAAGGCAGGTAGATACCGATGGCAAAACTCAGCGCCTTGATCCCGCAAAGCTCCATGACCAGTGCGATGGCTACACCCACAATCACAAATTGCCAGTCGAGGTTAAAGGAAAGTATGCCCTTTATCAGGGTAGCCATTAACGTTGCCTGAGGGGCAGAATATGTATCTGTTCCTATAGCATGTTCAATACCCTGTGCAACCATGGCTGCTGTTGGCGTATCCAGAATTTTAACTGTCATCCCTATGGCGAGGGAAGATACTATTGCGCCTATAAATAAGGCAATTTGCTGGTACTTTGGCGTGGCTCCAACGATGTAACCTGTTTTCAGGTCCTGGGAAGTGGCACCAGCATTAGCCGCTGCAATACAGATCATGCCGCCAACAACCAATGCCATGGGTTCATACACTTTACCGGTCCAGCCTACTGCAATAAATATTAAGCAGGTACCCATCAGCGTGGCAATGGTCATGCCCGAGATGGGATTATTGGAAGAACCTATAAGGCCCACGATGCGTGACGAAACCGTCACGAAAAATGCACCGAAGACAACCACGAGTATACCCAGCAATAATTTACTGAAAATGGTATCGCCCGGAACCTGAGGCAGTATGGTCATTAAAAGTATAAGTGCAACGCTTCCTATGCCAACTACTTTAATGGACAGGTCCCTTTCGGTTCTGTCAACGGTTTTAGACACTTCACCGGCACCGCCTTTTAAAGAGCCGACGCTGCCCTTAAAGGAGGAAATAATTGTAGGGATGGTTTTAAAGAGCGTGATAAACCCGCCTGCAGCAACCGCTCCAGCGCCTATCTGGCGTACATACGCACGGTAAATGGCTACTGAATAATCAGAAAAAGTATGGCTTACAGGATCCCAGGCTCCCGGTCCGCCCGCTGTTTGTAAATCTTTCAGGTAACCAAGTTTGATCAATTGTGCTGCTATCACATCTGAGGGGACAAGTGATGCAAGCAATGGATTAAAAACAAACCAGGTGAGTACACTGCCCGCAACCAGGATGCCGGCAATTTTGGGCCCGATGATATAGCCAACGCCAAGATACTCCGGGGTGATTTCTCCGCTAACTTTAGCAGAGGGAAAATATTTATTGGTTTGTTTGGTCATGAACGAAGGCGTTTCCGCGATCAGGTGCAGGATCTTTTGCATGAACGCATAGGCAACTGCAAAGCCAAGCCCCAGGAAAGCTGTCTTTGCAAAATCGCCGCCTTTTTCCCCGGCCTTTAAAACAGACGCACAGGCGGTTCCTTCCGGATAGGGCAGTGTACCGTGTTCTTTAACAATGAGTGCCCTTCTGAGCGGTATCATCATCAGTGTACCGAGGATCCCGCCAAAGATGGCGAGAGTTAAAATGGTCAGGTAATTAAAATATTCCGCACTGCTTTCTTCACTCAGGAAGAGGAAGCCAGGCAAGGTAAATACCACACCCGCTGCAATACTCTCTCCGGCGGATCCTGTAGTCTGAATGATGTTATTTTCGAGTATGGTAGTACGTAAAAAGAGTTTGCTGAGGGCAATGGCCATCACGGCGATAGGGATAGAGGCAGATACCGTCAGGCCTGCTTTCAGTGCCAGGTAAACAGTGGAAGCGCCAAAGATGATACCGAAAGCTGAACCCACCAGAACCGCTTTAAGGGTAAACTCTTTCATCTGGGTTTCGGGCGCAATAAAGGGTTGAAATTTCTTCTCAGACATGACAGGCCGTTTTGGTTGTTCAGGGAAAGATAATAAAAAGACCGGAGAGGCGGTTCTTCAAATGGTTGTCAGGATTTCTCCGTCATTAGCTTTCCAAGGGATCGGGAGAGCAGGAAGAGCAGTAATGCAGCCACCCCAGACATACCTACGAAGAGCATGAAGAAGTCATACATATTATTCATCTTGTAACCCAGGAAATTCGTTGTCTTTCCGTCTGGGTAGAGTGCACTGAGCACGCCCGCGAGTTTATTCGCCGCCGCATTTGCCAGGAACCACACGGCCATCAGCAGGGAGGCAAATTTCAGCGGGGCCAATTTGTTAACGAGTGAAAGTCCGATAGGGGAAAGGCAGAGTTCACCCCAGGTATGAAGCATGTACATTACCAAAAGCCAAATCATGCTGACTTTTACACCGGGCTGTACGTCCCGCACCCCGTAAGCGATCCAGAGATATCCCAAAGCGAGCAGCAGGAGACCAAGCGCCATCTTGGCCGGCGAGTTGGGTTCGTATTTGCCCAGTTTTAGCCAGAGCCAGGCAAAAGCAGGCGCAAAGGCCACCACATAAATGGAGTTGAGGCTCTGGAACGTACTGGCGGGTACTTCCTGAATGTTGATACTGGACTCACCATTCAAGGTAAGTTTAACCAAGGCGTACACGATGGCGGCTGTGAGGATCGCTAGCAGGATGTATATCCCGTTTCGCAGGGCATTTTCATCGGGTCTAAGGTTTCGGCGAGCTGAATTGAAAAACCGGTATACATAGTAGAGCAGGAAACCAAGTATCGCATAAAAAATCCAGACTGGAATGGTCCAGCCGAGGCTTCGGTTGGTTTGTTCATCCGCGAAAAAAGTGAGCGAGGCCCCGGCTTGTTCAAAGGCACTCCAGAAGAATACCACAAAGAAGGAGACCGTAAAGATGACCACTATCTTTTTCTTTTCAAGGGTAGAAAGCGTTTTGTCAGAAAAGATCAACGCGGCAATTAACACCAGGCTGCCGATAAGCAGGTAAGTAAGAAAGCTGAAGACCGTGGCGTCTATATAGAGCAGTCCAATCATGATTGCAGCAAGCGCTGCCAGGCCTAACGTTATATAAAGCGGGTTGGAGAACTGTTTTGGAGCATCGGCCGGCATGTTGCCAAGTTGCTTGCCGTTGGGGTCTACAAGGTATCGGTCCTGGTAAATCTTTTGAACAATTACGCTGATCAGCATGCCGATGCCTGCCGCAAGGAATGCCCAGCGGAAGTCAGCGGGATTGCCTGTATCACCAAGGATGCCGCAGACGATGGGACCGAGTGCTCCGCCAACATTTATACCCATGTAAAAGATAGTATAGGCCGGATCGATCCGCCGGTCGTTTTTAGGATACAATTGTCCCACCATCGAAGAAATGTTTGGTTTGAAAAAACCATTTCCCGTGATCATAAAACCCAGTCCCGAAAAAAAGAAAAGGGATGAAAGCGATTGATTGCTCTGGTAGAAGGATCCACAGAAAAAAAGAAGCAGTTCGCCGATGGCCATCAACAAACCGCCCAGTAAGATTGATCGTTTATTACCCCAGTAACGGTCTGCCACGTATCCGCCGATGAGAGGAGTAAGGTAAACCAGTCCGGTATAGCTGCCGTAGAGGTTCGAAGCGAACACTTTGTCAAAAAGCAAAGCTTTGGTCATGAAAAGGACCAGGATCGCACGCATGCCATAATAGTTGAAGCGTTCCCACATTTCCGTGGCGAAGAGTACATAAAGTCCTTTAGGGTGACTGGCATTATTGGTTTGGCTCATACAGTTTGTTTTGGGAAAGCAATCGTTGAAACTTTGATCCTGCCAAAATAAGGATTTATTTCCAACGCCATTTCTTACCATTTGTCATAAAATAATATATGAATGAGAAAGGGGCATGGTATATTCGCATTTAAGGGTTAAGATTTTACCGGAAAATACCTTTGAGCAGTTCTGCCTGGCAGTATCGTAAACACAAACTGAAATTATTTTATGAATATTTTGATATTGGGCTCCGGAGGAAGGGAACATGCGCTGGCCTGGAAACTGAGTCAGAGCCCTGATTGTAGTTCCCTGTATATAGCCCCGGGAAATGCCGGAACCGAACTTTGTGGTACTAATGTAGACATCAACCCGGTGGATTTCCCGGCAATCAAGCTGTTTTGCCAGGTTACTAATATAGACATGGTGATAGTTGGTCCGGAAGAGCCATTGGTAAAAGGAATCTATGATTTCTTTAAAGCGGACCCCGCCATTAGTTCCATCCCGGTGATAGGTCCGTCTGCAATGGCTGCAAGGCTCGAAGGCAGCAAAGCGTTTGCCAAAGAATTTATGACCCGCCATAATATCCCTACAGCCGCATACCGCGAGTTTGACCTGGATAATTATGAAGAAGGGGTAGCTTACCTGCAGTCACACCCTACACCTATTGTGCTTAAAGCCGACGGGCTGGCCGCAGGGAAAGGGGTTATCATTGCGCACAACCCTGTGGAAGCAATGGCCGAATTTGAACTCATGCTCCAGCAATCAAAATTTGGCGAAGCCAGTAAGAAAGTAGTTGTGGAAGAATTTCTGACCGGGGTTGAACTGAGCGTATTTGTATTAACAGACGGTAATGACTACCTGATTTTACCGGAAGCCAAAGATTACAAGCGGATTGGTGAAGGGGATACGGGGCTCAATACAGGCGGAATGGGCGCAGTCAGCCCGGTTCCTTTTGCAGATGATGTCTTCATGGAAAAGGTAAGGACGCGTATCATAGAACCAACCATACGCGGTATACAGGAAGAGCAACTGGAATACAAGGGTTTTGTGTTTATAGGCCTGATCAGTGTCAATAATGAGCCATTTGTGATCGAATATAATTGTCGCCTGGGCGATCCGGAAACAGAAGTTGTTTTGCCCCGATTAAAGAACGATCTCCTAAGCCTGTTTATGGCAGTGGCCGAAGGGAAGCTTAAGAGCATCAAAGTTGACATTGATCATCGGGCAGCCGCCACCGTTATGCTTGTGAGCGGGGGATATCCCGGTAATTATGAAACAGGATTTGAGATCAACGGCCTCGACATCCTGAATGAAGATGACGTGATGGTATTTCACGCGGGAACAATGGAAAAAGGTTCCGAGGTTGTTACAAATGGGGGCAGGGTACTTGCCGTAACAGCATATGGCACAGGTATTCCGGAAGCAGTTAAGCGGTCCCTCAAAATCATTGAATTCATTGAGTTTGATGGCATGTATTACCGGCGCGACATCGGCTACGAGTTTAATAACCAATAGCTAAAAGGCAGTCGGCAGTCACCAGTCGGCAGTCACCAGCCAAAGACAGTAATAGAACTAAACAATGATTTTGAAGAGGGGTATAAGTCCGTGTTTTTGCATACTATAATACATCTTGTTTCGGGGAGTCAGTTGAAATTAATGTAATATCCTTGTCATTGAGGGCTGTTATTGCCTACTGTCAACTGTCGACTGGCTACGAATTAAATTAAATTCTTCCTAAAGTCAATAATGTCAACAATTTGCCGTTGTTTATTCGGATTATTTCCTTCAATTTTGCAGCCATTACTCGCTAAAACCAATATCGAAGAAAAAAATGGGACTTTTTAACTGGTTTACCCAAAATATTGCCATAGACTTAGGAACCGCTAACACCCTTATCATTCATAACGACGAGATTGTAGTTAACGAACCATCTATAGTTGCACTGGACCGCAACAACCCTAAAACTGTACTGGCCGTGGGCAAGAAGGCCCTCATGATGCATGAAAAAACCCATGAAAGCATCCGTACGGTCAGGCCGCTTAAAGATGGTGTAATTGCAGACTTCAATGCAGCGGAGCTTATGATCCGGGAGATGATCAAAATGATCTATCCCAAGAAGCCTTTGTTTCCGCCAAGCTGGCGCATGATGATCTGTATCCCTTCCAGTATCACGGAAGTAGAGAAAAGGGCGGTTCGTGACAGCGCTGAACAAGCCGGTGCCAAAGAAGTATACCTTCTCCATGAACCTATGGCAGCCGCGCTGGGCATTGGTATTGACGTGGAGGAACCCGTAGGAAACATGATCATCGACATTGGCGGTGGAACCACCGGTATTACCGTTATTGCACTCGCAGGTATCGTTTGCGACCAGTCCATACGTATCGCCGGAGATGAATTTACGGCGGATATCATGGAGGCCCTGCGTCGTTATCATAGCCTTCTTATTGGTGAAAGGACAGCTGAACAGATCAAAATTCAGATAGGTGCTGCCACTAAGGACCTGGAAATCCCACCGGACGACATGCCTGTTAATGGACGTGACCTGGTTACAGGAATCCCAAAGCAAATAATGGTGAGTTACCAGGAAATTGCAGAAGCTTTGGATAAGTCGATCTTCAAAATTGAAGAAGCCATACTCAAAGCGTTGGAAACCACACCGCCTGAACTGGCATCTGATATTTACCGCAGGGGCCTGTATCTTACCGGAGGCGGTGCTTTATTGAAAGGGCTCGACAAAAGGTTAAGCCAGAAAATCAAATTACCTGTGCATATTGCCGATGATCCGTTGAAAAGTGTTGTCAGGGGAACTGGTATTGCTCTACAGAACTACCAGCGGTATCCTTTTGTAATGCGATAATTAAAACCTTTTCCCTGTTTGGGGAAAAGGAAAATCACCATAATTTGCAGCTTCATAAAAACACCTCTGTAACCAGAGGCAGGAGGGTCGATGCGTAACGTCTTTCTCTTCATCCGCCGATATTTCAACCTGATTTTTTTCCTGGCACTTCAGGTGGCTTCCCTGATGATGTTATTCCGTTTCAATAAATTTCATGAAGCGGTTTTCTCCTCTTTTTCCAATGAGTTTTCCGGCCGGGTAAATATGCGTTTTAATAATGTAGAGACCTATTTTACCCTGAAAAAAGAAAATGATCAGCTCAGGGAACAAAATGCTGCCCTGTTAAATCAACTTAAAACCGATTATGCGTGGCCGGATTCAGGATATTCCATAGTAGCAGATACGTTCAAAATTGATTCACTCGAACAATACCGCAAGTATCTTTACCTGCCCGCTAAAGTAATCAGTAATTCTGTTCATTCACAGCAGAATTACCTGATGCTTCACCGAGGCAGTAACCAGGGAGCCGCACCAAATATGGCTGTTGTGGGGCCTGATGGGGTAATTGGTACCATTATCAATGTATCTGCCAATATGAGTGTAGTGATGAGTATGCTTCACCGTCAAAGTAAGATCGTTGCCGTACTTAAAAAAGGAAGCGGTTTCGGCGAAGTTACCTGGGACGGCAATGACCCCCGTTTTGTAACTCTGTCTAAAGTAGCTAAAACAGTTCCGGTTAATAAGGGGGATACGGTGGTTACAAGTCAGTACTCTGATAAGTACCCGCCGGGCCATATCATAGGTGTGGTGGAAACTGTAGCCGATGACCAGGTAACCAGCACTTATAATCTTAAAGTTAGAACTGCTACAAACTTTTATTCCGTTCAGCATGCTTTTATCGTAAAGAATCTGCAGAAAGCTGAAATGGAGGAACTGGAAAAAGCCATCAAGAAAGATCAATGAGCGATTTACTGAAAAATATCATCCGTTTCGCCCTGTTCATTGGCATACAGGTATTCATTCTTAACAGGATACCACCGCTGCACAGGTTCATTACACCCTATTTGTATTTTCTTTTTCTGCTGTGGCTTCCGTTCAGGACCCCCCGTTTGGGACTTACTTTGCTGGGCTTTCTTTTTGGCCTCACGCTGGACTTTTTCACCAAAACTCCAGGCCTGCATGCTGCCGCGTGCACGCTGGTGGCTTATCTCAGGCCATTTCTTATTGGACTGATGCTGCCGAAAGAAAAGATGGAAATAAGTTATTCAGAACCCTCTGTCACCAGCATGGGCTGGATGCCTTATGCCGTATATGTGCTGGTATTTACATTCTTACATCATGGTTACCTTGTTTTCCTGGAATGGATGCAGTTTGGCAATTTCTGGTATTTCCTGGGAAAGGTATTTGCAACTACGGGAATAAGCCTCTTGCTGATCACCATCACTGAAATGTTATTTAACCGGAAATCAAGATACCGTACTAACGTTGCGTAATTTAGCGTTCGATTTAAGATACTGTAAACAGATTCCATAAAAAATCATGTCCGTTTTCAATCAATCCCGTCAGACAGTTATCCGGCTCATCATTCTGACAACCTTTGTCATACTGATAGCCAGGTTATTTGTTTTACAGATCCTTTCGCCCCAGTACCAGATACAGGCGATGGATAATGCGGTTGACAGAAAGATAATTTATCCTGACAGGGGCATCATCTTTGACAGAAAAGGGAAAGCCATCCTGGAAAACACCCTTACACATGACCTGATGATACTCCCGACACAGTTAAAAGGGATAGATACTTTTGGACTTTGCCAGATCATGGGTATTGATACCGCTGAATTCAAGCAGCGACTCGTTGCTTCGATCATTAAAAACGGCAGGTACCGGCCTTCCGTTTTTGAAGCATCCCTGTCGATGGAAAAATTTGTGAAACTGCAGGAGAATATATTTCGTTTTGAACCCGGGTTTTACCTGCAGGACAGGCCAATCAGATCCTATCCCTTCAAAGCAGCTGCGCACTTACTGGGATATATAGGCGAAGTGGACTCCAATATTCTCAAGCGCACGAACTACTTTTACCAGCTTGGTGATTATATGGGTTTAAATGGCATGGAGCGTTTTTATGAACCTGTATTGATGGGAACCCGTGGCGTCAAATACCAGATAAAGGATAATAAGAACAGGATAGTAGGATCATTTGAAAACGGCCAGTATGATACTTCGGCTGTGGCCGGACGTAATCTGAGAACCTATATTGATATGGATATTCAGGCTATGGCGGAAAGGTTTATGAGCAACAAACTCGGAGCTGTTGTAGCGATTGAGCCTAAAACGGGGGGAATCATTGCCATGGCCAGCGGCCCTACCTATGATCCCAACCTGCTGACCGGATCGCAGCGAAGAAGAAACTTTTCCTGGTTGCTGAGTGATACTGCACGGCCCTTATTCAATCGCGCCATTAAGGGGCAGTATCCGCCGGGATCAACTGTAAAACCAATGGGCGCATTGATCGCCTTGGATGAGGGTGTTATAACATCGTCATACGGATATCCATGCGGAGGTGCATATTATGGCTGCAGAAGGCCCATAAAATGTACCCATGCCGGCGGAGGTCACGCGGCCAATCTGCGACTGGCAATGGCCAATTCATGTAATTCTTACTTCAGCCATATTTATCGCCTGGCAGTTGATAATCCTGCTTATAAGGATGTAAAAGATGGATATATACATTGGAAAGAATATGCCAATAACTTCGGGTTGGGTGTGAGGCTGGGTGTTGACCTTCCCAGTGAAGATAAAGGCCTCATTGCGGATACGGCATTGTATAACCGAATGTATAATGGTTCATGGAACTCATGCACCAATGTCTTTCTCGGAATCGGACAGGGTGAGATGACTGCAACGCCTTTACAAATGGCAAACCTCATGTGCATCATTGCTAATAAAGGATACTATTATACGCCGCATTTTGTAGAAAGTATTGATGGTAAGGGTGAAGGGGATACGATTTTGAATCCTTACAGAATAAAACATGAGGTAACTAAAATTCCATCAGAAGTATATGAAGAAGTACAACTTGGGATGCAGGATGTGGTAGATCATGGTACGGCACGCATTGCCCGGCTGGAAGGCATTGCCGTTGCCGCAAAGACTGGTACCTCAGAAAACTATGGCATTATCAACGGGAAGCGGGAAAAACTTAAGGACCATTCCTGGTTCGTGTGTTTTGCGCCCCGTGAAAATCCTAAAATTGCCATAGCCGTTATTGTGGAAAACGCAGGTTTTGGTGCAACATGGGCTGGTCCGATTGCATCCCTGATGATGGAAAAATACCTGAATGATACTTTACGAACAGAAAAACTGAAAGAGGTGGAGCGGATCGCAGCACAGGAAATAATACTTCCGGTAGTGAAACAAAAGCGTATGCGGCTGGATTCCATTCGTCGGCTGAGGCTTGCACTCGAGATGGGCGACAGCTCAGCACTGCATAATGCCATTCCTGCAGCCCCCGAAAGGCCGGAGATCGACGTTAACATACGTAAGGACAAAACGATACCGGTAATTAAAAATAATCCAATGCCTAAACAGGATACTCCTAAGCCGGCAGACAAAAAAAGTGATACATTAAAGGCTGTAGCCATTTTAAGAAAAGATGAGGGAACAGAATCCTGAAATATCAAAGGGCGTAGACTGGATACTGGTCTGGCTCTATGTGATCCTGGTGGGCATCGGGATCATGAGCATTTTTGCGGCAACATATCGCAATGAAAATGTAATGCAGGGTTTTCTGTCAATGAAAACCGATTACGGAAAACAATCACTTTTTTTTGTTATCAGTATTGTGCTGGGTACGTTTGTACTGCTAACCGATAGTAAATTCTTTACGGCAACAGCCAACCTGTTTTATTTTCTGGGACTTATTTTACTCCTGCTTGTGTTTCCTTTTCATACAGAAGTGAAGGGAACGAAGTCCATCATACGTTTTGCCAGTTTCCAGTTACAGCCTGCTGAATTGTGTAAGATCTTTGTAAACCTTGCACTCGCCAAATACCTTTCGCGGATCGATACCGATTTCAGTAAACTGAAATCTCAGCTTGTTGCAGCGGCCATCGTTCTGGCACCTGCTGTGATCACTATAATGCAGAGTGAAACAGGACTGGCGCTGGTATATTTTTCCTTTTTCCTGGTGATGTACCGCGAAGGTTTGCCTTCCGCCGTTTTGATCATCGGCTTTTCGCTCGCCGTTCTGGTGATAGCTACTTTGCTCCTTGAGCCCAATACACTCGCCATTATCCTTACGGTTATAGCAGCACTCTCTGTATATTTCATGCGCAGAACCATAAAGCGAAACAGGGAGGTCCTGTTTTTTATCGTTACCATCTGGGTTATCTGCGTGGGCATACAGCGATTCGCAGTGCCGTTCTTTTTTAATGACGTACTTAAGCCTTACCAGGTTCAACGCATATACGCTACTGTTGGCCGTGATTTCCCGGTTGATCCGGCAACAATGAGCCCCGAAGATATCCGTAAAGTAGAGGATAAGAAGAAAGCCAGTTCCTATAACGTTAAGCAAAGCAAGATCGCCATTGGCTCCGGTGGATTTATGGGTAAAGGCCTCCTGAAAGGAACACAAACGCGTTATGATTTTGTACCGGAGCAAAGAACAGATTTTATCTTTTGTACAGTAGGGGAAGGATTTGGCTTTTTGGGAAGCAGCATATTATTGCTTTTATATCTTTTTATGATCTTCCGGATCATTTTTATTGCCGAAAGGCAACGAAGTACTTTCAGCCGATGCTATGCATATGGGGTGGCTTCCGTTCTTTTCTTTCATATACTTATCAATATTGGTATGACCGTTGGGCTTATTCCCGTTATCGGTATCCCGCTTCCATTTATGAGTTATGGGGGAACGGCGCTTATTACGTTTACCGTTTTACTTTTCATTCTTATCAGGCTTGATGCCGACAGGCAGATGGTTTTGAGGTAGTTGGGAACCAGTAGCCAGTCTCCAGTCGGCAATAGGCAGTCAAAAGGCTGTATATTCAGTGTTCCCTCATCTTTAGTGCTGATTGAACAATCCTTGGTCAGTTCGGGGTTTTCAAGCAATTTCGCAGCATGAAGATCATTCCACTTTCCGAAGGCAGTTTTACCATTGATCAAAGCAAGAAGTTTGTTCCTTTTGATTCGTCCGATGATGATCTGAGGGACAGGGCGAGGGGAAGTTTGCTTGTGGAAATACAGCCTTTTGTTGTGGTCACCAGCCGGGATGTATTGTTACTGGATACAGGACTGGGTTATTCTGAACGGGATGGCAGCCTTCAAATTCATCATAACCTGATGAATGCCGGAATCAATCCTTTGGATATTACAAAAGTGCTGCTTACACATTTGCATAAGGATCATGCGGGAGGTATCGGTATCGAACAACCGATGTTGAAACAGCATTACCTGAGTTTTCCCAATGCCCAGTATTATGTTCAGAAAGCGGAACTGGCATTTGCATTTGAAACCGGCACACCTTCCTTTGTACCGCATGAACTGGAAGTTTTAAAACATACTGATCGGCTGGTACTGCTTGATGGGGCAGGAAAGATCGATGAATATATAGAGTATGCTCCAAGCGGCGGGCACAGTCCATTTCACCAGGTTTTTTGGATACGGGAAGATGGAGAAACGATTTTCTTTGGCGGGGATGAGGCGCCCCAGCTTCATCAGATGAATAACCGCTTTATGGCCAAATATGATTTTGATGGCCGGAAGGCAATGGAACTTCGGCAACAATGGTGGGAGCAGGGTCAAAAAGAGGGTTGGATCTTTCTGTTCTATCATGATGTTAAGAGTCCTCTTCTACAGGCGCAAACTCCATAAAAACGTTTAAGCAATTAGGTTAGTAATTAACATTATATACCCTCTCCTGTGTTATTCTTGCTTATCATACCAGAACCTGTTTTATCCAGACTGGGTTGTATTTACTTTAGGGAAAGATACGGAGGACATATGGATTGGGTATTTTAATTGAAAGCGCGAGAATAGAATAAAAAAATACAAGGCCAGAGAGAGCCGCGGAGTCAACGGAGGGCTACAGAGAATACAGTTTATACTCTGGCCCTCCGTTTTTTTCCATGGTCCTCTGTGGGCTAAAAATATCATTAGCAGGGTGTACCCAGGATGTTATTTTTTTCAACTTTGATCTGATTTCGAATAAAATTTAATTACACAAAAGGTTAATAATTAACGTGTTGTGCTACTAAAGGAATATTTACAATTTCGCTTTTTTACATGAGATCCTTCACACTTGTACATTGAGTACGCAATACTTTTTGGGAAGGCTTTGTTCAAAATGACAATAAGCTCTTTTTGTCATGCCAACGCAGGAGAGATGTCCCTTATGCGCATTGATAAGATGCCTCATACGTGCCAATGACACTCTGCTTACTAATTGAATATCAAATAGAAAAAAACTGATTGAAATCTACTATAAGAATATCGCCCCGCTGGGGCTCTAATACAAAATACGTGCATATCTACATGAATATCGCCCCGCTGGGGCTCTAATACAAAATACGCGCATATCTACATGAATATCGCCCCGCTGGGGCTCTAATACAAAATACGTGCATATCTACATGAATATCGCCCCGCTGGGGCTTGAATACAAAAATGCTTTTCTGCCTTTCAGCTCCAGAGGAGCGGCATTCTTGTAGAAAACATTTATTTATTCAATAGAGCCCCAGCGGGGCGACATTATTTAAAACCTTTACGTACTAATGAATGTGTCATCTTCAAAGAACTTGTAACTGAAACGGGAAATATCTACTTGCGATAACAAAAGAAAGTCGACAAACAGTTGCAATGCCCAATGACTGGTCACCCTCTAACCTGTCATCCTATGTTTGTCATCCCGATGAAGGAGGGATCTTCAGGTATCACAATAAGATGCCTCGTTCCTCGGCATGACAGGTGGAATTGTTAGCATGACAAAAAAGATTTGTCATCCTGAATCCGAGTAAGAGAAGAATTTCATTCACTCCAGACGATAGGGGGAAGGATCTGATTTCGTTAACTTCTAATGGCTGGCTACGTTTTTCTTTTTCAGTCAATGGTAAACTTAATTTACTGAATTGTTCAATAGCTCAACACGTTAATAATTACTTACAGCTGAAGCCGGAATTTTCTTAGAAATTAATTGAGGATTAATAGTTTCAATTGTGAAACATCAATTGCCATAATTACATCTATTAGTTGTCGTTAGTCTTTTTTAACCAGGTTTAATTAAGTTGATTTTTGTGGTGCCAGGCTTAATATTTTATAGCTGAAAGAAGAAGTATGTTGACTGTTTAAATGCTTAAAAAGACTTCGATTAACAGGGAATATTACAAAGGGGTTAAAAATAAAAAAAGGCTAGCCCTAGACAGAGCCAGCCGTTGCTAACCTATGAAAAACACCAAGTTAAAAGTACATATTTTATTTTAATCAGCCGCCTCTTTTTCCAGGATTTATTTGCCTTCTTTCCATTTGCCTTTTCTGGAACTCCCTCCTGACCATCTGCCTGAACTGATCTTCTGAAGTAAACACTTTATTTGCCCTGTCCTGCGCCAGAATCCTGGTGAATTCAGTACGGTACTTTTTCCTCAGGTCAAGTACTTTTTGCTGTTTCTCCAGCTGGTCGCTGATTGTTTTATTGGTCAGAACACCTTTAACATCTTCACGGTATTTATTGAACACCGGCCAGAATTTTTCAGCTTCTTCAGGAGATAAATTTAGTTCTTTTGTGATATAGGCCACTTCCATAGCCTGTATTTTTTTTCGATCATTTATATTTTCACCTTCTTCTGATTGGGTGAAGGCAGAAATCGGAAGAACGAGAAGAAAGGTAAATAATATGTAAAGAGTTTTCATCATCTGTTTTTTTGCGAGAGGATTAAATTGATAAAAGTTTATGCTTACTAATTTGAATTTGTATTAAGTTGTACTTCAGGGTATTCTGCCATATATTCCTGAATGGCCTGATCGGGCAGGTCATTTAAGATATCCTGTATAGTGTTTTCTGTAATGCCCAGGATCGCTAAATCCTTTTGGCCGGTGATAGTTTCCATTTCAAGCATTTCATCAGCAACCATCCCTTCCGTTTGTGAAAGGAAACTTGACAAAGCTTCAGGGCTGACTTCCAGACTGTCTTTAACCGGTGTCTCATTTTGAGCCATAGGGTTAGAAGTAACCGGATCGTTATTGCCTGAAACCTGTATAAAGAAATAAACTGTACCGGCTAAAACCGCTGTGATTACAGCCGCTGCTGCATAATTTATCCATCTTTTCCCGAAGTTCATGGTAACAACCCGCCCTGTTTCTTTTGGTGCAGGAACAATCGCGGAGCTGATATCCAGATTTTCAAAATATTTTTCCGGAACAATGAATGGAGTTTTTCGATCAAATCCAGCCAGTATGGGGGATATTTTTCGTAATTCAGTGGTAACGGAATCATCCTCTTTTTCTTTTATTTTAGATAGAATATTGGCAGATAATCCATCGAAATAGCCTTCGGGAACAGAAAAAGGGCTTAAAATTGCAGGATTTGAATTAAAAATGACATTTTCTGTTGATTCAGCACCTTTAATATTGTCGTTTTTAATGAATTCAAGAATTTGATGGGGTAAGCTTTCAAAATACCCTTCCGGCACGTAGAAGGGCATCCTGAAGCTAAGGTTAGCTACGGCTGGACTAATGCTTTCCAATTCTTTTCCTATTTCAGGATTTCTTTTCATCACAGTATTATGACCTTCTTAGTGTCCCCGGGTTTAATGGTTTAGGATAAAATCTTCTATTTTTTTAACAGCATGGTGATAACTGGCTTTCAATGCACCACTTGAGGTTTCAAGTACCTGGCTCATTTCTTCATATGGCATTTCATCATAATATCTTAGGTTAAATACGATCCGTTGTTTTTCAGGTAATTGCTGGATGGCCATTTGTAATTTCCATTCCAGTTTTTGTGCGTCAAAGCCTTTTTCAGCAACCAGTTTATTACTCAGCCCCATGGCAACTTCATCAAAAGAAACAGAGGCCCTTTTTTTCTGCTGTTCGAGGAAGCTAAGGCTTTCGTTCGTGGCTATCCGATAGAGCCATGTGTACAGTTGGGCATCTTCACGGAAATTGCTTAATCCATTCCAAACCTTTATAAACATATTCTGTAATACATCATTGGCATCTTCATGGCCCACAACCATTCTGCGGATATGCCAGTATAATTTTTCCTGGTATTTTTTAATTATAGCGGTAAAGGCTTTTTCCTTGTTTTCAGGAGATTGAAAAAGCCTGAGCAACTCCTGGTCATCTGCATTTACTGCCATTTTGAAAATTTGGGGTTGCATAAAAATAGAGAAAACCAGCCGTATGACTGGTTTTCTCTGTTAAAGTTTAATCTATAAATGAGGTAGGCCTACTTTTTTTTTCTTTCGATAACTTTTAAAGCTGCTGTAACAATGTTATCCGTATCCAGTCCGTATTTTTTCAGGAGATCGGTGGGTTTTCCGCTTTCGCCAAAAGTATCCTGAGTACCGATCATTTCAATGGGCACAGGATAATGGGTCCCGGCAATCCTTGCAATGCTGTCGCCCAGTCCGCCAATTACATTATGTTCTTCGGCTGTTACTACGCAACCAGTTTTTCTGATGGATTCAATAACGGCTGCTTCATCCAGCGGTTTGATGGTATGCATATTGATCACTTCAACTGAAAGCCCCTGTTCTTCCAGTATCCGGCCTGCTTCAATGGCTTTCCATACCAGGTGTCCGCAGGCAATGATACTTACGTCTGTTCCGGTTGAAAAATATTGCGCTTTTCCAATAACAAAAGGTTCGTCTGCCGGTGAGAAGATCGGCCATACCGGTCTGCCAAAACGAAGGTATACCGGCCCTTCATAATCTGCAATGGCCATGGTAGCTGCTTTTGTCTGGTTATAATCACAGGGAACTATGACGGTCATTCCAGGCAGCATTTTCATCAGGCCGATATCTTCCAGTATCTGGTGTGTGGCTCCGTCTTCACCCAGGGTAAGACCGGCATGGGATGCACAGATTTTTACATTTTTACCTGAATAAGCAACGGATTGCCTTATCTGGTCATAAACCCTGCCTGTGGAAAAGTTGGCAAAAGTGGTTGTATAGGGAATTTTTCCACCAATAGCGAGACCGGCAGCGATGCCAATCATATTAGCCTCTGCGATACCGCACTGGATAAATCTTTCGGGAAAATCTTTAATAAAGGCGTTTAGTTTCAGGGAGCCGGCTAAATCGGCAGTAAGGGCCACCACATTGGGATGTGTCTTGCCTAATGCATGAATTCCATCACCAAATCCGCTCCGGGTATCTTTCTGTCCGGTAACCTGTATTTCTTTGAGCATGTGTGTTTTTTGAATGCCGCAAAGTAAAGCCAATCTTCCCGGTTTTGGGTGAGGGGATTGACTTATTTTTCAACAGAGAATTACTTTAACCGGGGATCAGTTTAGTTTAAAATTCTGGCGGGTGAACATTTGTTCGTCAGATTGGAGTTTTTGCTCCCATTTCCAGGCAGTTTCCATGATGTCGTTCAGGCTGAACGTTGGCTTCCATCCCAGTTCTAGTTCTGCTTTATCCTTATTTGCATAGATAGCTATCACATCACCATTCCGCCTTGGCCCAATGGTATAATTCAACTTAACATTATTCACTTTTTCAAATGCCTGTATAGCTTCCAGAACAGTGATACCATCTCCGGTTCCGAGGTTGAAAATCTCGCAGGATGTTTTATTTTTTTTGTCCAGCAGGAACTGCAGTGCAAGCGTGTGGGCATGAGCAAGGTCGCAAACATGAATAAAGTCACGCAGGCATGAACCATCCCTTGTTGGATAGTCATTTCCAAAAACCGTTAACTGAGGGATCTTGCCTATGGCTGTCTGTGTAATAACGGGAGTGAGGTTCTGAGGTTTGTCTATAGGTAATTCTCCTAATAATGCCGATGGGTGTGCTCCTGCCGGATTAAAATAGCGCAACAGTATGCATTGCGTCGGGCTCTTTCGGGCAAATTCCTGGATGATCAGTTCTCCCATTTGCTTGGTTGAACCATATGGAGATTCCGCGGGCTTCTGTGGGGTGTTTTCTGTAACCGGTATCGTGTCCGGGTTGCCATATACAGTGCAGGATGAAGAAAAAACAAAATAGGGGATTTTATATTCTTCAATACACCTGAGCAGGTTGATCAGCGATGTAAGGTTATTATGATAATACATCAGGGGTTTTTCCACAGACTCACCGACTGCTTTATAGGCAGCAAAGTGTATCACTCCTGCTATATCATCATTTTCAGCAAAAATGGCGTGGGTATCATCAAAATCACAAAGGTCAACTTTGTAATTCTTGATTTTTTTTCCTGTAATTTTTTCTACGCCTTCCAGCAATTTATTGTTGGAACGAGAATTATTATCAACGGAAATAACTTCAAAACCATTTTCAAGGAGGTCAAGCAAAGTGTGAGAACCAATATATCCGCTGCCACCGGTAACAAGGATCTTTTTCATATAAGCATTTTTTCTACAGGTCTGTTATAAAGGGATTGTGCAAGCTAAAAATCATGCTCAAGATACTAAGTCTGCAAGATATACTCCATAACCACTTTTTTTCAGGGGCTCAGCCAGTTTTAAAAGCTGTTCCTTACTGATAAAGCCTTTCCGCCAGGCTATTTCTTCAATACAGGCAACTTTGATGCCCTGCCTTTGCTCTATTACCTGGATAAATAAGGAAGCCTGCATGAGAGAGTCGAATGTACCTGTATCAAGCCATGCGGTGCCCCTTTCAAGAATGGAAACTTTAAGTTTTCCCCTTTTCAGGTATTCTTTATTTACATCCGTTATTTCATATTCACCCCTGGGCGAAGGTTTTAAATTTTTAGCAATTTCAACCACTTCATTATCGTAAAAGTAAAGACCCGGTACTGCAAAACGGCTTTTGGGTTTTTCCGGTTTTTCTTCAATGGAGATAGCCGTCATCTGCTGATCAAATTCAACAACGCCATAACGCTCAGGATCACTTACCTGGTAAGCGTAAACAATGCCACCTTCGGGTTTATTGTTTTTTTCCAGCATCAGGCCCAGCCCGGTACCATAAAAAATATTATCTCCCAATACAAGTGCCACAGCATCATCACCAATGAATTTTTCACCAATGACAAAAGCCTGCGCCAGTCCGTTAGGCACTGCCTGTTCTTCGTAACTGATCCTTAATCCCAGGTGTGCGCCATCACCAAAAAGCTTTTTAAATTGTGGCAGGTCATGGGGGGTGGAAATGATCAGGATATCCTGGATGCCAGCCAGCATCAGTGTCGATAATGGGTAGTAAATCATGGGTTTATCATAAACCGGCATGATTTGTTTGCTTATGGCGTATGTTATCGGGTAAAGTCTTGTTCCGGATCCTCCGGCTAATATGATTCCTTTCATGGACGGGTATATTTCATTTCAGAGATAAACGCAAAGATGTATTTTTTATTGACTGGTTTACAAAGGGTAGTGAAAAAAAGTTAGCTGAAAAGGGGAAATTAAACACCTGGCGGAGTGGGGAATTATTTTAAACCAATGGAGTCTGCCTGCCAGCCATCTTTATTTCTGAGCGTTCTGATGGTTCTTTTTTCCTCAAATGGGAGTGTGAGGGTATCCTTATTTGGGTTTAGCCATTTCCTGCCGGTTACCTTAGCTTCAATCCGAAAACTGTCTGTACCAGTTATACTTTTGACTTCAATAATCTCCAAGCCTAAACCCTTATAAAAAGGATATTTCATTTCGCGGTTACGGGCGGAATAATACTTAGCAACCAATGTTTCGGCATCTTCTTTTCCGGGAGGCAAGATGGGTTGGCTGGTTGCCTGGCCTGAAGTACCTGCATCATTTGTATCCTTAACGACGGCTGAGCTTTCAAGGTTTCCTGTAGCGTTAGTATCTTTTGCAGGATTATTTTGACAGGAAAGTAATAGTATGGTGAGAGAAAAGATTACTAATAATTTCATGTGGTGAAATTTAGAAGAAAAGACTGACAATTTTATAGATCAGCATCGCCATCAATGCACTGACCGGAATCGTCAGTATCCATGCCCATAGCAGGTTAATGGTAACGCCCCATCTTACGGCAGAAAGCCTTTTGGTTGCACCAACGCCAATGATGGCGCCGGTGATGGTATGTGTTGTACTTACAGGGATCTTAAGCGCTTCCGTAACAAAGAGCGTGATGGCGCCGGCTGTTTCAGCTGCAACACCTTCAAAAGGAGTGACTTTGGTTATCCGGGTACCCATTGTTTTGATGATCTTCCAGCCGCCACTCATCGTACCGAGCGCAATGGCAGAATAACAGGCCAGTGGCACCCAAACCGGCATCTGATCAAAGCTGGTAATGGATCCGTGCGCGATCAGTGCAGCAGTGATAATACCCATAACTTTTTGCGCATCATTTCCGCCATGGCCAATACTGAATGCTGCTGAGGAAACTAATTGCAGTCTCTTAAACCACTTATTCGCGCGGTTGGCATTTAATGTATTCAGGAAAATTGTGAAAACGGCCAGGATAGATAATATGCTTGCCAGTAAGATCCACTTGAAGTTTTTGGAATAAAATATTACCTGGTTGATATAAGATTCGTAGTGGGTGCTCTCGGCAAGCTTTTCCCGATTGAATTCCAGGTTATAATAAAGGAAAATGCCCATACCTGCAAGTACCGCAAATGCCACAATTTTTGGGATAATCCCTTTTCTGAAAGAATGTATGAACCATAAGGAAATGATAAAGGCCATCAGCATACCAACCAGAGGTGCAATAAAAATAAACAGCACTGTTTTAATTATTGGATCGGAGTTCACCGCACTAAAACCTGCATGTGCAATACCGGCTCCGGCAAATCCGCCTATCAGGGTATGGGAAGAAGAAGAGGGGATACCGAACCACCAGGTAAACAGGTTCCATATAATTGCAGCAACAAGTCCTGAAAACACAATGACAAGTCCGGCCTGTCCTGAAACAACCTCTTCTTTCACCGTTTTGGCAATGGTATTGGCCACGCCATGGTCTTTGAAAATAAAGAAAGCCGCAAAGTTGAATACTGCCGCCCATACAACCGCCTGGAAGGGGGTAAGTACTTTGGTTGATACGATCGTGGCAATGGAATTGGCCGCATCATGAAATCCGTTGATATAATCAAATATCAGGGCCAATGCTATAATAGTAATCAGAAAAGTCATGTGTTGGGGTTGCGGGTTAGGCGTACTTAATGATAATGGACTCAATTACATTACCCGCATCTTCACATTTATCGGTGGCAATTTCCATAACCTGGTAGATCTCCCGCAATTTCATAACTTCTTTGGCATCTGGTTCTTCCGCGAAAAGGCGTTCGATACTGTGGTCAAATAAATCATCTGCCTGGTTCTCGATACTGTTAATCTTGACCAATGCTTCAGTCATTAACCTTAGATTTTTCATATTCCTGAGTTCTTTGACAGCATTCCTTACCTGTTCAGAACTTAAAAAGATAAGTTCGGCAAACCGGTGAAGGCCATGATCTATCGGATCGACCCTGTAAAAGTTTATTTTTTTGGCGGACGCAAAAATGTAATCGGCGATATCATCCAATGAACTGGCCAGGTAGTGAATGTCTTCCCTGTCAAAAGGGGTAATGAAGTTCCGCCCGAGTTCAGTAAATATTTTGTGGGTCAGCTCATCGTTTTCATGTTCAAGGTCTTCAATCTTACTTATAATAGCTGCTCTTTCTGCAAAGTCTGGCTCGTCTACCAGGTTTTTTAATAGTTTGGCCATTTCCAACACCCGGTCACTCACCTGTTCAAAAAGGTTATAAAAAACCCTGTCTTTGGGCAGGAAGATTTTTAAAAACGAGTTGGCAGCCATGATTCAAATATTTTTTGCAAAATTAGACTTATTGACCACTGTATATGAAGGCCGGAAACAGATAATAATTCCTTAACATTGGGTTGGATTTTAACCTGAAATATACAAAAGATAGCAGTGACATATAAATTTAAAGTAATAACCGTTTTGTTGGTTTTTTACTTTTTTATTCATCAATCTGTTGAAGCTCAATTTCTTATGGATATGGTAGATACCACCAAGGATATGGGAAAGGGAGTTTTGTCCATTTATAAACGGTTTGATCATATCAGAATCGGCGGGTAAATCCAACCACAATACCAGGTTGCCTCTGCAGAAGGTGCTGCAGGGTACAGTGGAGGTGATTTCGCTAAAAATTCTGATAACCGTTTCATGCTTCGGCGGGGGCGAATAAGGTTTGATTATGCACGGTTTAATAAAGATGACAGACCCCAGCTTCAGTTTGTATTCCAGTTTGATGGAACCGAAAGAGGGGTTTTTATTCGGGATTTTTGGGGCAGATACTGGGAAAATAAGTGGCAGCTATTCTATTTTACAACCGGTATGTTTGCCCGGCCCTTTGGCTATGAAGTGAATTTATCATCTCAAGACAGGGAATCGCCTGAAAGAGGAAGGATGTCTCAGATACTGATGAGAACAGAAAGGGATCTTGGCGTGATGGTTAGTTTCGGGGCACAAAAAACCCAAAATTTTTTTAAGCATATCAAAATAGATGCTGGACTTTTTAACGGCCAGGGTTTAACCGGACCTACAGATTTCGACAGCTATAAGGACTTAATAGGGCAGATAATACTTAAGCCAGTCAAAATTGCAGATCACTTCACGGTAAGTGGTGGGGTAAGTATATTTGCGGGAGGCTTTCGCCAGTTTTCCAATTCTGTTTACAGATTACAGGATAAAGGGGGGAATGTATTTCGCTATGAAGCTGATTCGCTCAGTTCAATTCCGGGTGATAAACTTCCGAGGCAGTATAATGGCATCAACACCCAATTGAAATGGGAACACGGCTGGGGTAATACCGAATTCAGGGCGGAATACTGGAAAGGTATTCAGACCGCAACCCAAAATTCGTCAGAAACTCCCGGAACGCCACCGGTTCAAACCGGTTTAAGTTATGCCCCTAATTATATACGAAATTTTGACGGGGCCTTTTTTGTGATCCTGCAAAATATCCTAAGTACTAAGCATCAGTTGGGTTTAAAACTTGATTGGTTTGATCCCAATACAAAAGTTAGTGGAACGCAGATAGGCCTTTCAGGCAGTAATTTGAATGCTGCAGATATAAAGTATACTACATTGGGTGGTGGATATCTATTTTATATTGATCCTAACTTGAAACTTACTTTATGGTTTGATCGTGTTTGGAATGAAGTTACCCTGTTAAATGGTTTTCAAACAGATATAAGTGATAATGTTTTTACTGTTCGTGTGCAATTCAGGTTCTGATTTATAAGCACTTACAAGAGTTAACATTAAAGACATATACAGGTAACATTGTGGTAACTTTCCCTTAACACAGGGGTAAATCCCTGAAGCTACTTTTGCGGCAAATTCAGATTGTCGTGAATACTACTACTACTACTAAGCTAAAAGGAACATTAGCCATTTTATTCTTCTTTTTTACCCTCGCAACTTTTGCCCAGACAGGTAAAATTGCGGGCCGCCTGTCATCAGCAACTCGAGGCGAAAACGTGAGCGGCGCCATTATCAAAATCCAGGGCACTGATCGCAAAACAACTTCCGATGTGGAAGGCAAATTTATTTTCAGCAATATACCTGTAGGAACCTACATCCTTGAATTCAGTTCCATGGGATATCAGTCTAAAGCCGTTTCTGAAGTGGAAGTGAAAGGAAATGATGTTGCCACCCTTGAGGTATTGCTCGATGAGCAGGTTAAGGAAATGAGCAACATTGTTATTAAAGCCACACCCCGCAGGATGGAAACAATAAATGCATTACTTGTGCGTCAGAAAAACTTGCCAAATATTTCAGATGGTATTTCTGCCGAATCTATCAAGCGTTCGCCAGACAGGAATACGTCGGAAGTATTGAAACGCGTAAGCGGAGCAACCATTCAGGAAAATAAGTATGTAATTGTACGCGGACTTGCCGATCGGTATAACGTGGCAACACTTAATAATTCTGTACTGCCAAGTACAGAAGCAGACCGGAAGGTTTTTGCATTTGACATAATACCTTCCAACCTCGTGGATAATATCCAGATTTTTAAGACCGCTTCACCTGATTTGCCCGGTGATTTCTCCGGCGGCGTTGTTCAGGTAAATACTCAGGATGTTCCCAATAAGAACCAATTAAGTGTATCTCTTGGAGTCAACTATAATACCATTTCAACAGGTAAGGATTTCAGGATCGGATATCTGGGAAAATATGATTACCTCGGCTTTGAAAGCGGTACCAGAAGGCTTCCTGCAGGGTTGCCAAACCTGCGTTCCTACCAGGATGTTGATCAACTCATTTCAGCTTCACAAACACTTAATAATTTATTTGGTAACAGATTCAGCGGTAAAGCTATGCCCGGACAGAATTACCAGGTTTCATGGGCAAACAAATCAGATCTGAAAAACGGTGGAACATTAGGTACCATCATTTCTGCTACGTACAGAAACAACCAGAATATTCAATTTTCCGAGCGTATCGAATATACAGTTCCTAATGAATTTGCTTCAGACAAGCTCTACGATTACAAGGATACACTTTACAAATTTCAAACAACCCTTGGAGCCATGGCAAACGTGGCGTATAAAAAAGGGAATACAAAAATCTCCTTCAAAAATCTCTTTAATCGTTTGATGGAGGTTACCAATATAAACAGGCAGGGAACAAACAATGATAATATACAGTTTGTAAAAGCCAGTTCCAATGAAACCAATATTAAAACACTGTTATCCTCACAACTCGAAGGAGAGCATATTTTGGGAGATAAGCAGTCAAAACTTAACTGGAACCTGAACTTCGCGTATACCGGAGGCGAACAGCCTGACTACCGCATTTCTCCCTATGCCAAGAACCTGAATGACCTGAATGATAAAGACGTTCCTTTCAAAGTAATTTTAAGGGACTCCTATCGATTCTTTTCTGAGTTGAATGATTTCGCGTATGGCGGAAATGTAAACTACAGCCTGCCTTTTAAATGGAAGAATGGGGAGAAAAATTCCTTTAAAGTGGGTGGTTCCTATTTATATAAGACACGCGATTATAAAGCAAGGGCATTCAGGTACAGGCCGGCGATCAATTCACAATTCAATACCAATATACTTTCCATTCAACCGGAGTTTGTATTTGATCCTTCCTATATGAGCAGGGAGGGGTTGGTACTGGATGAAATAACCAATAATTCTGATCGGTATACAGGTGTTTCCTCAACCCTTGCAGGTTATGCCATGCTGGATAACAGGCTCTCTAAAAAATTGAGATTGGTTTGGGGTTTGCGCGTAGAGAATTTTCAATACACCGTCAACACTGCTGATTTTTCCAATCCGAATATTGAACTTAATAGAAACTATCTCGATTTCCTGCCATCATTTAACCTGACCTATAATTTAACAGACAAAGCGAACCTGCGTTTTTCCGGATGGAGGTCTGTTTCACGTCCCGATTTCAGGGAGGTAGCCAATTTCCAGTTTTATGATTTCTCCCGTAATGCCATTATAAGCGGTAACAGTCAACTGGAACGCAGCCAGAATACAAACCTTGATCTGCGTTATGAAATTTATCCTGCTTCAGGTGAAATGTTCTCCTTTTCCATTTTTGGTAAGCATTTCAAAAATCCTATAGAATCAGTTATTCCAAGCGGAGCCGTTGCAACCAACCTGATCATCACCTATGCCAATCCAAAATCTGCGGTGAGCTATGGCGCCGAACTTGAGTTCAGAAAAAAGCTTTCATTCTTTGAAAGTCCGTTTCTACAGAATTTCACCGTGTTTGGTAATCTCGCCTATATCAAATCATCTGTAGACCTTACAGGTGCAGATATCAGCATATTTGAAGAAGGCCGCCCCATGCAGGGACAATCGCCTTATATTATCAATGGCGGATTACAATATGTATCGGATAAAGCCGGACTTTCTTTCACCGGTTTGGTTAACCGCATTGGCCACCGTATTTCCCTCGTAGGTTTCCAGGGTTACCCTGATATTTATGAAAACGGAAGAACCGTAATAGATATCCAGGTTGCCAAAAAATTATTTAAGGACAGGGGTGAATTGAAATTTAATGTAGGTGATATACTTAATCAACGGGCAATCTTCTACCAGAATTCAAATGATTTTACAAAACGTGCATTTAAGAATTCAGAAGATAATGTTTGGAATACATTCCGTTTTGGAACAAATATTTCAGTTGCTTTTTCCATGAATTTCTAAGAATCAGTTAACACTGCGGTAATATTTTGGTAACACTGTAGGGATAGTTTTGCCATCATTTAATAGTTATCAGAATTTTTTTATACAATTTATCAGTTATGAAACATTTGAAATTTTTGTCTGTATTGGCACTTCTGGCTGTCGTTTTTTCCTGTAATAATGATGATGATCTTGTAGTACCTCCAGTAGTACCTCCAACTGTAGATACAGTGTTGTTGGGTAGTTTAGTTTCCAGTAAAACGCTTACAAGCGACAGGACCTGGATCCTTAAAGGATATGTGTATGTACCTAATGGTGTAACCTTAACCATACAGCCTGGAACCCGTATTGTCAGTGACGTTACTGAAAAAGGCGCCCTGGTTATCGAGCGTGGCGGAAAGATCGATGCCGCAGGTACAGCTACACAGCCAATTGTATTTACTTCCGGCAAAGCTGCAGGTAGCAGGACTCCTGGTGATTGGGGTGGTGTTGTAATATTGGGACGTGCTAAAACCAACCGTTCTTCAACGCCAATCATTGAGGGTGGTATCGATCGTCCTTATGGTGGTACTGATGATGCAGATAATTCCGGTACGTTCCGTTATGTACGGATTGAATATGCCGGTATCGCTGCTTTTGCCAACAGTGAGATCAATTCACTTACATTGGGTGGTGTTGGTTCAGGTACTACCATTGAATATATTCAAACTTCTTATGCAAATGATGATGCCTATGAATTTTTCGGCGGTAAAGTAAATTGCAAATACCTTGTTGCTGCCTATACCGCAGATGATGATTTTGATTTTGACTTTGGATATACCGGGAAGATCCAGTTTGCAGTTTCTCTCCGTGATCCTGCTTTTGTAGATAATGGAGATGCAGGTAATGGTATTGAATCTGATAATGATAACCCGCCAACCGTTACACCATTAACAACGCGTCCTATTTTGTCCAACTTTACTTTTGTAGGACCTAATGGTGCTGCTGGTACTGCGGCAAACCATAATTTCGCTAACCGTTTCAGAAGGAATACACGCTTTGTATTGCGCAATTCTATCCTGATGGGTTATCAGAAAGCTGGATTCTCCATCGAACAGGATTCCACTGCAACAGCTTACCAAAACGACCTGTCTGTTTTCAATGATAACCTCGTACATGCAGTTGCCAGTCCATATCGTAGCAGCAGCAGCTTGATTACAGGTGCAGAAATGCAGGCTAAAGCAGAAGCAAACGGTTGTATCACTTACGCAACTGCCGCTGAAATTGGTCTCGAATCACCTTTCAACCTTACCAATCCAAATTTTGCCCCTAAAGCAGGATCACCTGCTCTTACAGGTGCAGTATTTAATGGTGATTTGGATAACTTCTTCACACCCGGTGCATACCGTGGTGCATTTGGAACAACAAACTGGTTAAGTGGCTGGACTCGTTTTTACGCAAATGGTCAATAATTAAATTCGTACATAGTTCCTTTAGCAAAGAGTAGTATCTATTGCAAACCGCCCTATTCATGGGGCGGTTTTTTGTTGGAAAATCGAAAATGGAAAAAGAGGATAGAGGGCAGAGGGTAGAGGGTAGTAAAGGCAAAAGGGAGTGGTTATAGGGTAGTTGTTAGATGTCTGTGTCGGCTGTTTTCTATCCTCTGCCCTCTGCCCTCTATCCTCCTTACTCACTTTTCATAACAATCATTTTTCCTCCGCTTAACATTACAACCAATCCCATAACATTTCTATAATTATTCGTTAAAGGCACACTAACCCTGGCTTCACACAGCAGTTCTAATTTTCCGGAGTATTAGAAACAAAACCTCCTAAAAAATTTCTGTTTATGAGTCGTAGTCTACTAATTAGGGTTGCCATTGGAATGATGTGCCTGATGCTGATGGCTCCCGTCTTAAGCTTTGCACAACAGGTTATCAATGGTAAAATTATTTCAAAGTCAGACCAGTCTGCTGTGCCCTCTGCAACAATCCTGATCAAGGGAACAAGGTCAGGAACATCGTCAAATATCGACGGGCTTTTTTCTATCCGCGCCAATAAGGGGGATGTATTGGTTGTAAGCGGTGTAGGTGTAAAATCAACTGAATTTACAGTTGATGATCAGTCAACCGTTATTATTGATGTAGAGATGGATCCGAAATCACTGACTACAGTTTTAGTAACGGCATTGGGTATACGAAAAGAATCAAAGCGTTTGGGTTATTCGATCCAGGAAGTTAAAGGTTCTGAACTCGTCAAAGCCCGTGAACCGAATCCGGTCAATGGTCTTGCCGGTAAAATAGCAGGATTGACTGTTGCCCCTTCTGCAGAAATATTAGGTGTACCTGCTCTCATTTTGAGAGGAAGTGACCCCAGAAGGGGTCAGCAGCCACTCTTTGTAGTGGACGGTGTTCCGATAAGTTCGGATACCTATAATTTCAGCCCTGATGATGTTGAATCTTTTACTATACTTAAAGGACCAACTGCGGCTTCTTTGTATGGCTATCGTGGTCAGAACGGGGCTATCATTATAAATACAAAAAAGGGATCAAAAGATAAGCGGGGATTCTCCATTGAAGTAAATTCCAGTTTAATGTTTGATGAAGGATTTAACGCCATTCCAAAAGTACAGGATCAGTATGGTCCTGGTGATCATGGAAAGTATGCATTTGTTGATGGCAGAGGTGGGGGATTAAATGATGGTGATTACGATATTTGGGGCCCCAAATTTGACGGTCAGCTTATTCCACAGTATGACAGTCCGGTAGATCCGGTAACGGGTGTCAGACAGGCTACTCCCTGGGTTGCCCGCGGAAAAAATAATCTTAACCGTTTTCTGCAAACCGGAATTCTTTCAACCAATAATATTGCAGTTTCAAGCAGTTCTGAAAAATCAGATCTTCGTTTTTCAGTATCGAATACATATAACCGTGGTATTGTACCAAATACAAGTTTGAATGCGCTCAACTTTAACATGGCCAATACATTTCGGTTTTCTTCAAAACTTAAATTCGAATCTGTTGTAAACTTTAGCCGGCAATTTTCTGATAATTTTCCGGATGTAGTATATGGACCCAATTCTATCATTTACAATATGATTATATGGGGTGCAGCAGATTGGGATGTAAATGATCCGGCCATACGTGCTAAATGGCAGCCTGGCAAAGAAGGTGTTCAATCTTTATATGCGGAATACCAACGCTACCATAATCCATGGTTTATGGTGGAAGAATGGCCTCGCGGGCATTTTAAAAATGATGTTTACGGATACTTTGCGCTTACGTATAAAATCATGAATAACCTGGAGGTTATGGCTCGGTCAGCTGTAACAACTTTCAATGTATTAAGAACTGAAAAAATGCCTTTTTCCGCTCATCCTTATGGCAGGGAAGAGGCACGTGGCGACTATCGGGAAGACAAGCGCGACCTGTTTGAAAACAACACAGATCTCCTTTTATCATATACAAATAATGGAGAAATTCTCAAAGGGCTTGATATAAGGGCTTCAGCCGGGGGTAATTTACGTTCCTTTAAATACAATTCAAGCTATGCCACTACCGATTATTTAAATGTACCGGAAGTGTACAATTTCTCCAATTCAAGAAATCCGGTTAAGGTTTTTAATTTTGATTCAAAGATGCAGGTGTTGAGCTGGTATGGTTTTGCAGATATCTCTTATAAAAATTATGTCAATTTATCTCTGGCCGGCAGATGGGATAAATTATCTACATTGCCATCGGGGAATAACCTGTTTTTTTATCCATCAGCATCTTTAAGCACCGTTATATCAGAATATGTTGATCTGCCTGATTTCATTAGTTTCTTAAAAGTATTTGGTTCAGTTGCAAACGTCAAGGGGGGGCTTACTTCACCCACTAGGGGGCCTGCAGCTTATCCCCTTTCATATGGAACTCCTTATGTAACTGCATATGATGGTCCAACCTATGAAAATACTGCAGCTTATACCACGCCATTAGTATATAATAACCAGCCAGCGGCCTTTTTTACCAATACCATCAGCAACCCATCATTGAAACCTTTCTCCCGTACAAATTATGAAACAGGTATTGATATCAGGTTTTTGGGCAACCGGCTTGCACTTGATGTGACTTATTTTTTATATAAAGACGGACCTGGTATCTTTCAAAGGGATGTATCTGAAGCAACAGGTTATATCAAAGAGCTTGTTAATGGTATAGAAACTCAACGTAAAGGTTGGGAAGTATCACTAACAGGAACGGCTATCCGTGCTCGTGAAAAGGGCGGATTTAGCTGGGATGTAATGGTGAATTGGTCTACCTACAAAGAAACACTTGCAGGAATCTACCAGGATCAAAAGAAGTTGCCCTCTAATTTCTTTATTGGGGATAACAGGGGTGACAGATTTATTGAGATTGGTGACAGGGTAGATGCTATATATGGCGCTGCTTTTCACCGTGATCCCAATGGTGCATTGATTAATGATGCAGGCGGAAGACCGTTTACTTTACCAAGGGGTCAATTGCTGGGATATGCCAACCCGGATTGGGTATGGGGTATCAATAACCGTTTTGGATTCAAGAACTTCATGTTCAGTTTCCAGTTTGATGGCAGGGTTGGCGGGAGTCTTGTAAATTATATCCAGCGTCAGGCATTCCGTGGTGGTCGCCATATTGAAACAACTGAAGGGTCAATGGGAGAAGCACGTCTTCAGGATGTCCAGGGAGTAAAATCCTTTGTTGGGGAAGGTGTTGTTGTTACTAATGGAGTTCCATTCCAATATGATGAAAATGGAAATATCAGTAATTATAAGGATCTGCAGTTTGGGCCAAATACCACGAAACAATTTTTGCAGGATTATATAAGCCGGGCTTATTCACCAGAGGAAGCTAACATTGTAAGTAAAACATTTACCAAGCTTAGAGAAGTTGTATTTGGTTACACTTTACCGGATAATTTGTTGGGTAGTAAAAAAGTAGTAAAGCAGGTAAGTCTTTCCTTTGTTGCGAGAAACCTGTTTTATTTTTCCAAGGTTAAAGATGTTGATCTGGATCAGTATCCTGGTTTTGCAGCTTATTCCACTTTGCAAACACCCACTACTAAGAGGTATGGTTTCAATATCAATTTTGTATTCTGATAAAATTTACAATTACAATTAATTAGTAAAAATGAAACGATTTAATTTTTTAAATAGCACAATAATTATATTGGTTCTTATATCCATTGTAAGTTGCCAAAAATTTGATGAACTGGAAAAAGACCCTAACAGGCCTACTAATGTACCGCCCGGTCTGGTATTAAACGGCGTATTATACAATATGTTTGACAGCCCCTGGGATCTCACACAAAGGTGGTGCCAGTTCAATTGCTGTAATTATAATTATTATGGTAACCAGGAATATAACTGGACATACACTTCTCTCTTTTATACCACTTTAAAGAATGTTGTAAAAATGGAAGAAGAGGCTGTAAGAAGCGGGCTTCCTGAAAAAAATGCATACAGTGCACTGGGGAAATTCTTCCGTGCATATTTCTATTACAATATGACCATGCTGGTAGGCGATATCCCCGTGGAGGAATCTCTTAAACCGGCAGAAATCCTTAAACCGGCGTATAATACACAGAAAGATATCTTCATGAATATCCTTTTATTACTTGAAGAATCAAATGCGGATATTTCAACGCTGATCAGTACAGGCGGAAGTACCATAACCGGGGATATTTATTATAGTAACGATTTACGTCTTTGGCAGAAAGCAGTTAATACCTTTAAGCTTAGGGTACTTATACAATTAAGCAAGAAAGATACTGATGCAGAACTGGGAGTGAAGGCCAAATTCGCTGAACTTATCTCGAATAAATCCAAGTATCCCCTGATGGAAAGTATGTCGGATAATTTGCAGTTTGTATATAACGAGCAGTTCAATAAATATCCGCTTAATCCGGACAATTTTGGATTTGACGCCACACGCTATAATTATTCCACGACTCATCTTGATAAACTTTCAGAACTCCGTGACCCGCGTGTTTTTGTGATGGCAGAACCGGCTGGATCTAAACTCAAATCAGGTTTGGCGCCTACTGATTATGATGCCTTTGTTGGTGCAAGTCCTGCAATGGATTTGGGCGAAATGTCTTCAAGAGCAGGAAAGGATAATGGCCCGGGATTTCTTCCTGGTGAGTTTTCTTTTTTTAACCGCCACCGTTATTACAGGACTTATACCGCTGAGAATACGATTATTATTGGTTATATGGAAATGTGTTTCAATATAGCGGAAGCTGTCAACAGGGGCTGGGCATCAGGTGATGCGGAAGAATGGTATAAGAAAGGGATCCGGGCTTCGCATGATTTTTTCGGAATTGAGGATGGTGAGAATGATGTCTTCTTTTTCAGGGCTGGTGGATCTCCTACAAATTCTGCTGATTACAATAAATATTCCATTTCCTTTAACTGGGAGAACTATTATAATCAGCCACAGGTTAAATACGCAGGCGCAGCGGCAGGTCTTGATCAAATTATCCTGCAAAAATACCTGGCATTTTTCCAGAATTCCGGATGGGAAGCATATTTCAACTATCGCCGCACCGGCGTACCAGCTTTTGCAAAAGATGGTCCGGGGACTGGCAACAGTGGTAGAATTCCAAAGCGCTTTCAATATACGCCATCAGAATCTTCTACCAATGGCGATAATCTGAAAACGGCTTTGGACAGGCAGTTTCCAGGTGGGAATGATGATATTAATGAGGGCATGTGGATAATCAAATAAAGAGTTCATACGATAAGCAGTTGTTATTTAGTTTACATCGGCGAAACTTTTCCAGGTTTCGCCCTTTTTATATAACTGTAAAAAGATTGTTTGATCTAATGATATCCTGATGTTTAACTTTAGCTAATGGTCTGTAAAAAATATATGATGAAGTTATTTTCCACCCTGATTTTAAATTTTTTGGGTTATAGTTTATTCGCCCAACAAATGGTTCAGACGCTCCAGGTTCCGGGAAGAAACAGCTATACACAGATACTTGCAGATCAAACAGCTGTTTTACCCAGTGGAAGAATTGTAAAACCTGCAGGCAGCATCCTGCGGATTACACATGACCCGTTTGGTATGGCAGTTTCTCCGGATGGGAAAAGGGCCGTAACCCTTCACAATGGAGTCTTCACCATAATCGATCTCCAGACACTGGAAGCCACCAGGGTGCCATCATACGACCAGAAAATTTCATCGCCCTTTTCAGCCGGCTCCTTCCTGGGTGTTGCATTTGCTGCAGACTCCAAATCGGTATTCCTGAGCGGGGGCGATAATGGCGCTGTAATAGAATATGACCTCGATAAATTTGTTCGTTTAGACAGTATTTCACTGAATGGCTTTGTGAACGGTGAATCATTTGACGATAGTTTTACTTCTGACCTGGTTTTTCATCCCGGTTATAATGAATTACTGGTACTTGACCGTGCCAATTTCAGGATGGTACGCATCAGCCTCAAAACCAGGAAGCCGGTAGCATCGGTTCCAACAGGAAGGCTCCCCTTTGGACTGGCCATCAGCCCCGACGGAAAAACAGCGCTTGTCTGCAATGTGGGCATGTACTCCTATCCGTTAGTTTCAGGCATGACGGAAACAAATAAAGACTCCATGATGATACCCTGGCACCCGTATGGAGACAATACCAATGAATCCATAAACGGTACCGTTGTAGAGGGACGTTCTATCCCGGGTGTGGGAAGCCCTTCCAGTCCGGAAGCGATGAGTGTGTATGCTATTGATTTAGTCACAAACAAGGTAACCGCCCGACTAAAAACAGGTAACCAGGTAGGACAAATGCTGGAAGATATTGAGGTCACCGGAGGCGCCAGTCCCAATTCCGTTGCCATGGGCAATACACTTGCCTATGTGAGTAATGCAACCAATGATAATATTTCGGTTATAAATTTTCGGGATGGGAAGATCATCCGGCATATCCCAATCAAAGTGGATAAACGTATTGACCGGTATCGTGGATTGCTCCCCTTTGGCATTACACTAAGCAAGGATGAAAAAACACTTTATGTAGCATTGCTGGGTTTTAATGCCATTGCTGTAATTGATACTGAAAGCGGTCAAACAAAGGGGTTGATCCCAACAGGCTGGGGACCAGCCAGAGTTTTGTTGAATAAAACAGAGAATGCGATCTATGTCATATCCTGTCGCGGACTTGGAGCCGGACCAAACGGCGGCAAGGATTTTATTGCTCCTGTTCAGGGTACTTATGTTGGGGATATACAATTGGGTAGTTTCCAAAAAATTGATATGCCCGGAGAAGCTAAACTTAATGCCTACACGAAAATTTGCATCGATAATACATTTGAAGAGATCAAATTGAAAGATGATATTAAAAATCCTTTGCCCCCTTTACCTGCTTTACGTAAAAGCCCGATTGAATATATTGTTTACATCACCAAAGAAAACCGGACCTACGACGAAGTTCTCGGACAATTAAAAGAGGCAAAAGGTGATGCAACCCTTGCCAGGTATGGGATTGGTGTAACTGTAAAGGGTAAAAATGACAGTGTTTCCCTGGCCAATGTAATGCCCAATCACCGAAAAGTTGCCAGGCAATTTTCATTCAGTGATAATTTTTATTGCGACAGCGATGCATCCATACATGGGCATCACTGGATGGTGGGTGTGATCCCAAATGAATGGGTTGAAACCAATTCAAGCGTAGATAAAACCGCTAAGATATTTTCAAAAGCTCCGGGGCGAAGGTTCCCCGGTTCAACAGGAAGTATCGATCCGGAAGATTATGCCGAAGCCGGAGGTTTATGGGAAGCCCTTGACAGAAAAAAGATTCCCTTTTATAATTTCGGGGAAGCCAATGAGACAGCACATGTGCGCGAAGAATGGTACGATACTTTAACAGGAGCAGCACACGCAGTGATGGTACCCATGCAAAAAGCACTCTGGAGCAGGACCAGTCATAACTATGCAGGATACAATACAAATATCCCCGACCAGTTCCGGATGGATCAGTTTGAAAGTGAATTCAGCCGGATGTGGCTTACCGGCAAAGAAAAAATGCCCGCGTTTATAGCCATCCAAATCCCCAACGATCATGGAGCTTCTCCAAGGCCTGAAGATGGTTATCCCTATGTACATTCTTACATGGCAGATAATGACCTTGCGGTGGGCAGGATCCTTCATTTTCTTTCCCGTACGCCCTATTGGAAGAAAATGCTGGTCATTATTACAGAAGACGATCCACAGGGTGGGGTGGATCATGTGGATGCACACAGAAGTATTTTGATGATGGCAGGGCCCTATATAAAACGGGGATATGTTTCAAATGTCCATGGCAATTTTGGATCCATACTGAAAGTGATTTATAATATCCTGGAGGTTCCTTATGTTAATCAATATGATGTTACGGCTTCCCTGTTACAGGATTTTTTCACGAGCAAACCTGACTTTACGCCCTATACACTGGAAATGCCCGATACACGGGTATTTGACCCGGCAAAGGCGATGAAAAAATACAATAAAGAAACCGACTGGCGGAAGATCATGCAGGGGCCTGCCATGGATGATGAAAAGCACCAGCGGACAGAACATTATAAAGGGAATGACTAAAATTCCCGGATGCTTTGTTGCTTTATAATCTGTGTGGAAACCTGACGGTTTTTTTTTCAGTAAACTGTTGGATCTTTCCTGGTTCCTGCAAATTGAATTGTATCGGCTATCCCTTCGTGATATTTACCTTCATTTAATCTTTTATGGACAAATTGAAGTATCTCTATATCCAAGCCTTCAAAATCATTCCTGATCATTTCTTCGGTATATAACATCGATACATCTTTTGGGCCGCCGGAATGATTGTTTAACTGGTTTGGATTAAAAGCCTCGAGAATTATTTTACCACCGGGTTTTAGCCATTGGATCGCTTTATGATGAATTTGTTTGCGAACGGCTGAAGGGAAGTGTGCAAAAATAAAGGATACAACATCAGCGCTATTATCGGGATAGAAGATGGAAACTGCATCATCAACAATATAATCTATTGTAACCCCTTTTTTGTCAGACAGGAGAAGGGCTTTCGTTTTTCCTGCATCACTGGTATCGAATGCACTTACCTTCCATCCAAGCGAAGCAGCATATACGGCATTCCGTCCTTCACCTTCGGCCGGTAAAATTATATTGCCGGCTGGTAGTTTACCAATCTGTTCAGCAAAAAACTCATTGGGCTTTTCTCCATAAGCATAGTCTTTTTCACTATAGCGATCATTCCAAAATTTTTTCATGCATTGATATTTTTAAGTATTGCACGTAAATATAAATATGCTTTCCAGATCATTCTTTCGATTTGCGTGGTAATAAAAGTTTTACCGGTTCGGTTTCATCAAATGAAACAATATCAAGGTGGCCGGCCTGGTATTTATTGGCCATTCTGTAATGTATATGCAGAAAGCTGTCGTGATGTGTAAATACGGTCTGGTGATTCTGCGAATAAAAACCAAGCATTTGTGCATACTGGTTTGAAAGGGCGTTCTTATGATTTGCATCTTTTAACGTAACTGGTGTTATTTCTGTTACCAAACTGTCTTTGTACATAATATGGCCAATGCCTTCTTTAACTTTTCCAAAAATTAAAAAAGGAAATGCTGTTGCAGTATCTATGCCATGTCGATATGCGGCTTCTGTTATTGTTTTTTCTAAATCAGGTAATGAGCTGATTTTATTTGTTAGCGGAACCGTATCCCATTGGCTTATATCTGCATATACAAGGAATATGGCTTTCAGTGATTGGACATTTTTTTGAAGGTATGGTTTCTTGTCATCTGTTATTGCCGCTACAAAAGGCTTACCGTCCCAAACCAAAATTTCACCACGGAGGTTTTCTACCGGCCCTATCGCATAGAGATGCTGTCCTTTAATACTGTCAACCAATATCGCTGCATCCACCCTTTTCTCCTGGCCAATTTTACTCATCTTGCCGCTGTATTTAACCAGCGTTTCCTGTGAGTAGCAAAGTGTTGAAAAAAAGATCAAAAAAGTTGTATAAAAAACTTTTAAGTTTTTCAGTTTCATTCAATGTAATTAGATCGTAAATGTAATTTTAAAGTTAGTACAACGTGTTGTGCTATTGAACGATTCAGTAAATTAAGTTTACCATTAACTGTGAACGAATACCTGCTGCAAACGTTTAGACGATTACTAAAATAGATCCTTCACCCTGTCATCCGAATTGAATGAATTTCATTAGACACCCGGGTTCAGGATGACAGGTTGGAGGAAGATCAGTCATTTAGCATAGCAACGATTATTCGACCTCTCACTTGTCATCCTGAACCCGGGCTTTTCTAAAAGAGTTGATTACTCAAGATGCCAGGGTGAAGGATCTCTTTTATAATCAGCGAAATGGTAATCTTTCGTTTAATAGCACAACACGTTAAAGTTAGTATACTAAGTTTGACAAGTCTTACGGAGAAAGCAAATCATTATGTTCAGCTACTTCAAATTCACTGAGGATAAATGGATGTATTATTTGAAGAATTCTTTATCTCTTAGCTTTAAAATGAAAAAGCCAGCCTTATCCAACCAGTTCTGCCATATCCGTCAATACCGGAACCATGCATTCTATACGACTGGTCCAGGATATTTTCAATGCCTGATTGTACTGAGATCGAGCGCCAGCTGTATCCGGCCCTGAATTGAACTATAGCCCAGCCGGGTGTTCCTTCAGGATTAATCCGATGATCTGATTTATCACCTGCTGCTAACCTGCTTTGTGTGGCTGCAAAATTCAGTTCAAATTCATAATATAAACCTTTAACCGGCCGGTGCCTGAATCCCGCTTTTCCAAAAAGAGGTGGTATTCTTCTTAATGGTTCGTTTGCACTTTCATTTTGGCCATAGGTATAGGTAAGGTGACTGAAAATATCCCATTGTTTTGCAGGCTTCAAAATCAATTCAAACTCACCGCCATATATAACCGCTTCACCAATATTCTCTTTTGTGTAAACCCGGTCTCCATTATAGATGCTGTCCCCATTATACTCTGAAGGCACCCTGTCAATAAGATTGGTAAGCCTGTTGTGAAAAACCGATACCGACAACATCAAATGCTGATTTATTTTTTTCAGGCCGATTTCTTTATTGAATGATTTTTCGGGTTCCAGAGAAGTGGTGGGTACTTCCGTGCCAAAATCAAATTTACCGAAAGAGCCAAGGTCATTGATATTGGGTGCCCTGAAAGCTGTTGAAATTGACGTTGCCAGTTTCCAGTTATTTCCAAGATAATACATCGCAGAAAAATTTCCAACCACCGCTGAAGGGCTCAGGTTCACCTCACCAAATTGCTGTTCTTCCATGTTGAGCCAATACATATTTGCCCTGATGCCGCCTTCCAGTTGCCAGCGTTCCAGTTTCCAGACTTGCCTGTGAAAAAAAGCAATCGAAGACATGCGTGCATTATCAGGATACAATCCTCTTTTAGCTGTCACATCCAGGCTCTGAATATTTTTATCAAAAGCGTTGCTGTTTACTTTATCAGCATAAAAATCCATGCCTGTTCCTGCCTCATGCCTGTCAGAGATATCAGAAATGATCTCTGCTGTAAAACCTCTTGTTATGGTCTTATCGAATTCCGTTGTAATGATGGGTGAATTGGTTTTTTGTCTGATTCTGCCTTCGTCGAATTGTTGTTGGAATGCAGTTACAATCAATTTTGAAAAAAGCGGTTTTGAAAAATCAGCAGTCCATCTCAGGTATGCAAGTTGTCTTTTTAACGGGTCTGTTTGAGAAATGGCATATCCTCTTTGTGTTACCTGGTCGTAGAGGTCAACTTCTTTTTGTTTTAGGTATTGATAGGCAAAAGTGAGTTCCTGGTTTTTTGCGATTTTAATCCGCCAGTTAGTGTTCCAGGCCTGTTGGCCGTAATCTGTAGGATTCTGCACCTTGCCATTGCCTGCGACTATATGTCCAAAATCACTGATATTTCCGTTTACCATTCCTGCCCAGTTTCGCTCACTGAAGATCAGTTTGGCGCCAATGGTTTTTTCCATATTCCGGGTCATGCCCCTGGTGTAAACGGTTCCATGAAAACTGCTTTTATTTTCCGCATATCCGGGTTTTTCCGTTTGCAGGTAAACCACACCTCCCATAGCGTCTGATCCATACAGCACACTTCCGGTGCTGCGTAAGGTTTCTGCCGAGAATAGGCTCCATGGGTCAACCGTGCTTAGGTATTGGTTGGGTCCGTACCGGTAAGTGGCATTGTTCATTCTAATTCCATCAATAAGTGTCAGCACCTGGTTTCCTGTCAGCCCCCTTATAAAAGGGCTGCCTCCGCCATGATTTGTTTTTTGCATCCATATGCCCGGAGTCCCGGTAAGCATTTCAGGGGTACTGCGGCTTTGCATCTGGTTGATCCTGGTCTGCGGAATAAAACTTACAGGTACGGGAGAGAATGAAAGTTTTTGTAATGAACGGGAACTGATAACAACTACCGGATTCAACGCGTAACTTGTTGTATCAGCATTTATTTGATTTTGGATAATCGTATCAGTTAGTTTCGCAAGAACTTCACCCTGCAGAAAAATAGTGACCACAAATATGTAGAAAAACTTCATCAAATTATTTTTACAAAATTCTCGTAAAAAAAGCCACCTGAAAATGAAAAGGATTAAGTTATTGTTATAAATGAAATTACAAAAAAGGAAGCTTACGTTATCGTATACTTTTGTTTCATAACTATTATGCATGAACTTCATTGAACAAACCGCAGGAGAAATATTTGCACTCTATGCTTTACATGGCGGGGAAGATTATATAGGGGAACCTGTTTCGCAACTGGAACATATGTATCAAATGGCTCAGTTAGCTGAAGATGCGGGTCACGACGATGAAGTGATCCTCGCAGCTTTTTTTCATGATATCGGGCATCTTGTGGCCACCACGGGGAGCTATGTTTCCATGGATGGTTATGGTGCTTTTTCCCATGAAACCATTGGCGCCGAATATCTCAGGAGAAAAGGTTTTTCCGAAAAACTTATATCGCTGGTGGAGAGCCACGTTGTTGCAAAGCGCTATCTTACATTTAAGTATCCGGAATATCTCAGTCAGTTATCAGGGGCAAGCCGGAAGACACTGTTTATGCAGGGCGGAATGATGACCGAAGAGGAAGCGATTGCCTTTGAATCTGATCCTTTGTTTGAGCTTAAGGTGCAGTTTAGAAAGTGGGATGACGAAGCTAAAATAATTGGTAAGCCTGTGGCCGGTTGGGAAAAATTAAAAGCTAAAGTAATCCGACATCTTGAATCACAATCATCTTTCTAAAAAGTACTTCAATGCAACAAGCAAAATTAGTTGTCTTTGATATGGCCGGCACAACCGTTGTTGATAAAGGGAGTGTTTCTGCAGCTTTCATCCAGGCATTTCTCTCCCATGAATTGGATATTCCTGCGGATGAAGTGCATAAAGTAATGGGATATAGGAAGGTGGATGCCATTCGCATATTACTGGAAAGTTTTTACCCTGGAAAGAAAGATCAGTATGCCGATTTGATCCCGGCCATTCATCATACATTTGAACAATCAATGGTGGATTTTTATTTGTCGGACAACGAATTGGCGCCCTTACCCGGTGCGGAGGAAATATTTAAACAGCTGAAAGAGTCAGGTATTAAGACGGCTTTAAATACCGGCTTTACCCGGACCATAACTGATGCGATTTTGCAAAGGCTTAACTGGAAGGACATTTCACCGGTTGATGCCGTAATTTGCAGTGATGAAGTGCCGGAAGGAAGGCCCGCCCCCTTTATGATACAGGAACTGATGAAACAATGCGGGGTTACAGACCCGGGCCAGGTTGTAAAAGTAGGGGACACGGAAGTGGACATACAGGAAGGCCGGAATGCACATTGTGGTTTGGTGGTTTCGGTCACCACAGGTGCGTATAGCCGAAATGAATTACTGGCCCTAAAGCCGGATCATATTATCGATTCACTTGAAAACCTCATTCCATTAATCCATAAAAATTGAATAGATCCCTGCCTCAAACGTCCGCAAATTTTTTTGCTGACCGCCCTAAACTGCTGGCGCTGTATATATCCGTTGTGGCATTCATGACCTATGCCTCAGTTTATGCATACAGAAAGCCATTTACCGTTGCGGCATATGAAGGGATAGAAATGGGAAATTTCTCATACCAGACACTGTTGATCATCAGCCAGGTGATAGGCTATATGCTCAGTAAGTTTTATGGTATAAAGTTCATTGCAGCGCTAAGGCGAAGAGGCCGTTGGAAGACAATGGTCACCCTGATGGGGATTGCCTGGTTGAGTTTATTGGTTTTTGCTTTAGTGCCGCCATGGATGGGACTTTTATGTTTCCTGGTCAATGGCTTTATGCTCGGGTTTTTATGGGGTATCGTTTTCAGCTATGTTGAAGGCCGGAGGATCACCGATTTTACCGGTTCGGTGATGGCCGTGAGTTTCATTTTTGCCGGCGGTTTTACCAGGTCCGTTGCAAAATGGCTGATGGTTGATTTTGGCATTACTGAAAAATGGATGCCTTTTTTTACCGGGGCAGTTTTTGCCTTGCCTTTGGCATTGTTCATTTATTTGCTGGAACGAATTCCACCGCCGGATGAAGCGGATGAGGCTTCCCGGACAAAAAGGGTGCCCATGCAAAAAGAAGACCGGCAACAATTAATGAAAGAATTTGGTACCGGAATTTTCCTGGTGACCATCACCTACATTTTTCTTACCGTGATGCGTGACATCCGGGATAATTACATGGCCAATATGTGGCGGGAACTGGGGTATGGTTCCAACTACAGCATTTTTACGAGAACGGAAACCATTACATCAGTGATCATACTGCTGATGATGGGTTCATTGGTTCTCATCCGGAAAAATATCCAGGCGTTTCGAATTGTCCACCTTGTGATATTTGCCGGTTTCCTTTTGGCGGGCGTTTCTTCCCTGCTGTTTAGTATCGGCAGATTGGATGGGGCACTCTGGATGCAATTAACCGGACTTGGATTATATATGGCCTATATACCATTCAATTGTATTTTTTTTGAACGGATGATCGCCAGTTTCCGGATTGCTGCGAATGTGGGTTTCCTGATTTACATCACGGATGCGTTTGGATACCTCGGCAGCGTTTTGGTGATGTTGTTAAAAGAAACCATCCGAATGGAAATTAACTGGTCGTCTTTTTATGCATGGGGTGTGGTTGGTTTTTCTGTTGTGGGGTTATTTGGCATACTGGCTTCTCTCCGCTGGTTCAGCGGTAAATATAAATCAATGAAACTACCGTAAATGAATACCCGATCTGTTTTGATAATAGGAGCCGGAATTGTTGGTCTGGCAATGGCCAGGGCATTTGGCCGCAGGGGATACAGGGTGACTGTACTGGAACGTTCGGCAAAAGCAAGCGGGGCCTCAGTCAGGAATTTTGGTATGGTCTGGCCCATCGGGCAACCCAGCGGCGACTTATATCAAAGAGCCCTTATGAGCAGGCATATTTGGGAAGACACGGCACGTGAAGCAAAGATCAGTTTTGATCCTGTTGGAAGCCTTCACCTGGCATATAACAAAGAGGAAGCATCAGTACTGGAAGAATTTTATGAGCAGGAAAAAGATCATCGCCCGCTCAGGCTGATTTCTTCATCGGAGATTTCCGGCATTTCACCTGCTGCCCGGCCTGAAGGAATGTTAGCAGGCCTTTTTAGTAATGATGAATTGATTGTTGACCCAAGAGAAGCCATTGCAAACCTGCCTGCCTGGCTGACTGAAAAATACGGTGTACGCTTTCACTGGCAAACAAGTGCCAACAGAATCAATGGTCAGACAGTTTATACCGCTAACGGCCAGGCTCATTCTGCCGACCTTGTTTTTGTGTGCAGTGGTGCCGATTTTGAAACCTTATATCCGGAGATATTTGCGGCTGCGCCTGTTGTGAAGTGTAAGTTGCAGATGATGCGTATGGTTTCTCAGCCCGGGAACTGGAAAATCGGGCCCGCCATGTGTGGCGGGTTATCGCTTATACATTACCGTAGTTTCCAGTCAGCATCTTCATTGGCGGAGCTTCATCAATATTATAAAGATAATTACCCGGCATATCTTGATTGGGGCATACATGTAATGGTATCACAGAATGCTGCTGGTGAGCTCACCGTTGGAGATTCACATGAATACGGGCTTAATCCAGAACCGTTTGATAAGCAATTTATCAACCGTATGATCCTTGATTATCTGTCTTCCTTTGCCCGCTTTAAAGACGAAACAGTGCAGGAAACATGGCATGGCATTTATCCTAAATTGACGAATGGGGATACGGAAATGGTAACCTCGCCGGATCCGGGTGTATGGATTGTAAATGGACTTGGCGGAGCAGGAATGACTTTATCATTTGGTTTATGCGAAGAACTTGCCGGAAGAATTAGCTGATGGTATTTTCTGATTTTTTGAAAAATGAAAATCAATGAGATTGTGAATAGCACTTATTCAAATTGAGGTTAACTATCTTAATCTTTCTCACAACCTAAGTAAGATTTATCTGATTTGAAATGCGTAAAGATCCCTCCTTCGTCGGGATGACAAATAAAAAAGAATTACAAATAGCAGCTATCACTTAAGAGGTAAACCACCTCTGGTTGTCATCCCGACGAAGGAGGGATCTTACAAGTTAAAAACACCCAAAAACAATTAATGCTTCAATTTTTCTGCCCATAGAAATTATCGGTTCAACCAATAATTAAAAATCCCCGGTAGAAACCGGGGAAAAATCAAAACGATTGAATTGCCGTGCTTAAAAACTACATGAGAAAACTATGACGTAAAATGACATCATTAAGATTACCCCCTTGTTAAGAGGGTATTATTAAAACATGATGATTAGGCTGTGGTTTTTTTCAGCAAAGTAATGAAGGGCGTTAATTTTTTTGAACGTTGTTGTGTAGCAGGTCTTAATCTTTCCGGACATTCAATGTAAAACCAAATGTAGTCCCCACATCAGGCTTACTTCTAACATGTATGCTATGTTGATGAGCTTCCACAATATGTTTGCAAATGGCAAGGCCTAACCCTGTTCCACCAATATTCCTGCTCCTGCCATAGTCTGTTCTGTAGAAACGTTCAAATATCCTGGGCAGATGTTCTTCGCTGATGCCCATACCGTCGTCACTGATCTCAATGAGGATATTTTTTCCATCAGTATTATAGATACTTGCCTCTACCATTCCGTTGGCTTTGCCATATTTTATGGCGTTGTCAACCAGGTTAATGATCACCTGCCTGATTTTTTCCTTATCGGCAAAAACCGTTACGGGGGATTCGCATCCCTTCTTAATGAACAAGCTGATATTTTTATCCTGTGCTTTGATGGATAGGGTTTCAAATACTTCCCTGATGAGGTCCTGTATAATAAAATTGCTGTATTGCAATTGCTGTTCACCGCTTTCCAGCCGGGAGATCTCATCCAGGTCATCTATCAGGTTTACCAGCCTGTCAATATTCTTGGCCGCACTGTTCAGGAATTTTTTATTCACTTCCGGGTTTTCCAAAGCGCCACCTAAGAGTGTGTCAACATATCCCTGGATGGCAAAAACAGGTGTTTTGAATTCATGGGAAAGGTTTTGCAGGAACTCTTTCCGGTAGGCTTCATTTTGCCTCAGGATCTCGATCTCTTCCTTACGCTGTTCGGCCCATTTTTCCACATCTTCACTTACTTCTTCCATGCTTTTTTGGGGCAGGATATTTTTATAATAGAACTCTTCACGCTTCGTAGCCTTTGTCTGGTAAATGAATTTATAAATCAGTTTGATCTTCCGGTAAATAAAGCGTTGAATGAAATAATGCGTCAAAAAATAAGAAATGAGAAACAACCCCAAAAAGGTAACAATCGGAATCCACCAGTTTCGGATGACCAGGAAATTTACCATTCCGCCAACAAAGGCGATGGTAAAAGCATTTAAAGCCGCAACCTGCCTTGGATTGATATTCTTTGTATCGAACATTGGTGCAAGTTACATGAATGGAAAATAAAGTCGTAAGTCGGCTTTAAACCCTGACATTAGATTGATTCCTTTCGACTTTAACCCTTTTCGGTTACATGCTATAACTCAAATTTATAACCCACCCCTTTTACGGTAGTAATACAATCGATGCCCAACTTCTGGCGGATCTTCCGGATATGCACATCAATGGTCCTGTCACCAACAATAACATCGGCACCCCAGATCTGGTTGAGGATTTCGTTACGCAGGAAAACCCTGCCGGGCCGGGAAGCCAGCAGGTACAGCAGTTCAAATTCTTTTTTTGCCAGGCTGATGTTCTTTCCCTGGTAAATCACCAGGAACTGGCCCGGATCAATTTTAAGGTCACCCTGTTCAAGTACCTGGTTATCTTCGGTCTTGGTCATCCGCCGGAAAAGCGAATTGACCTTGGTGACAAGCACTTTTGGGCTCACTGGCTTGCTGATATAATCATCCGCGCCGTATTCCAGTCCGCGGACATGCGACAATTCATCGTTCAGTGCTGTCAGGAAAATGATCAGGGTTTCGTGAAAAGCAGGCTGGGCCCGAAGTATCTTGCAAACTTCCATGCCATTTTTATTGGGCATCATGATATCCAGGATGATCAGGTCTGGTTTGGTAAGTTTTGCTTTTTGCAGAGCGTCTTCCCCATCTTTGGCGGTAACAACCTCGTACCCTTCTATCTTCAGATTGTAACTGATGATCTCCAAAATATCCGGCTCATCGTCAGCAATCAGAATTTTTTTGCCTTTGGGGTCCATTTAACATAAAATTTACGCAAAAGTAACTTTGCTGTCTGCGCTCCCCAAATATGGGGGATTATGAAATTGTTAATCACATTCTTGCGTTATTAACGTTTACAAGGTATGACAAAAAGGAAAAATGAAAAGGATCGGGCTTTTAGGCCTAATTTTGTAAAGATTTGTCCGTAGAAACCATGAATAAATGTATACTCTTTCTTTGCTGTTTGCTTTTATCAATTAGTGCGGCCGTTGCCGGACAGGATACGATAAAATATAAAATCGATATCCGCCGGGTAAAACTGCATGAAGACATCGACAAATCTCAGTTGCAATTACTGAAGTCTGATGGCAGGGACGATCAGTTAATCAGTGTATTGCCGGATGAAGATGTGAATCTGCTGGTGACCGATGTTTTTATCAGACAGGTAAACCTGGTACAGGACAGTCTGGAACGCAGCACGGTGCTGGATCATCGCCTCAAGGTGAAATACCTCACCGGACTGGAAAACCTGCTCAAAGGATACCTCGATGGATGGCGCAAACGTACACTGGCCCCGGAAAAAGGAGTGGTATTATTTGCAGGCTACATGGAAATGATGCATGCCGATCTCGCAGGTGTATCCATAGCCCCCATCACAGAGAGATATCCATATGAGGTAGGCAATATCCTGGTGAACAGTTCCTCCAGTGTTTTTTTTGAAAATGCCGGGATGCAGGAATCACGGATCATTCTATTCCGTAAGTACTGTCAGTTGTACCCGGAGCAGGCCCTGCCCAGGCTTGAATATTTCAGTGATGTACCTTTTGCCGACAGCCTGATCATTTTTGCAGCGCATGCATACCCCAACCAGTTTTATGACTATGCAGCCGCATCGCGTACCAGGGTGGGGCAACTTATCCGGCAGAGCCAGGATCCACTGGTAAAAGCCATTACTTCCATGTCCGGCAGTAAAAGCGGCAGGCTGTATTATCCTTTTCTGGATGAAGTGATGAACGGGAGACTTACTACCCAAAAGCTGAATGAGGTAATGAACGACAGCCTGAAATACTACCGGCTGCTTGTACAAACCCAGATCAGTTATGCCGAAAGGATGCGGAAAAAAGATACCCCGCTGGTTGCAAATGAAATGCCACGCATGCTGAAAAGAAAGGCCGAAGAGGTTTTCATCAACCAGATCAATGCACTGCATGATGATCCGGATGCTGTAAGGTTTAAGATATTGGAACCTTTCACCCCGCAGGAATTGTATTACCTGATCGTGCTGGGCGAAGAGATCATTTATACATCCAGTTATAAAGGCGTATATAATCGCATGATGGAGCGGATGCCTACTCCATCCGGTGATACTTTAATGATGAGTGTCCAGTTCGATCGCTTCAAGAAATTCATAAAAATGGCAGCAGGGTATAATAAACTGGACCATTTTTTGTCGACCATGCCAGACAGTAGTGCACAACGTTTAATGATCGCCTTTGCGCGCGGACTTGATAAACAGGAGGGCCTGGAGGAAGCAGTAGACGTGGCGGATTCTTATGGAAGCATTACTACCGCATCTGTAAAAAAACTTATCGACAGGGAGATTGAAAAAAGCCGTTCAACAAGCGCTGCACAGTCACAGAAACGAAGCTTTGTGATATATGATATCCTGCAAACGATCTTCCAGTCTTCGGCAGACAGCAGTATTGATATTTCTTCCAGGTTAGGTATCCCCCCGGTATATAAACTGGATTATAGTGCCTTGACCGATGCAGGTGGAAGGGTGGTGCAACTGGTATTTTTTTATGGTGATAAGGATGGCATAGAATCTTATGCCAATTTCATGAGCATGTTTAATGGAAAACCAGAATGGAAAGTAACAAAGACCAAAGAATGGGTTGAAATAAAATCGATAAAAGGAAAAAACGTATGGATCTATGCCAATCTGCCTTTGGATAATTCCAAAGGAGACGACCCCGATGCAAAGGCACAGGCTAACCTGCTGGAATACTTGTCAAAAAATCGTTTACAACCAAAAGTGGTCATCCACCGTGGTCATAGTTACCATGTAAAGTATACCTTAAAGCAATTGCCTGAATCGGCAAAGATCGTGATACTTGGATCTTGTGGCGGTTACCATAACCTGGATGATGTATTGAGTAAATGCCCTGATGCGCATATCATTTCATCCAAGGAAGTTGGTACAAGAACCGTCAATGAACCCATTCTCCGGTCCATCAATGATGACCTTCGTAATGGCCGCAATATCGAATGGATACCCATGTGGAAGGGCCTTGCGACTCAATTCAACAGTCCGGAATCTAAAGAAAGGTTTGAAAATTATATTCCGCCGCATAAGAACCTGGGCGCGCTGTTTATTAAAGCATATCAAAAGGCGATGGAAGAGAAATAGTTGTTAGTTGACAGTAAACAGCCCTGATGCCCGGGAAATAGAGGTGCGAAGTGAAAGGTGCGAAGTGCGAAGTGAGAGTCATTAGTCGGGAGTCTGGAGTCAACAGCCAGGGGCTGTAAATAGTCGGGAGTCGTTAGTGGGTAGTCAGCCGCCGTTGTTTATATATCTTATTCCGGATAACTGTTTCTTTGAACTCTTTACAATTAATCAGGGCTGTTTTTGTCGACTGGTGACTGGTGACTGGCTACTGACTTTGCTGCCAACTAACAACTAACAACTAACATCTATCAACTAAAATGTCCGAACAGCCTGCGGTAAAAAAAATATTTGATTTCAGCCTCTTGCGCCGGGTTTTCGGTTATGCCAGTCCGTATAAACGAAGGTTCTTTCTGTCTGTTTTCCTTTCTGTGGTACTGGCTGTCTTAGCACCGGTTCGACCTTTACTGATCAATTATACTATACACGATATCATGCAACGGGGCGCTGATGAAAAGGCGCTGATCATGACGCTGCTTATCAACATCACACTTATACAGGTGCTGATCCTGCTGGTGGAAACAGGCTTACGGTTTTATTTCTCTTTTATCACTGCCTGGCTTGGGCAGACAGTTGTGCGTGACCTCAGGGTGCGGGTTTACAGGAAAGTACTATCGCTGAACCTCTCGCAATTTGATAAGACGCCGATCGGTACACTTACCACCCGTACCATAAACGATATTGAAGCCATAAACGATGTTTTCTCAGAGGGGCTGATTCCCATCATTGCCGACCTCTTATCCATCATAGCCATATTAACAGCCATGTTCTGGACCAATTGGCAGTTGACACTGATCTGCCTGATTCCGTTTCCGCTGATGATCATTGCCACCTATTTTTTCAAGGAAAGCGTGAATAAATCTTTTATCAGCGTGCGTAATGCCGTTGCTGCGTTAAATGCTTTTGTGCAGGAGCACCTTACAGGCATGCAGGTAATTCAGGCATTTACGGCTGAGGAGAGAGAATATAAAAAGTTTAATGCCATCAACAAAGGGCATCGGGATGCTAATATCCGGGCCATTTTTGCCTATTCTGTTTTCTTTCCCCTGGTGGAAATTGTACTCGCTGTGTCCATGGGATTATTGGTTTGGTTCGCAGCCCGGCAGGCATACAATCTTTCGGCACAGGAGGCTGCAAATATTACGGGGCACATTGTTTCCTTTATATTGATGCTGAACCTGCTCTTCAGGCCACTCAGGGTCATTGCCGATAAATTCAATGTATTGCAAATGGGCATGGTGGCCAGTGAAAGGGTTTTCAAGGTGCTGGATAACCCGGATGTAACCGATAACAGCGGTCAACAGGTGCCGGAAAAAATTAAAGGGGCGATCACTTTTGATAAGGTGAGTTTTGCTTATACACCTGGTCAACCGGTTTTAAAAGGTATTGATTTTTCGCTTCAGCCCGGTGAAACCCTGGCGATTGTTGGCCATACCGGCAGCGGTAAAACAACCATCATCAGTTTACTTAACAGATTATATCATGTTAGTGAAGGTGAGATCCGGCTCGATGGCATCAATATTGAAAATTACCCGCTGGATGATTTGAGAAAACATATCGGGATTGTGCTGCAGGATGTTTTCCTGTTTTCAGGGTCCATTTATGATAATGTCACCCTTAGGAACCCGGATATCAGGATGGAAGAGGTGGAACGGGCTGCCAGGATGATCGGTATGCACGATTTCATCATGCAATTACCCGGTGGCTATCATTATAATGTAATGGAACGGGGAAGCACCCTTTCGCTGGGTCAGCGGCAGTTACTCTCCTTTATCCGGGCACTTTTATATAATCCGGCCGTGCTGATCCTGGACGAGGCAACCTCCTCCGTTGATACCGGCTCGGAACAACTGATACAGCATGCTATCGAGACCCTCATCTCCGGCAGGACCTCCATCGTGATCGCACACAGGCTTTCCACCATACGTAAAGCCAACAAAATCATGGTCCTGGATAAGGGAGAGGTCAAGGAAATGGGTACCCATGAAGCACTTTTGGCCAGGGGCGGATTTTATGCCAACCTGCATAAAATGCAGTTTGAAAAAAAGCAGCTTAGTTTTGAACGGCCCTGATATTTATACTCACTGATTTTTATTAGTTTTTACCAGTTCCCGTGGTTTTTCACCCCCGCCTCCCTATCTTTGCGCCAAATTTAAGGATGGCTATGGTAGTAAACAGGTTCAAATCTTTGCTGGTAGCGGTTTTAACCATACATATATTCCTTTTTTCCAATATAGTTGCTGCGCAGCACGAAGAGGCTCATGGGGAAGCTCAAAAGCCGGCCCAGGAAGCTGCTGGAGGTCATGAAAAGAAAGAAGGATTTGATGCCAACGAAGTGATATTTGATCATATCCTGGATGCTAACGAGTTTCATTTTTTTAATTACGTTGGCAGTGACGGAAAAGAACATCATGTTTCCATTCCTTTGCCGGTAATTTTATATGCCCCTGAAAAGGGATTGTCTGTTTTCATGTCATCTGCCTTTCATCATGGTGAGCATGAAGTGGATGGATACAAGCAGGTTGGTAATAAAATTGCTGCTGTTGATCCTAATCTTAAGTTCTATAATTTTTCCCTGACCAGGAATGTGGTTCAGATGATGCTGGGTTTGATTATCCTCATGTGGATCCTGATCAGCATGGCTAACAAGTACAAACGCAATGGATCGGGCAAAGCGCCAAGCGGCCTCCAGAATGCCATTGAGCCGGTGATCACCTTTATTCGTGATGAAGTGGCAGTGCCCAACCTTGGTGCAAAGTCTAAGAAGTACCTGCCTTACCTGCTCACCGTTTTCTTCTTCATTCTGATCAATAATATTTTTGGATTGATCCCCGGATCGGCCAATGTAACCGGCAATATCGCATTCACATTGGTGCTGGCGGTAATATCTTTTGTGGTGATCCTGATCAGCACAAACAAGCATTTCTGGGGCCATATTTTCAATCCTCCGGTACCTGGATTTGTAAAAGGAATCCTGGTTCCGGTGGAAATACTGGGAGTGTTCACTAAGCCTTTCGCATTGATGATTCGTCTTTTTGCGAACATGATGGCTGGGCACATCATCATCATCTGTTTAATTTCATTGATCTTCATATTTGGCGGTTTAAGCAAGGGGATAGGCTGGGGCTTCTCTCCCGTCTCCATTGCATTTGCCGTTTTCATTTACCTGATCGAAATACTGGTGGCGTTCATACAGGCCTTCATATTTACGAATCTCACCGCAGTATTTATCGGCCAGGCATTTGAAGGGGAGCATCATGAAGAAGCGCATCATTAATTTTTTTTCTTAACCAATACAAACACACAAGTATGCATTTACTGGATGTTTTGTTAAGTACGACACCATGGGCTAATGCCGGTGGTGCAATTGGTGCAGGACTTGCAGCCATAGGCGCAGGTATCGGTATCGGTCAGATTGGTAAAGGTGCGGTAGAGGCAATTGCCCGCCAGCCGGAAGCCATGAACGACATTCGTGCTAACATGATCTTGACAGCCGCCTTCGTAGAAGGTGTTGCCCTGTTTGCGGTTATTGCCGGTATCCTGGCAATGTTCGTATAATCAGGAAATTTCTAAACTGCACCTGGAGCACAGGGCCGAGGGTGCAGTTTTTTTCTCATTCGAAGACATCGTTAAAAAAGATTAATATGGATTTACTAACTCCCTCGTTTGGTTTGATCTTCTGGACACTCCTGGCCTTCCTGATCGTGTTTTTTATTCTCAGGAAATTTGCCTGGGGCCCGATCCTGGAAGCTCTTGGCGAAAGAGAAAAGACCATCGCTGATTCCCTCGCGACAGCAGAAAAGGTAAAAGCGGAAATGGCGCAAATGAAAAGTGAAAACGAAGCTTTACTGATCCAGGCTCGTGAAGAAAGGGCTGCCATGCTTAAAGAGGCGAAGGAAACAAAAGATAAGATCATCGGTGAAGCCAAAGAGCAGGCTAAAACTGAGGCGAATAAGATTTTCGCAGACGCCAATGCTGCCCTGGAGAATCAGAAGATGGCTGCATTAACAGATGTGAAAAACCAGATCGGCAACATGGTTATTGAAGTAACTGAAAAAGTTATCCGCAAGCAGCTGGAAAATAAGGCGGACCAGGAAACCTATATCAGAAAACTGGCAGATGAACTGGAATCTTATCGCAGTAATTAAAATACCCGCTGAACAAAAAATACATGCGCCAGTATAAAGTAGCAAACCGATACGCTAAAGCACTGTTTACAATTGCAGTTGAAACCAATCAGCTGGAAGAGGTCAACAAGGATATCAAATTGATCCAGGCACTTGATCATGATGAATTTAAGCGGATTATATTATCGCCAATTATCAGCAGTGATAAAAAGGTGGCTTTATTTGAAGCCGTTTTTGGCGGCAGGATCACTAAACTGACACAATCCTTTTTCAACCTGGTTTTTCAGAAAGGAAGGGTTACATCGCTCCTGGAGATAGGCCAGGATTTTGCAGTGCAATACCGTGAATACAAGGGTATCAAAATAATGAAGCTTACCACAGCGGTGCCTGTTTCTGCTGAGGTGAAAGAAGAGATCCGTCAAAGGATCCAGTCGATCCAGAGATTTAAAAACAGCACCCTGGTGCTGGAAGAGCACATAGACGATTTACTTATCGGCGGATTTGTTGTGCAGGTGGATGATGAATTATTTGATGCAAGTATCCGGCATGACCTTCGATTCATCAAGAAACAGTTTGTTGAGAACATGTATATACAACAGATCAGGTAAAATTTTTAAACGTAATCATTTTAAATAGTCTTTTATGATAGACATTAAACCGGATGAAATATCAGCTATACTTCGCCAGCAACTGCAGAATTTCAATTCCTCTGCAGAACTTGAAGAAGTAGGATCTGTATTGCAGGTAGGCGACGGAATCGCCCGTATTTATGGTATCAAGAATGTAAAGTCGGGCGAACTTGTGGAATTTGAAAATGGGGTAAAAGCAATCGCACTTAACCTGGAAGAAGACAACGTGGGTGTGGTGTTGATGGGAGCGAGTGGTGATATCAAGGAAGGTTCTAAAGTTAAGCGTACCGGAATGATCGCTTCCATTAAGGTGGGAGAGGGTTTGGTTGGCCGTGTTATCAATACCCTTGGTCATCCGATTGATGGTAAAGGTCCTATTAAAGGTGAGTTGTATGAGATGCCTTTGGAGCGTAAAGCCCCTGGCGTAATCTTTCGTGAGCCGGTAAAGGAACCACTGCAAACCGGATTGAAAGCGATCGATGCGATGATTCCGATAGGCCGTGGACAGCGTGAGTTGATCATTGGTGATCGTCAGACTGGTAAAACTGCCATCGCGGTGGATACCATCATTAACCAGAAAGAATTTTTTAAAGCAGGAAAACCTGTTTACTGTATATACGTAGCCATCGGACAGAAGGCTTCCACTATTGCCGGCGTTATGAAAACACTGGAAGATTATGGTGCAATGGAATATACCACCATTGTAGCTGCTTCTGCTTCTGATCCTGCACCACTCCAGTTCTATGCGCCTTTTTCCGGTGCTGCCATTGGGGAATTCTTCCGTGATACCGGCCGTCCTGCACTGATTATCTATGATGATCTGTCAAAACAAGCTGTTGCCTATCGCGAAGTTTCATTGTTGTTACGCCGTCCGCCAGGCCGTGAAGCTTATCCCGGAGACGTATTCTACCTGCACAGCCGTTTACTTGAACGTGCTGCGAAAGTGATCAGTAATGATGATGTTGCAAGGAAGATGAATGACCTTCCGGACACGATCAGGCATCTCGCAAAAGGCGGCGGATCCCTTACGGCATTACCCATTATTGAAACACAGGCCGGCGACGTTTCAGCATATATCCCAACAAATGTAATTTCCATTACCGACGGACAGATATTCCTTGAGTCAAACCTGTTCAACTCGGGTATCCGCCCTGCGATCAACGTAGGTATTTCGGTTAGCCGTGTGGGTGGTAACGCTCAGATCAAATCGATGAAGAAAGTTGCCGGTACACTGAAGCTTGACCAGGCCCTTTACCGGGAGATGGAAGCTTTCTCTAAGTTTGGCGGTGACCTGGATGCGGCTACAAAAGCTGTACTTGACAAAGGTGCACGCAACGTGGAGATCCTCAAACAAGGCCAATACCAGCCCGTATCTGTTGAAAAGCAGGTAGCGATCATATACCTTGGTACACAGGGTCTGTTGAGCCAGGTTCCTGTTAAGTTTGTTAAGGAATTTGAAGAACATTTCCTGCTGGAAATGGAGAACAAGTATCCTGAGATCCTTGCAGAATTCAAAAAAGGAAACCTGCCAGATGAAGGAATTAAGAAAATGGTAGAAATGGCCAAAGGTTTGATGAGCACATACAAAGCGTAAAAAAAATCAAGCTATAAGTGAAGCCGCATTGGAAACAGTGCGGCTTCTTTGTTTATTGCAGACATCTTAACCGCGAAGAAAAAAAGCCGCCAGGTAAAGACCCGGCGGCTTTTACAATTATTACAGATTCTTTTTACTTGATGAACTTCTGGATGGCCATGGTTTCACCATTATCGCTGATCACTTTCACTATGTATTGCTGGCGGTTCCAGGAAGATGCATCAATACGGATCATGTTATTCTGACCAGACATATCATATTGTTTGCGTAAGTATGTTCTTCCGGTTATGTCTGTAACTATAACTGTGATTTTTGTATTCAGGTTCCTGTTCAGTTCAATATTTAATACATCTCTTACAGGATTGGGATATATACTCAGGCCAACGCCTTTTTTGTTGTAAACTACATTGATGGGGTTGGTATTCTTATGGGTACCATTTTTTGTATAATTCCTGATTCGGTAGAAATTATTTCCTTCAACCGGATTTTTGTCAACAAAATAATAGGGCGCAATACCTGCAACCTTTCCAATAGGTGTAAAGAATGATCCATTGGTTGACTTCTCTATTTCGTAATAATCATGATCTGCAAGTTCAGTGGCATCCCAGTCAATTTTAATGGTCTCATCGTTCAGCAGCCTGCCATTCATGGTAATGCTTCCCAGCGGTGTAAGATTTGAGAACGTTGTATTTGACTTAATGATCTTGAAATTATCAATAGAGAAACCATCATCAACCTGGTACTTGAATCCGGTGGTATTTCCATCAGATGTGAACCTGAAACGGAACCTGAGGTTTGAATTATTTACGTATGCACTGAGGTCGAATAATTCACGGGTCCAAATTTCCCTTATACCAGTCAGGGCAGGTTTTCCCGCAATTTTTGAACCATCCAGTGTACCTGGTTCCTGTACTGTAGTGGTTCCACAAATGGGCACCCAGGTAGATCCGTTAGTAGAAACTTCCACATTGAGGATATCCCTGAAATTCTCAGCACGATGTTTTACCCAGAAACTTACCCAGGCGGCTTTTGCACCTGTCAGGTTGATGGTTGGCCCGGCGTAGGTTGCCATTCTTTTTGTAGTCAAAACACTGGCAGGGTAGTTGCCAGTTGGTGACTCTGTTAAGGATTTGGTTCCCTGGTACGCAGTGTTGGTTGCATAATTCCAACCGCCAACAACGGTCCATTTATTTCTGAGACTGGTACCTTCCATATCATCCTGGAAAATGGTAACCGGGTTATAGTATTTTGTAACGGTATCATAATATACATAGTCGCCTGTTTCTATTTTCCAGGCAAATTTTATTCTTTGACCGGTTGGCAGGGTTGAAAATAAATTATAGCTGATTCCGCCGGAATAGGTATCCTGGTAGTTAGGCAGGGAGTTTATGGTAACAGGCGTACCGGCTGATTCGATATTTTCAAGGGGCACCATGGAAACAGTGATGGGTTTATCTTCCAATCCAACTCTGGTCAATTTAAAATTGAAGGTTCCGCTGATTGATGTAAGAGCTATATCACTTTCGTCCTGGATATCAGCATATGATCCTGCAGCATATGCCAGTTGAAGGTTCTGGAAGGTCATTCCTTTGCAGAGGTTTACAATTTGTGAAGCCGGTGCCCAGAAACTGCTGTAGGTTCCACCAATACCACCACCGGCGCCACCTTCGCCGGTCATGCCCCATATCTTACCCTTATTGCCAATGCCAATATCACCAATCAGCCACCAGTCTTTTACGCCACCGGCTACTTCATATCCTACAGACTCACAACTGTTGCCGGCACGCATGCCATTATATTGTCCCATCAGGGCGGGTACATAGGAGAAAAACTTTTTCTCTAAGGCAGTTAATGTCCGGGCGGTTTTGCCGTATGGAAGGGAATAGTAGGGGCCGTAACAGTGCTGATCGATTGCAGCCACAAAATTCTTTGCATAACACAGGTCACGTACCGCTTTTGTTTCTGGTTCAGAGAATGCACTTGGTCCGTAATAGGTATCAGAACTGGGCGATGAAGATCCACAACTTGAAGCAGACCCACAGGTTACTGTTGAACAGCTTCCCCAGTCAACACCATAATTCCTGTTCAGGTCAACACCGTAAGTTGTGCCGGTGATCAGCCGCCTGTTCTTTCGCCAGCCAGCTCCTGCACCTCCGTTTAAGCGATTGTATTCCCATCCGTCGGGATTGACGCAGGGTATGATATAAAATTCGCGGGCATCAACGAGGCTTTTTATCCGGGAATCAGCGCCATAACGTTCACAGAGGTATTGCATGAAAAAGATCATGCTGCTGCCGCCTATTGCTTCGCGGGCATGCTGTAATCCCATGTACAAAACATCAGGCTCTGTAAGATCATCAGAAGAAACATTGTCGGAAATTTTAACGGCAAATATCTCCCTGTTTTGTGCAGAGAATCCAAGGGAAATTTTTTGTGCAATGCCCGGATAAGAAGCTACCAGTACATCCATTGCAGTGACCATTTCTGCATAACTGTAGTAACCGCCAAAGGTTGATTTCACCTGGAATGCAGCAGGGGTCTGGATTATAGCGTTTGCCGTTTTGCATACACCATCCATTGCCAGTCGGTCTGGCTGAATATCACCTGCGGCACGCTGTGCGAAATAGCGATCGTTCTCCTGTTTCAGGTATGCTTGTACGTCATCAACAACAACCTTGAAACTGTAGCCCGATCTTCTCAGCGCAGCCAGTTCTTTTTGGCCGATCTCGGCAATCAGGTCCCCATCTTCATCATAATTAAAATGATCCAGTTCCAGCTGGCCAACAAGTTCACCAAATCTTCGGCTGTCATTTATAGGTGCTTTGATTTTTACGGTGCTGTATTTTTCCTGGGAATAGGAATTTGTAAAAATGCTTAGGAGGAGCATCAGGCTCACCATTTTTGCAGACTTCATCAGTGTTAGTGTGGGGTAAAAGTTTTTTTTCATGATCCTTGGATTTAGGTTTTCGATAATGGCAATTTTTTAAATCAGTTATGGGATTACCAAATGTATGGAATATTTAAAAACGTTGATATTTATTAGCATCGTTGTTTAATTAAATATGGCGGTATCGGGAAACTGCTATTTTGGGAGTTTGCAATGTTTGCCGGATATAATTAAAAAGCTAAAGTTTTGTTCCAGAAATTGATCATTATGTTGAAACATTAATTGCCATAATATTATCAACTAATCAATTTTAAATTGTGTATGAAATACGCAATTTTGGTTATGGGTGGTGGTTGGCCCCATGTATTTCATTGCGACTTTGTTACCTGGCGGTTAGATTTAAATCTAAAAATAAAAAAGGCCGTCCCGTAAAGGACAGCCTATTATGTCAAATGAGCTTTTCTATTTACTTAATGAATTTCTCAATGGCCATTGTCTCCCCGTTTTCATTCATAACTTTTACAATGTATTGCTGGCGGCTCCAGTTGGCTACATCCAGTTTGATGATATTACTTTGACCTGTCATGATATACTCTTTGCTGAGATAGGCCCTTCCCGTTATATCTGTTACCGTAACGATGATTTTTGAGCGGACGTTTCGGTTAAGTTCAATATTCAAAACATCTTTTACCGGGTTAGGGTATATGCTAAGGCTTAGGTCTTTTTTTCTATAAGTTACTTTAATTGTATTGCTGTATTCAAATTTACTGTCTTTGTCAACCTGTCTCAGCCTGTAGAAATTATTTCCTTCCACCGGATTCTTATCAACAAAATAGTATGGCGGTATTCCCCTGACCTTTCCTATTGAATTGAAGGAAACACCATCTGTTGATTTTTCAACGTCAAAATAGTCATGGTTAATTTCCCTGGCAACATCCCAGTCGAGTTTAATGGTTTCGTCAGGTAGTAATCTTCCATTAAATGAAATAAAATCTACCGGTAAGAGGTTGAAAAGAGGCGCATTTGTTTTGACAATTTTAAAATTATCTATGTTAAAGCCCTGGTCTACCTGGAAGTCAAAACCTGTTGTATTCGCATCCGATGTAAACCGAAAACGGAATCTAAGATTTGGTGTGTTTAAATAATTTTTCAGATCAAATAATTCCCTTGTCCAGATCTCCCTGATGCCGGTTAAAGCTGGTTGACCGTTTATACTTGATCCATCAAGTGTGCCTGATTCCTGGACTGTTGTTGTGCCAGGTATTGCTGTCCATGTTGTTCCATTTGTGGAAACTTCCACATTTAAAATATCCCGGAAATTTTCTGCCCGGTGCCTTACCCAAAAACTGGCCATGGCCGCAGTTGCGCCTGTAAGGTCAATGGTTGGGCCTGCATATTGTACTGTTCTGGAGGTGCTGGGGGCATAGTTGGTTCCAGGGGTTTCTGCTAATGATTTGCTTCCCTGGAAGGCAAAATCCGTTGAGTAATTCCATCCGGTGGAAGTGGTCCATTTTCCGGTGAGATTAGCTCCTTCCATATCATCGGAGAATATGGTTACCGGGGAATAAAATTTTGTAACCGTATCATAATATACATATCCGCCTGTTTCAACTTTCCAGGCGAACATGACCCTTTGACCCGCAGACAGGGTGGGGAACAACGTATAATTAATTCCGCCAGTGTAGGTATCATAATAATTTGGCAGGGAAGCAACTGTTACAGGTGCACCTGTAGATTGTATATTTTCCAACGGCACCAAACTAATGGTGACAGGGTTGTTTTCCAAACCTACTCTTGTGAGGGAGAAATTATAGGTACCTGTAAGGCTTGTTGTAGCAATATCACTTACATCCTGAATATCGGCATAGGAGCCTGCGGCGTAAGCCAGTTGAAGATTTTGAAAGGTCATTCCCTTACAAAGGTTAACGATTTGAGATGCTGGCGCCCAGAAATTTGAATAAGTTCCACCGCTTCCACCTCCTGCACCACCTTCTCCTGTCATGCCCCAGATCTTACCTTTATTCCCGGTACCTATATTACCAATCAACCACCAGTCTTTAACGCCGCCGGCCACCTCATAGCCAACAGACTCGCAACTGTTTCCTGCTCTCATGCCATTATACTGCCCCATTAAAGCAGGTACGTAGGTAAAAAATCGTTGTTCCAAAGCCGTTAGTGTCCTGGCTGTTTTTCCGTATGGGAGAGAATAATAAGGGCCATATGCATGCTGATCAATAGCAGCAACAAAATTCCTGCTATAACAAAGATTTCTGACTGCTTGAGTTTCCGATTCTGAGAAAGCACTGGGGCCGTAATAAGTATCCGAACTGGCAGTAGCTGAACCACAACTGGATGGAGCGCCACAAGTGACGGAAGCGCAGGTCCCCCAGTCAACACCATAATTCCTGTTCAGGTCAACACCATAAGTTGATCCGGATATTAATCTCCGGTTCTTACGCCACCCGGAGCCTGCGCCTAAAGATCTGTTGTATTCCCATCCGTCTGGATTGACGCATGGAATTATGAAGAACTCTCGTGAATCAACAAGACTTTTGATCCGGGGATCAAGAGAATATTGTTCGCATAGGTATTGCATTAAAAAAATCATGCTGCTGCCGCCAATGGCTTCACGTGCATGTTGCAGGGCCATGTATAAAACATCGGGTTCTGCTGCATCGTCTGTTGTTACACCATCGGAGATCTTGATTGCCCAAATAGTGCGACTTTGCGCGGATAATCCCAAATTAACTTTTTGTGCCAGGGTGGGATATGCAGCCACCAGGTTATCCATAGCCGTTATCATTTCCGCATAACTGTAATAACCGCCGAAAGTGCCTTTAACTTCAAATGCAGCAGGTGTTGCTATGATTGAATTAACTGTTTTACCAACACCGTCCAGTGCCATCCTTTCGGTTTGCAGATCACCCCTGGAACGTTGTGCATAGTATCTTTCGTTTTCTTGTTTCAGATGAGCCTGCACATCATCAATAACTACCTGGTAACTATACCCTGATCTTTTCAGGGTTGCCATTTCCCTTTGGCCGATTTCAGCAATCAGGTCTCCATCATTATGAAAATAGAAGTGGTCCAGTTCAAGCATCCCTGCTAATTCGGAAAACTTCATTTTATCCTGAACAGGGGCTTTTATTTTTACCGTGCTATATTTACCCTGTGCTATTACAGTACCGAAAAATGCACTGCAAAGCAAAATCAGGAATAGTCTGAAAATCTTCATAGAATTTTTGGATTTAATATCTTATTTGGCTACAGCTGTTCAATTACTTATCTGGAAATAACGAGTTTGGTTGTTTCTGTTTTTTCGTCCGTTTTTAGCTTAACTATATAAATCCCTTTATTCAGTTTATCAAGCCCTTGTATGGTAAGGATATTATTTCCTTTATACAGTAAATACTTCGATTCCATCAATGTTTTTCCTGAATAATCAATCACAGTCACTATCGCATCTGTTCTGCCTAAAGATGAAACAGTGAGGTTGGTGCTGCTGCTAGCCGGGTTGGGTGATATTTTAATAGCCTGAGCAATGCTATGATTGCTTACGGTAAGTATCGCTGAATATTCCTTTCGACTGGTTTCATAATTGATCTGCAACCTGTAATAGTAGCTGCCGTTGATGGCTTCCAGATCAGTATATGAATACTCTTTTTTGATCTTATTATTTCCACCGGCAACTGTTCCTATTTCATTCCAGTTTCTGCCATCAGCACTTTTCTGGATGGTATAATATTTCACTTCCAGGTCTGACTGGTGCGACCAGTTCAATGTAACTGTGGCATTATTATTTTTATGTGCCTGAACCGTCAGGCTGTTGTTTGGTAATGCTACACCAATGAGTACAGGATAGTCTTCCACTTCTCCATTGGCAACCCAGCCGTTCATTTTTGATGTGGTCAGACCATCTGCAGCCTGTGCCAGGCGAAATCGTA
>JBGSHT010000009.1:0-7218 GCA_041752135.1 Chitinophagaceae bacterium | reverse complement strand
GACGGCAAGCTTGCCATTTACATAAAACTCAAGTTTTCCTTTTTCCAATTTGATGGCCCCTGTATTCCATTCTCCTGCTGGTTTTACCAGTTCAGGCGAACAGCCGATCAGGTCGTAAAGCGATGCCGATAATTGTTTTGGTTCCAGCTTAGAAGGATAATTGACATTATCTATTAACTGATATTCAGGTCCTGTATGCCAGGTTGCCTGGTATGGGTCCCTGTCCTGGACCAGCAGGATGATCCCGCTGTTTGCTTTAGGCGCCACCTTCCAGTCGAACATAAAATGAAAATCCTTAAACTCCTTGTCGGTGACAATATCCCCTCTTCCTTCTTTTTCCGCAACATCAAGGTAGATGCTTCCGTCCTGCACTTTCCAGGCTTTCCCTATGGTTGGCTTTTTAAATGAATGCCAGCCATTCATGGTCTGACCGTCAAACAACAGTTCCCAGCCTTGTTTTTTTTCTTTTTTGGAGAGTGCATTCATTTGCTGACCGATGACAGGACCCAGCAGGCAAAAAGCCAAAGAAAAGAGGATAATTTTTTTCATACCTGTAAGCATTAGTTCCTTTGCCATAAAAATAACGGAACTCTGGTTAAGTGTATGAAAAAACCGCAAAGAGAGAACACGTCTTTCGGCTAAGTGTTTCACTCCTTGCGGTTAGTATACTTACTTTTAATATCAGAGTTTCCTGATCTTGATATTCCTGAACCACACAGGATCGCCATGATCCTGGAGGCCAATATGCCCAGACTTGAAGGTTGCGAAATCGGGCATTTCATTGAATTTACTTCCGGCTACCAGTTTCTTCCAGTTATCATCCCAGAGCATGGTTGAAACAACTTTTTCTCCGTTAAGAAACAGATCCAGCTGGCCTTTATTAACTTTTATTTCTGCCTTGTTCCATTCACCAACAGGTTTTAGGGGCTCCGTTGAAGACGCAATAAGATCATACAGGTTACCTGCCCGGTGCTTCACGATTTTTCCATCGCCATGACCATCATTGTCAAGTATCTGCATTTCCATGCCGGTGTGCCAGCTGTGTTCATATTTGGGAAGATCCTGTATCCCGAAAATGATACCACTGTTACCCTTGGGCGAAATTTTCCATTCCATACTGAAATGGTAATTTTCAAATGCTGAATCTGTTATAAGGTCACCGCCGCCGATCGTCTGCCAGTCCTTTTTTTCCTTTGGATCCAGCATAAGCATTCCTTCAGCGGCTTTCCATGCCGAGCCATCACTTTTTGACTGATAAACATGCCAGCCCGTTTTGGTGTTGCCATCAAACAACAATTGCCAGCCTTCCGCTTTTTCTGTTTCACTTAAAGTGTTCATTTCCGTTGTAGTGGCAACCGTTTCCATGCCGGCTTTCGTTGCCGTTGTATCGCTGTGATCCTCATGCTGAGGTGCATTCTGACAGGATGCTATGAAAATGACAAGAGAAAAAGGGATGAGGATTTTTTTCATTCGTCGTTATTTGATCGTAAGGACATACTTCACCATAGCTTCTGCGTCTTCTAAGCTCAGGTTAGGGTGACCAGCCATGGGAATTTCACCCCAAACGCCCTGTCCGCCTTTAAGCACTTTTTCGGCCAGCAACTTAATATTCTTTTCGTTGCTTTCATACTTTGCGGCAACCTCTTTATAGGATGGACCGATCAGCTTGGCATCGTCTTTATGACAAGTACGGCAATCAGAAGCTTCGATCAGGGCCTTTCCGTCTTTTCCGGCAGCAGCAACAGGAGCTGCAGCGGGTGCGGTAGCATCGGCGGCAGGGGCAGTAGCTGTAGCAGGTGCAGCAGCCTCTCCGCCAATCTGTGAATTCTTGTTCTCTTCATTGGTACTGATAGGTTTTGAATCACCTTCCGTTGTACCGCCTCCGCATGCGTAAATACCTGCCGCAATGAATAATACTAAAAATACTTTTTTCATAATGCTTCTTATTGATGGGTTTAATGTTTCGGTCTGTAAAGTTCGCAATGTTTTAATCCAGTCCAAGCACTTTGCGATTAAATTTTTCGTCGCTGCCTGTTCCGGCAAAGTCATCAAATGCCCTTTCTGTAACCCTGATGATGTGGTTCCTGATGAAAACAGCGCCTTCAGCGGCTCCGTCTTCCGGATGTTTTATGGCACATTCCCATTCCATTACCGCCCAGCCACTATAATCATAGGCGGCAAGTTTGCTGAAAATGCCTTTGAAATCCACCTGGCCATCGCCTAATGAGCGGAACCTGCCGGCCCTGTCGATCCAGCCCTGGTAACCACCATATACACCCTGCTTACCCGTTGGATTGAATTCCGCATCTTTTACGTGAAACATCCGGATCCTTTCGTGGTAATGATCTATGTAGGTCAAGTAATCCAGGCATTGCAAAACAAAATGGCTGGGATCATATAACAGGCAGGCGCGGGGATGGTTGTTCACTTTTTCAAGAAACATTTCATAGGACACCCCGTCGTGCAGGTCTTCCCCCGGATGTATTTCATAACATAGATCAACCCCGTTCTCATCAAATTCATTCAGGATCGGTAACCAACGGTTCGCCAGTTCCGTGAAACCGGTTTCCACAAGGCCCGCCGGCCGTTGCGGCCAGGGATATACGGTGTGCCATAACAATGCGCCACTGAATGTGGCATGCGCATTCAGCCCCAGGTTCCGGGATGCTTTGGCAGCATATTTGAGTTGCTGTACGGCCCACTCGGTCCTCGCTTTACTGTTACCCCGCACCGCTTCCGGCGCAAAGCCGTCAAAGAGATCATTATAAGCAGGGTGTACTGCCACCAGTTGACCCTGCAGGTGGGTGGATAGTTCAGTAATTTTCATCCCCGTGTCTTCTATGGTCCAGCGGATTTCGTCTGCATAGGTTTTACTTTCCGCTGCTTTTTGCAGGTCTATGCAGCGGGGATCCCACGAGGGGATCTGTACCCCCCTGAAACCCAGGGCCTCTGCCCATAAACAGATAGACTTCAGGTCGTTGAACGGTTGCTTTTCGCCCATGAACTGCGCAAGGAATATACCGGGGCCTTTGATTGTTTTCATATAAAAAAATTAGTGAATTAGCGGATTAATGAATTAGCGAATTGGCGGATTCGCGAATTAGCGAATTTAACCCGCTTATTATAAAACAAATCTCTTACGAATAGAAAAAACGCTAATACCTTAAATCCTTTTTTATATTATGGTCTCTTTAGAATAAAAAATATGTGGATTTAAACCGCTTTACTATAAAACAAATCATTTACGAATCGAAGAATCCGCTAATTCGCTAATCCGCTAATTCGTTAATTTATAACATGGTCTGTCCACTTCTCTGATGATGCTGCCGACGCCACTACATTGTCTATAAACGCCATTCCGCGGATACCTTCATCTACCTGCGGAAAATCCAGCATTTCTTTCGTTGGTGTTGTTCCATCGATCCTTGCAGACAGCGTGAGTGCAAAGTTCCGGTAGATATTTCCAAACGCTTCCAGGTATCCTTCAGGATGTCCGCCCGGGGTTCTACAATTATGTGTGGCGAATGTTGACAGCCTGTCGCCATAATTACCGCCGGCACGCAGGATCTGTGTAGGTTGATCCAGCCACTTGGCCAGGAGCGTATTGGGCTCATGCTGCGCCCATTCGATGCCTCCCTTTTCTCCATAGACCCTGATCTTGAGTGCATTTTCTTCACCGGCAGCAACTTGTGAGGCCATGAGCACCCCTGCAGCGCCATTGTCGAATTTTAATAACACATTCCCATCATCATCCAGGAGTCTTCCTTCTACCATCACATTCAGGTCTGCACAGATCTTGCTGATCTTTGCCCCGGTAATATATTCTGCGAGATGGGCGGCATGGGTTCCGATATCTCCCATACAACCGCTCTTTCCTGATTTTTTAGGATCTGTTCTCCAGGCCGCCTGTGCGTTTCCTTCCCTTTCTGAGAGTTTGCTGAGCCATCCCTGCGGATACTCGACCCAAACTTTACGAATCTTACCCAACATACCGCTTTGAACCATATGTTTCGCCTGCTTGACCATCGGATAACCAGAGTAAGTATGGGTTAAACAAAGTATCAGGCCTGTTTCTTCCACTTTCTTTTTAAGTTGCTTTGCCTCGTCCAATGTAAAGGCAATCGGCTTTTCGATCACCACATGGAAGCCATGGTCCAAAGCCATCATTGCAGGTGCAAAATGCGCAAAATTGGGGGTTACAATGGTAACAAAGTCCATCCTTTTGTCGGCCGGGAGCTGACTTTCCTTTGTGATCATCTCATCAAAGGTCAGGTAGGTCCTGTCCTCCGGAAGAAATAGTGATTTGGCCGAATCCCTGGCAACATCCGGGTTAATACTGAGGGCTCCGCAGGCCAGTTCAATAAGCCCGTCCATATTGGCGGCAAGTCGATGAATGGCTCCGATGAAGGCGTCCTTGCCCCCACCTACCATACCCATCCTGAGTTTTCTGTTCATGGAATTAATTTTGGAGAGTTGTAAAACTAAATCGTTTTAAAAATATAAAAATTTAGATTTAAGAATTATTTTAGAGCGATATCAGATTGCTAAATATACGCGATCGAGGTTAACCTTGTTAAACATACCCTGCTCATTTTTTTTCAACACAACAACCAAAATCAACTTGCTATGTCATCAGGAACTATTAACCGTAATCAATTATTCTGGGCAAGCTGCCTTTCACTGCTGGTCACCTCTCTTTCTTTTGGAATCAGGGCGGGTATCCTCAACAGGCTGGGTGTTGAATTCCATCTGAATGCCGGCGAATTGGGCACTATTGCAGCAACGGCATTCTGGGGCTTTCCGCTGGCTGTAATTATTGGCGGAATGATCGTGGATAGCATCGGTATGAAAAGATTACTCGTTTTGGCCTTCATTTTTCACCTCGCCGGTATCCTGCTCACTGTATTCGCCAATGGTTTCTGGAGCCTGTTTATTTCCACACTGCTCATTGGCATTGCCAACGGAACCGTGGAAGCCGCCTGTAACCCACTGGTAGCATCATTATACCCCGATAATAAAACCACCAAGCTGAACCATTTTCACCTTTGGTTCCCCGGCGGTATCGTTATTGGCACTTTGCTGGTTTTCCTGCTCGACAAAGTAGGTGTCAGCTGGCAGGTGCAGGTTGGGCTCATGCTGATCCCCACCCTCATTTATGGTTATCTCTTTTCAAAACTCAGTTTTCCGGTTACGGAAAGGGTTGCTGCAGGCGTTTCTACCGGGGATATGTATAAATCGCTTCTCAACCCCTTATTCCTTTTCATGATCCTCTGTATGTTTGGTACTGCCATCACAGAATTATTTACCGGACAGTGGATCGATGTATTATTAAGGAACGTAACAGATAATGCGATCCTCATTTTAACGGTAACGACCGGGGTGATGGTGATAGGTCGGGGACTGGCAGAGCCTGTTGTGCATAAGCTTTCTCCGCAGGGAGTGCTGTTAATTTCAGCGATTTTATCTGCCCTGGGGCTTTACATGCTCGGACATACCAGCGGCAATATGTTATTCTTTGGCGCACTGGTTTTTGGTATGGGTGTTTGTTATTTCTGGCCAACCATGATTGGTTTTGTAGCAGAGAACCTTCCTAAAACGGGGGCCGTTGGACTGAACCTGATGGGCGGTGCCGGCATGTTTGCCGTATCTGTTTATATGATGTTCATGGGCGGTTTTTACGACAGGAAGCTGATCGGAAAATTACCGGAAGGTGCAAGCCTCAAGGATTATTCAGAAGCTGCTCCAGGTACAGAAATGGCCGATGCATTGTCTGCAGCTAAAACTGCAGCCGGCCCTGAAATCATCAATGCTACCATGACCATACCATTGATACTGATAGTGGCTTTTGCCGGTTTGTACATCTATATGCGCGGCCGTAAAAAACCAGAATTACTTAAGGCAGAAAACGCCTGATCTTTATTCAACCAAGTGACCGTTGGTATAAAAAAAATATCACCGGTCATTTTTTTACCCTTTTTTTTCTAACAATCCGTAAATTACAGATCAACAATTTGCATATGCCCCATCAAGACTCCCGACGCCGTGCCTTAAAAAACCTGATGATGGGTTCAATCGCTATGGGCGGATTCTCATCGTTCAGCGACAAACTCTTTACCATGGAAAAGCAGAAAGCAGAGCTAAAAGGGAATATCAATCATGCTGTTTGCAGGTGGTGCTATGAATCTGTTCCCATGGTAGATTTCTGCGTGGGCGCAAAAGAGATCGGGATCAAAGGCATTGATTTGGTAGGGCCTAAGGACTGGCCGGTGCTCAAAAAGTTCGGACTGGATTCATCCATGTGCAATGGTGCGGAAATAAACCTGGTGGATGGCTGGAACGAAAAAAAATTCCATCAGCAGCTGATCCGCAATTATTCAGAAATGATCCCCCTCGTTGCTTCCGCGGGATATAAGAACCTGATTTGTTTTTCAGGTAACCGCAGGGGTATGGATGATGAAACCGGATTGAAAAACTGCACGGAAGGACTGAAACAGATCATGTCCCTTGCGGAAAAAAACAATGTAATGGTGATCATGGAACTGCTGAACAGCAGGGTAGATCACAAAGACTACCAGTGCGATAAAACTGCCTGGGGCGTTGAGCTCGTAAAAAGGGTAGGTTCGCCCAATTTCAAATTGCTCTACGATATCTATCATATGCAGATAGATGAGGGCGATGTGATCAGGACCATCCGGAATAACCATCAATATATTGGACATTATCATACCGGCGGAGTGCCCGGCAGAAACGAAATCGACAATACACAGGAGCTATACTATCCGGCCATCATGGAGGCCATTGTTAAAACAGGGTTTAAAGGATATGTGGCCCAGGAATTTATTCCAACCTGGACAGATAAACTGGGTGCACTGAAAGAAGGTGTGTCCATTTGTGATGTATAAATTAACGAATTAGCGGATTATCGGATTAGAGAATTAAGATACAAATCCGATATATCGCAGCTACTTTTTTGACGCTTGACTTTAATTCGATAATACACTAATACACTAATCCGTTAATTTTTATTATGCCAGAAACAAATGTCTTTGATGCCATCGTTGTAGGATCGGGAATCAGCGGAGGGTGGGCCGCAAAAGAACTGACAGAAAAAGGACTGAAAGTTATCATGCTGGAAAGGGGCCGCGATATCAAACACGGTACCGGCTACACGAATACCAACAAGGATCCCTGGGAGTTTCCGCACCGCGGGGGCCGCAC
>JBGSHT010000008.1:0-72765 GCA_041752135.1 Chitinophagaceae bacterium | reverse complement strand
CGTTCCTCGGCATGACAGGTAGATATTTGTCATCCTGAGCCCGGTTCCCGCTAAAAGATTGAAGCTCTTAAGATAACAGGGTGAAGGATCTAATAAGTATAATCATCGAAAGTGTAATGATTAGTTTTAATAGCACAACACGTTAGATAGTAGCTACTCACCGGTTTTTGCATCTTCTTTTTCGCTGGTGATCGATTTGCGGAAAATGGAAACGGCCCTGATCTCATCGTAGCTATAGGCATCACCCAGCCTGTCTTTAAGTGGTTTTACACCCGGCTCTGTATGTTTTTCAAGGGCTTCAAGTATTGCGGTCACTTTTTCCGGTTGCACCAGGTCGAGGATGTCCACTGCTCCATCTGCAAGGTGTTCTGTAAGATGCCCGAAAATGGTACTGAATACAAGTCCCCTTTGCGCGGCTATATCGGGAATGGAAACACCGGCTTTGAATAGTTTTAGCGTGGTTATGGATGAGGCTTCTTTGGTTTCGGGTTTAGTTTTTGCAATTACAGCTTTTTCCGGTACCAGGCCCAGCGTTACCGGCTTATACTGGTTCTCTGCAAGCTTTAATAAATATTCCAGGTCCTGTCCTGCCGCCAGCCCCTTAGTAAGCTCAAGGCTCTGTGCCAACAGTTTTTCTTTCCGCTGTAGCATCCTGGTGAGATCATTCAAAACAAGCAGGTATTTCTTTACTTTCTTTTTTGTTTTATAAAAGCTGACCTGGTCCTCAATGCTTTTTTTCCATTCGGCGATCCGGGCATTGAAATAATTAACAGCAGCGGTGGATCTTTCAACAAGAAGGCTGTGATCATCCTGGTTTTCCGTATCCAGCAGTTTTGACAATTGCAGCGTGAATTTTTCGGCAATGTCCTTTTGTGCCCTGATCTTTTTAAGCATTTCTCCGGCCCATTCGCCAGGGCCGCTTTCATCTGGCATCAGCCTCGTGCCAACAGACTCCTCGTGTTCTGTAAAAAGCCGGTTTATTTTTTCCAGGTCAAAAGCCTGGATCAGGGTGTTTCGCACATAATATTCCTGCTCCGTTTTTAATTCGGCCAGCATGTCCTCATCTTCCACCTGCTGCTGACTGAAGGCCAGCACCCGTTCGTCGGTTTTGATGCTTTGCGGCAATATCCTGGAGTGGAGCACCATGCCGGAGAGGTCTGTCATCCTGCTTAGTGCAACATATACCTGGCCGGGCGAGAAGGAAGCGCCCGCATCAATAACGGCTTTATTGAATGTAAGCCCCTGGCTTTTGTGGATGGTAATGGCCCAGGCAAGCCTGATGGGATACTGCTTGAAAGCACCCAGCTCTTCTTCCTCGATCCGGTCTTTTTCCTTATCAAAAATGTATCGGATATTTCGCCAGGTTTCCTGTTCCAGTTCCAGTTCCGCGCCATCTTCTTCAAAACGTACGAAGATCTTTTTCTCTTCATCAATCCTGCTTACCGTTGCGATCTTTCCATTATAGAACCGCCTGGATTCTCCCTTATCGTTTTTAATGAACATGACCTGCGCGCCGGGTTTAAGCGAAAGGCGCTCTTCTGCGGGAAATCCTTTTTCCGGAAATTCCCCATCGATCAATGCATGGAAATACACCATGTTGCCCGGCAGTTCATTCAGCGCCCGGTTATTGATCAGGTCGGCTTTTGCGTTATGTGTAGTTAAGGTGATGTAAAACTCTCCGTCCGGCGGCCTGAATTCAGGTGCATAATATTGATTAAGCGTGTCCAGGTCATCATAATCGGCTTCGTTGTTCCTTACGGCATTGAGCAACCGGATGAAGTGATCATCACTTTGACGGTAGATCTTTTGTAATTCCAGGTATACCAGTGGCGATTGCCGGATAACCTGCGCATCAAAAAAGAAAGGGCTGTTATAATGTTCCTTTAAAAGTTCCCAGTCGGAATCATTTACTACCGGCGGCAATTGAAACAGGTCGCCGATAAATAAAACCTGCACACCCCCAAAAGGCTTATGCGGCTGGCGCCTTACAAACCTGAGCACTGTATCAATGGCATCAAGCGTATCGGCGCGGACCATCGAAACTTCATCTATGATGAGCAGTTCAAGTTCCTGCAGGATCTCCCTTTTGGGCTGGCTGAATTTAAGGTTGCGTGTAAGGCTTTGTGCGGTTTGTACAGACTGGCCCGAACTGCCCCATTCATGCCTGCCGCCAGGTAAAAATATGCCCGGTGGAATCTGAAAAAAAGAATGGATCGTTACGCCACCGGCATTTATCGCCGCAACGCCTGTAGGCGCCACGATGGCAAGTTTTTTAAAAGAAGAATCCCTTACCTGTTTCAGGAATGTAGTCTTGCCCGTACCGGCCCTGCCCGTCAGGAATATATGACGCCCGGTATGCTGTACATATTGAAGCGCCAGTTGAAAACGTGTATTACCCAGGTCTGTTGACATCCGGCGGCAAATTAGGAAAGAAAGCCGATTGCCCGCAGGGAAAAACTACAGGATGGGCATGTTTTTACATCCATGTGAGGGTGAAAGTTCCCTGCCGGATCGGGCATTTTATTTATGCGAGATTTAATCAACCGGAACAACAGTATACCCGGCCTTTTTCAGCAGGGTAATCACGCCATCATTACCGGGCAGGTGGCCCGCGCCAACAGCAAAGAAAGTAGGCTGTGTATTCATTGCTTTTTCCATGACCGGTATCCAGTTCTTATTTCTATTGACGAGCAGCAGGTCTTCAAATCCGGCGATATCGGGGGAAGCGCTGATCATTTTTGACAAGGCATCGAGGTCCTTCTTTTTATAGGCTTCGATCATTTTAGCGAACTCTTTTCTTTGGCCGTCGAAATCATTGATCATTTGCAGGATCATTTGGACTTCGGCAGAATCGGGGATCTTATCAAAAACAGCAAACTGGTCCTCAAGCTTCTCCAGGCCCAGTACTTCTTTCTTTTGCTGCTGGGCCATGGACATGAAACTTTGCTCATAAGACTCAGGTTTATTGCAGGGAAGCACTTTAGTGTAGAGTACGCTCATTAAAGTAAATGGTTTCATTTTATTGAAGATCATCAGGGGCATGCCAATACTATCCTTCATGAATTTATCCAGGCGCGCATATTCTTCCTTGCTCATTAGGTCGCTAAGCGATTTGTCTTTCATCATGGCGAGCTGCAATGTTTTCATGGTCATGGCAGGATCGTCCATATCTAATTCAAGGTATATTTTTTCTGATTTAGCAAAAGAAGCTTTGAGTGTATCGCTCATGCTGAAATCTTCCGGACAGATCATGTGGATTGTTCCGTATAGATAGGATGGCTTGGTTAGGCCCTTACCGGTGATTTGCCAGAGGAGCGCATTTTGCTGTTCGGGTACGGCTTGTGTTTTGGTGGCTGTTTTACAGTTGGTAAAAGCAAGGAAAATAAACAAGGAGAGCGATACGAATTTAATAATTGTTTTATAAGGCGACACGGGTAATAATTTTAAAATGTAAGAGGTCTGTTATTAAGTATGGAGATTATTATAATAAACTAATTCAAATATGGTTTGAATGATACATATCAAAATGTTTGCAAGCACAACGAATATTTGGAGTTTATTTTTAAAACCCACCCGGTATTCACAGAATTTACTGAAGAACGCAGAGGAAGGCATTAATTTATTAGAGTTCCAATATGCCTCATTCCTGAAAACAGCCTTTTATAATTCCGTCTGTTTTATTTCTGTAGTCTTTTATTGGAAAGACTAAAAAATTAAAGCATTCTGTTATGAATATATCACTTTCTATTGTCTTTTATTTACCTAAAAGATCCCTCCTTCGTCGGGATCACAACCCAGGGGTAGTAAACCTAATTCGGGATAGAATGCTATTAATGACTCTCTTTGATTTGTCATCCCGACGAAGGAGGGATCTTATATATATATTTATTGATTCATAAATAATTTCAAAAACACTACCCGTTAAATTAGTATCTCGTGATCCATCATTATTACATCAATCTAAAAACAGTTCATAATTTTTTTAATCGCTCAACGGCCTGCTCCAGTGTTTCTTCTTTTTTTGCGAAGCAGAAACGTAAGACTTTATTGTCTGTACCATCCTGGTAGAAAGCAGAAACGGGAATGGTGGCAACACCAAATTCTTTGGTCAGCAGGATGGCAAAATCTTTATCCGCGCTTTCGCTGATGCGTTCATACGTGCCACAAATGAAATAACTGCCAAAAGATTCCTGTAAGGTAAATCGTGTGTCTTTCATGAGTGAAATGAAGTAATCTCGCTTTTGCTGCATCATGCCAGAGAGCGAAAGATAAGCTTCCTTATCGCCGAGAAATCCTGCCAGGCCCACTTGTACCGGTGTGTTGCAGCTAAAGGCATTGAACTGGTGGATCTTCCTGAATTCTGAGGTAAGAGAAGACGGTGCAACGCAATAGCCCAGTTTCCAGCCGGTGCAGTTGTACACTTTGCCGAAAGAAAAACAAACAAAACTTCTTTCCAGCAGTGCGGGGTAACGCAGCACACTTTGATGGGCAATGCCGTCAAAGATGAGGTGTTCGTATACTTCATCACTTATGATGAAGATATTGGTTCCGGCTACACGCTTTTCCAGTTCATGCATATCTGATTCTGAGAGCACTGCACCTGTTGGGTTGTGCGGTGAATTGATCAGGATCGCCTTCGTTTTAGGACTTAGTGCTTTGTCAACTGCCTCCCAGTTGATACCATATCCCGGAACGGTTAAAGGGACCAGTACAGCCCTGGCGCCATTCACTTCAATATTGGGCACATAGCTGTCATACGACGGCTCAAAAACAATCACTTCATCGCCAGGCTGCAGGATCGCAGTAAATGCCGTATAAATGGCGTATGTGCCGCCAGGGGTGATGGTGATTTCAGTACCAGGGTTTATTTTGGCGCCATATAGGAAATCGATCTTTTCGGCTATAGATTCCCGTAATGGCATCCAGCCGGGCATCGGGGCATACTGGTTGAACCCGTCGCGCATGGCTTTAGTAACCAGTTCGTGCAGGCGCGGTTCCATGGGAAAATCTGGCAGGCCCTGCCCGAGGTTGATGGCCTTTGTTTCCGTGGCCAGTCCGCTCATGATTGTAAAAATGTTTGTACCTACTCGCGGAAGTTTTGATTGTATTTTCAAGGTTTTTTCTTTTTTAAGAGTTTGCTGCCGGCATCAATAAGCTGGTATGAGTGATCTATCCATTCTTTAATGAGGTTAACGGAAACCGAACCGTCTGCAATGATCGTGTTCCAGTGTTTCTTGTTCATGTGATATCCTGGCAATACACAAGGATATTCTGCACGCAGTTCTTCCGCCCTGTCGGGGTCGCACTTTACATTGAACTGCAGGGTTTCCGTATCTAAAGGTAAGAGGAGAAAGACTTTGCCCTTCACTTTAAATACAATGACATCCGGACCAAAAGGAAGCGACTCTTCAACGCCCGCCTTTTGCAGGCAATAATCCCTGATGGTTTCCAGGTTCATGCTTTATTCCTTTTAACGGCTTTATTGGTTTTATTAGCGGTTTTACTTTTCCCTTTTTCAGACATGGCCATTCCCTGTCTCCTGATCATGCTGCTGATATGTTCTGCTTTTCGAAGCCTGAAGGCGCTCCAGTCTTCATCAATGGCCACCATGCTTACACCTTCAAAACCCAATGCACCAAGGGGTTCCCAGCCATTATCCCGGGTTATGGTTGCTGCATATTTTTTGGAAGATTTTTTAGGATAGGCCATCCAGAAAACGGCATCATCTTCCAGTTGTTTAGCTATGGCCGTTCCAATCTTTTTTACTTCGGCTTCTGATTTCACGAAGCCCAGGGCAAAGGGGTATTTCTTCTTCTTATCAATATCCGTGTCAATTGCGGTAAGCTTTTTCCAGTATGACTGTACCGTATTAAATTCCGGCGGAGCCGCAACTATTAAAACCTGCGGCTGGTTTTTGAATTGGAGTTTTTTCAGTATCTGTTCAGGCATATATAGCAGAATTACCTGGTTATAATGGCGCTGGCTTCTATTTCTACCAGGAAAGAATCGTCAATCAGTCCTTTCACTTCAACCATGGTGGTGCAGGGTTTTATCTGGCTGAAAAATTCGCCATGGGCTTTGCCGTATTCTTCCCAGCGACTGATATCGGTAACGTATATGCGTGTTCTGATCACGTCTTCCATGGAGGCCCCTGCCGTTATCAGGATCTTTTCAATTTTTTGGAGGATGAAGCGGGTTTGTTCATAAGCGCTGTTTTCACCCACAAGTTTATTGTTTTCGTCTACGGCTACCGTACCGGTTACCTCTACGATATTGCCTACCTTAACAGCCCGGCTGTAACCTACAATGTCTTCCCATTTTGCACCGGAGGAATAATTGGTTCTGTCCATATTTAAATTGTTTTACCAAGAAGTAAAAAAGACGCAGAAGTAACGCAAAGAAAAAGCTTAAAAGCCAATTTTTAAGGAACTTTCAATTAGATTGCAAAACAAAATAAATTGGAAAATATATGAAAAGGAAATCAATAGCCGTTTGGAATGGCTCCGGAAAAGAAGGCAGTGGACACCTTACAACACAATCGCGTGTATTTAAGGAAAAGCCTTATTCATTCAGTTCCCGTTTTGAAGAGGGAGAGGGAACAAATCCTGAAGAACTGATTGCTGCCGCACATGCGGGCTGTTTTAGCATGAAACTGAGTTTTGTGCTGGGTGCCGCCGGATTTATCCCGGAAAGTATCCATACAGATTGTACGATTACCCTGGAGAACGGAACCATAACCAATTCGCACCTGGTGACGAAAGTAAAAGTGCCTGGTATCAGTAAGGAACAATTTGATGAGTGTGCGAAGGATGCGGAGCTGAATTGCCCGGTCAGTAAACTGCTGAAGGCGGAAATAACGCTTGATGCCGAATTAATCTAACCGCAAAGTAAAAAAGACGCCAGGTGCCTGGCGTCTTTTTTATAAGAATTTCTCTCCTTTGTTTCGCTTCACTTCGGCCACATATTCCTTGATCTCCTGTTCCTTGTCTTTTTTACAAATGAGCAGGACATCTTTGGTATCTACAACTATGAAATCATCGAGGCCCTGCAGAACCACTAACTTATCGTTAGGGGCGTGCACCATGCAACGGGTTGCATCTATGACCATTACATGGTCGCCGGCAGCTGCATTGCCAAGGTAATCCCTGTCCATATTTTCATAGGCAGAATTCCAGGTACCCAGGTCGCTCCAGCCGAAACTGGATGGAATGATGTACACATTATCTGCTTTTTCCATGATGCCATAATCGATGGAAATATTGGTACACTGCGGATAAATCCTGTCGATGGCTTCTTTTTCATTGGGCGTGTTGAAGAAGTCTTTTTCTCCCTCAAAAACTTCGGCCATTTCTGGCAGGTATTTTTCAAACGCATGGACGATATTCTTGATCTGCCAGACAAATATGCCGGCATTCCAAAGAAACTCCCCGCTTTGCATAAATGTCTGGGCCAGTTCCGTATTGGGTTTTTCGGTGAATGTCTTTACCTTATAAACATTATCGCTAGCCGGTTGCTGGTCGAATTGTATGTAACCATAACCGGTATTGGGATAAGTGGGTTTTATGCCAAGGGTGATCAGGGCCTTATGTTTCTGCACAAAATTCATGGCCTCCAGGCATACCTTATTAAATCCCGTTTCATCGAGGATCAGGTGGTCGGCCGGTGCACAGATCAATGAACCGTTTGGGTTCAGCAGGTTGAGTTTATAGGCAATATAGGCGATACAGGGTGCCGTATTTTTTCGGGAAGGCTCACAAAGAATATTTCCCTTTTTAATGGCCGGGATCTGCTCCATCACAATGTGCAGGTATTCTTCAGAGGTTACAATAAAAATATTTTCCGCGGGAATGAACCTGGCGAATCGGTCATATGTGGCCTGAATCAAAGTTTTCCCGGTGTGGAGGATGTCCAGGAATTGTTTCGGGTAGCTGGTACGGCTCATAGGCCAGAATCGGCTTCCGATACCACCTGCCATAATGGCCACATAATGATTTCTATCCATGATAATATTAGTAGGTTAGGGGGTAATAGATTTTGAAAGCCTTTTTTAGCTGTTTTATCTTAGAGTAATCCTTCTTTTATGAGGTCGTGCAAATGTATAACGCCGGCATAGGCTTCATCATTTGTTACCAGCAATTGGGTGATATTATTTTTTCTCATCCTGTCCAGTGCGTCTACTGCCAGGGCCTCGCCGGTTATCGTTTTGGGTCCTTTGCTCATAATGTCACGGGCTTTGATATCACCCAGGTTATCCCTCTTTTCAAGCATCCTCCTAAGGTCGCCATCCGTTATAACTCCTGTAAGCTTATTTTTTTCATTCAACACGGCTGTGATCCCCAAGCGTTTTTCAGTGATCTCCACAATCACTTCCCGAAGAGAACTTTCTTCGCTGACAACAGGCTTTTCGTTCTGGTTACTGAGGTCGGAAACGCGTAAGTAGAGTTTTTTACCTAAAGCACCTCCGGGATGAAATTTGGCAAAATCTCTGGAAGTAAAACCTTTCAGTTCCATCAGGCTTACGGCCAGGGCATCACCCATGACCATTTGTGCGGTGGTACTTGATGTCGGGGCCAGGTTATTGGGGCAGGCTTCCTGCGAAACGGTGGTATTCAATACAAAATCGGCTTCCCTTGCAAGAATGGACGAAGTATTGCCTACCATGGCCACCAGGGGATTGCCCATGTTTTTGATCAGGGGAATAAGCATCCTGATCTCCGGGCTTTCGCCGCTTTTTGAAATGACCATGGCCACGTCGTCCTGTTGCAGCATGCCCAGGTCGCCATGAATGGCATCAGCAGCATGCATAAATATGGCCGGGGTGCCCGTACTGTTAAGCGTGGCAACGATCTTGGCCCCGATGATGGCGCTTTTTCCGATGCCGCTTACTACCAGCCGGCCCTTAAAAGTGGCCAGCAAACGGGTAACCTGCTCGAAGTCGCCGTCAATAAAAGTGGCTAATTCGGCAATGGCCTGGGATTCAAGCTCAATCGTTCTGAGGGCAATTTCCCTGATATTCATATTTTCCATGCAAAATCCACGCAAAAGTATTATTTTAAGATGAAGAACCGCCAGGGATTTAAAACAAGGATTAAGGCGAAACAAGTCTGTAACAGCCTGTTAAACTTAAGTAGCCCCCAGCCTTTTTTGGTATCTTTGCCCGCTTTCCTGCAGGGTATGTATAATACTTAGCCTTGCAAAGGATGGCGAAATGCCCGGATGTTTTCTTCAGTTTATTGGGCATTTATTTTTCAACGTGAGTAAGACAAGTCTGACATGGCAACGGCTAAAAAAGCGATCAGTAAAACAAAAATAACGGCGAAGGCAATTGAAGGAACACCTACTCTTGCTTCAAGTACCAAGACCGCCAAAAGCGGTGTAAGTAAATCAGATCTCCACAAAGCACTTAGGGAATACTTTGGTTTTGAGGGCTTTAAGGGCAACCAGGAGGCCATCATCCTCAACCTTCTGGCGGGCAATGATACTTTTGTAATCAAACCTACCGGTGGCGGAAAAAGCTTATGCTACCAGTTGCCGGCCATCATCAGTGAAGGCTGTGCGATCATTGTTTCCCCGCTGATCGCATTGATGAAAAACCAGGTCGACCTTGTACGCGGTTACAGCAGCCAGGACGATGTGGCGCATTTTCTCAATTCCACCCTCAACAAAAAAGAGATCCGGGAAGTACACGATGACCTTAAAACGGGTAAAACAAAATTGTTATATGTTGCCCCGGAAACGCTGACCAAACAGGAGAACCTGGATTTTTTCAGCGACCTCAATATTTCATTTTTTGCCGTAGACGAAGCGCATTGTATTTCGGAATGGGGACATGACTTCAGGCCTGAATACCGCCGACTGCGGGAAATGATGGACCAGATCAATGAGAAGGTACCGGTCATAGCCTTAACGGCAACGGCTACCCCAAAAGTGCAGAGCGACATAGTGACCAACCTGGGGCTGCGTAATCCCGAAATTTTCATTTCTTCTTTCAACCGGCCGAACCTGTATTATGAGATCAGGCCGAAAGTGAAGAAAGAACAGACGATCAAAAGCATTGTAAAATTCATTCATGATAACCGCGGCAAGAGCGGGATCATTTATACCCTTAACAGGAAGACCACGGAAGAACTGGCTGAAATCCTGATGGCCAACGGCATTAAAGCAGTGGCATATCATGCGGGGATGGATGGCAAGGTTCGTGCCGACAGGCAGGACCAGTTCCTGAACGAAGACGTGGAAGTTATTGTGGCCACCATTGCCTTTGGAATGGGCATTGATAAACCTGATATCCGCTATGTAATTCATTTCAACATTCCCAAGAGTATTGAGAACTATTACCAGGAAACGGGCCGTGCCGGACGCGATGGCATGGAAGGAAAGTGCCTGCTGTATTTTTCGCATAAAGATGTTTCCAAACTGGAGCACCTGATGCGCGACAAAGCGCTCAGTGAAAGGGAAGTTGGGGCACAGCTCATTGATGAAACAGTAGCCTTTGCCGAAAGCGGTGTCTGCCGCCGCAAAGTGCTGATGAATTATTTCGGTGAAAATTATCCCGATAAGAATTGCAAGAACTGTGATAACTGTCTTAATCCGAAAGAGAAAATAGAAGCAAAGGAAAATGCAGCCAAAGTACTCAAAGTGATCAAGAGCCTCGACGAAAGGTTTGCCACGGATTATGTGGTGCAGATCATTACCGGAAGGCTCAGTCAGCAAATACAGATGTACCGCCACGATGTGCTGGATGTATTTGCCAGTGGCAACGACCAGCCAGAGCATTACTGGAAATCACTGATTCGCCAGTTGCTGCTGGAAGGCCTGCTCGAAAAGGATATTGAAGAATACGGCATTCTTAAATTCACAACCAAAGGCATCGCATTCCTGAAAAAGCCAACGAGCTTTAAGATCGTCATGAATAATCTTTGGGAAGAAGCCAATGAAGACGATGAAGAAGGCTTACAGGAGGGAGGCTCCACCGCTGCTGCAGATCCGGCATTATTTGAAATGCTGAAGGAACTGCGCAAGCAGCTTTCTAAAGAAAAAAAATTACCACCATTTGTGATTTTCCTGGAAACATCCATGGAAGACATGGCCACACAATACCCCACCACTCTTGAAGAACTGGAAAAGATCAGTGGTGTGAGCAAGGGTAAAGCATTGCGCTATGGAAAGCGTTTCGTGGAAGTCATTGCCCGCTACGTGGAGGAAAACGATATCGTGAAACCGGATGATTTTGTCATGCGCAGCGTGGTAAATAAAAGCGGCAATAAAGTTTTCATCATACAGCAGGTTGATAAAAAAATGCCATTGGAAACCATCGCCAAGGGAAAGGATATGCGTATGGACCAATTGCTGGAAGAAATGGAAACCATTGTTGCCAGCGGCACCAAGCTCAACCTTAATTACGCCATCGACCAGATGGTTGACGAAGATGATCAGCAGGACATCCTGGATTATTTCAAGAGCTGTGAGACCAGCAGTCTTGATGTTGCCCGGGAAGAGCTCTCCGATCTCCATTTGGAGTGGGAGCAACTCAAGATCATGCGGATCAAGTTCCTGTGTGAGTTTGGGATTTAACCGCAGAGAAACGAAGAACGCAAAGGAAACGCAGAGGAATTATTAAAGGCTAGTGAGTCAAAAAAAAGCCGCACTTTTCAGTACGGCCTTTCTTTGTTTTTCTTTTTATTCTTTGCGCCTTTGCGTGAAATTTTTCACGGTTAAAGTTTTTCCAACTCACCCCCGGCCCCTCTCTTGAAAGAGAGGGGTGCCTCTCCGCAATTAATTTAATTAATTTCAAAAACCCCGTTATTCATCGACCAGATAATTTCTCTGAAGAGAAACGAAGAACGCAAAGGAAACGCAGAGGAAATATAAAAGGCTAGTGAGTAAAAAAAGCCGCACTTTTCAGTACGGCCTTTCTTTGTTTTTCTTTTTATTCTTTGCGCCTTTGCGTGAAATTTTTCACGGGTAAAATTTTTCACGGGTAAAATTTTTCTACTCTATTGTTTATGTTGTAATCTTTCAATCAGGTCAGCAACCAATCCTGTCCAGCCCGTCTGGTGCGACGCGCCAAGCCCCTTACCGGTATCGCCATGAAAATATTCGTAAAAAAGCACCAGGTGTTCATTGCCCGGCCTGGAGTAGAATTCATGATATTCTCCAAACAAAGGCCGATTACCCTCTTCATCTTTTTCAAATAACTTTATCAGCCTTCTGCTCAGTTCATCCGCCACTTCCACAAGGTTCATGGTAACACCGCTTCCAACAGGGCATTCAACCTTTAGGTGATCCCCATAGAATTCACCATACTGCCTTATGCTCCGGATGATCAGGTAGTTCATAGGTATCCATACAGGTCCGCGCCAGTTGGAATTGCCCCCGAAGAAATCGCTGGTTGAATCACCCGGATCGTAACTGATCGTATAATCGGTACCGTTGATATTTACCGTATAAGGGTTATCCTCATGATATTTGGACAAGGCACGGATACCCGTAGGCGAAAGGAATTCGGCCTCGTTCAATAACCTGTTGAGCAGGAATACAAGCCGTTCTTTTGGGATAAGCGAAAACAACACTTCATCCCTTTCACTGTGTTCTTCATTGGGCCAGAACAGCCCGTTTTTGATCCTGTAGTTCTCGAACCAGGTGATGCGTTTTTTGAAGTCGTTGAGTTTATTCATCACCTTCTGCCGGATCACCGAAACGGCGAAAAGCGAGGTGAGTCCAACCACCGACTGTATTTTAAGCTGCAGCGGACTGGCACCATGGATGGCCAGCATATCATAAAAGAAGTGGTCCTCATCATTCCACATACCGTGTTCGTTGAGGGCCTCTGCAATAAATACAAACTGCTCAAAGAATTTCGTGGCCGTATCTTCAAAAGAATCATCTTTAACGGCAATCTCCAGGGCGATATCCAGCATATTCAAGGCATACATGCCCATCCATGCGGTACCATCGGCCTGCTCCAGGAAAACCTGTCCCTGCAACTGGGAGCTGCGGTTGAACACCCCGATATTATCCAGGCCAAGGAATCCGCCTTCAAACATATTGTTGCCGTTAGGATCTTTCCGATTCAGCCACCAGGTGAAATTGATCAGCAGTTTATGAAAGACCCTTTTCAGGAAAGGGATATCACCTTTACCGGTCTTTTCTTTTTCGATATTGTATACCTGCAAAGCAGCCCAGGCCTGGACTGGCGGGTTTACATCAGAGAAGTTCCATTCGTATGCCGGTAACTGTCCATCGGGCTTCATATACCATTCCCGCATGATGAGAATGAGCTGGTTTTTGGCAAAGCAGGGATCCACAAGCGCCATTGGGATACACTGGAAAGCCAGGTCCCATGCAGCATACCAGGGAAATTCCCATTTGTCGGGCATAGAAATGATGTCCTGGTTTTTGAGGTGTTTCCAATCATGGTTACGCCCATGCTGTTTGCCCTTGTTCACCGGCGTAATGCCATCGCTGTTATTGAGCCATCTCTCTACATAGTAATGATAGTATTGTTTGCTCCACAGAAGGCCGGCAATTGCCTGGCGCTGGATGTTCCTTTTTTCGGAACCGGGCCTGGAGGTGAGCAGGTTATTATAAAAATCATCGGCTTCTTTTTTTCTCAGGTCGAAAATATTTTCAAAGCCGGGGACAAAAGGTTTGACAATCGCTTTATTTGACAGGCGCAGGTGAATGACTTTAGATTCGCCGCCGTCAAGCCTGATCTTATATACCGGCGAACATTTGGTGCCCGATTTCTTTTTTCTGAAAGGACTGATATTTTCACCGTTAATCAGTACCCGGTTGAAGGCATCTTTGGTGAAAATATTAGCATCATCGGATCCGCTGACTATGCGAAAATTTGTTTCATTGTCTGTGATCAGCAGGTCGTCAGGCTGATCGAAATACAGGAATTGGGAACCAAGCCGTTGGTGGTGTGCCTTAACCGAGCATCCATCCCTTCTGAGGATCGCCGGTTTTTTCAGTTCCTTGTTGTACTGCCAGCGGTTATAGAACCAGAGGGTAGGCAATACCGTTATATCGGCAGGTTTTTTAGCCCGGTTTGTAACCGTAATGCGAATGGCAATGTCCTTTGAACTTCCTTTTGCGTAGGTGACCTGTACATCAAAATATTCATCGTTATCGAAAATACCGGTATCCAGGATTTCATATTCCGGTTCCAGGCGGGAGCGTTTCCTGTTTTCGGTGATCAGCTTTTCGTAAGGGAATTCATTTTGGGGATACTTGTACAAGTATTCCATATAATAATGCGAAGGCAGGTTGTCCATGTAATAGTAAAGCTCTTTTACATCCTCGCCATGGTTTCCCTGGTAATTGCCCAGTCCGTAAAGCCTTTCCTTTAAAATCTTATCTTTTCCGTTCCATACGGCAACGGAAAAACAGAGGTTCTGGTAGAAATCGGAGATGCCTGCAATCCCGTCTTCACCCCAGCGGTAAGCCCTGCAATGTGCATGTTCAAAAGGGAAATAACCCCATGCATCGCCATGTTCGCTGTAATCTTCCCGTACTGTTCCCCATTGCCTTTCGCTCAGGTAAGGCCCCCAAAGTTCCAGCGGAACTTTCTTTCCGGCATTGGTTATGAGTCGTTGCTGTTCTGCATTCATCGTATAAAAATAAGCTTTCAAATTTTATTAACCGCGAAGTTGCGAAGTAAGGGCGTAGCGCAAAGAATTGTTAATGTTGATATCTTTAGAAAAGGGTTTGCGAAATTGAATACTGAAATGTACAGACGCATATTATTTTTTGTGCTGATCCTGCTGATGCAGCAATCATTTGCCATGACATCGGATTCGATGCCACTGGTTTTGAGCGGCAGGCAATTTAACAAAAAGGATACTTTGGGATTTAAATGGAATGGCAGTACTATCGGGAAAGCGTATCCAAAAGCCACCATGCATCTGTGGATCGACCACCTTGAAAGTGGCCGGCGATGGAAACTCAGGTATCCCATACTGAATGGCGAGGCCAGCGGCGAGCTGTTGATATCGGATAGTTTGCCGGCTGGAAATTATGCGCTAAACTTTATGGCAGCGGAGCAGTTTTTTGAAGTCAGGGGAAGGGTGAAAAGGGTAAAATTAAAAATGGCCTTCAATCATCAGACAAAAAAGCGCGACACCATTGCCGTTTTTGAAACCCCCAGGCTGACGGGAAAGGAAATGGGCTATACGATGATGAACAGGATGTCTGATATTTTGCAGGATGATATGCTCCAGGTTGATAGTGAAGGGTTTTTCAAATTGCCCCCGATTGTTTATGGCGATTCGGCACAGTTGTTATTTGATCCCGGCAAGGGGCGGGGCGTTTATTTTATTGACATTGTAACGCCGCTGGATTCTAATTTTACGCCATTTTATTCCGAAACGGTATTCGTTAAAGTTGATACAGATACGGTGATAACGGCAACGGATACCACAAATTATCAGTTTGGCTTTGCGGATACCTATACCGGGGAAATGCTGCCCGAGGTGAAGGTAAAGGGCAGGTCAAACGCACAAAAGTTTGAGGAGGATTATGTGTCGAAGATGTTCGGGGGTGGGGCTAATGTTAAGACCTTTGAGGGGCTGGATTCTGATGAAATTGCCCGGACCAATAATATCTGGTTATTCCTGCAATCAAAGGTGGCCGGACTGGTTGTACGACAGGACCTGGTATCTACTTCAGTATTCTGGCGCGGTGTCGCGGTTCACATATTCCTGAATGAAATGCCGGTGAGGCCTTTTGATGTGACCATTGCGCCCATGGACGTAGCGCTCATAAAGGTATACGACCCTCCGGCGATGGTTGGTTCATTTATTACCGGCGGGGCCATTGCCATTTATACCAAGCGGGGCGTATATGAAAACCGGCCCGGCAGTCCGCGATATAATTTCATGGTGAAAGGGTATACCCAAGGGGAGTTCAGGTGGGAATAGGGGCCTCGGGGTGCCGGGTAGCCTGAAATCAGATTGATTTTCCACTTTTTTTTCACTATTTCAGCCGGAAAGCCTATTTTTGCCATCCCAAAAGAAATTGGCTTTCAGTTTCGATTTTCGATTTTGAACTTTCGATTTGATATACCGCCTACGCTAAGGCTTCGGCGGTCAAGGGTGCGGTAGCTCAGTTGGTAGAGCAAAGGACTGAAAATCCTTGTGTCGGCGGTTCGATCCCGCCCCACACCACAGCTTTAAAAACCTCGTCAGCAATGATGGGGTTTTTTGTTTTTGGGGAAGTCGGCCGTTCCCTGCCTGACTTCCTACGAAGTCGGGCAGGGCGAAATTGGAGCAGCATTTCTCTTCTAAACGGCAATACCAAGAACTTTCTATTTTATAATCAGCCATTTAATTCCGACAAAGCAAATCTGTCGATGAAAGATTTTGCAGATTCGATTTAATTATTGACATTTGTAAAACACAACAATATAATTGTGTCATGATACCCGAATTTATAAACATTAATGGTAGTCCTTGGCCGCTCCTTCCTCCGGGAATTCATGATTCAACCCTTTCGGAAGTGTATGCGCGTTACGCTATTAATCAGGCCAGGCAACTTTTGTATAACGGATTGATAAGAGGTCTTGAAAATTTGTTTTTGAGCGGATGCCCACAAGTTTTTTTAGACGGGAGCTTTGTGACAGCTAAGCCAATACCAAATGACTATGAGATCTGCTGGGATATGGCTTTTGTAAACCCGGCAAGACTAGATCCTGTTTTCTTTGACTTTGCAAATGGGCGGTTCAATCAGAAACAAAAATATCTAGGTGAATTTTTTCCGGCTACGATTGTGGAAGGCGTATCTGGAAAGCCATTTCTGGAGTTTTTTCAGACGGATAAGAATACCGGTAAGCAAAAGGGGATTGTTAGATTAACTAACCATCTAAAGTAAGGAGGTTTGAAATGATTACCAATGACAGACAATATAAGATTTCAAAATCACAAATTGAAAAATTTGAACAAGCTTTGGAAGATCTTCAATTCATAGCTAAAACATCAAAAAATATTCATCCAAAGCTTTTTGAAGTGCAAAAGCATGCAATCGAATCTCAATTAAACGATTTGCTCAAGGATGCAAAAGAATATGAAGATTTGAAAGCTGGTAAGGTCGCAATTACGGATGTTAATGGTCTTAAAGAGTTGCCTCTTGCTTTGATAAAGGCAAGAATTGCTAACGGGTTAACCCAGTCTGAACTTGCTGAAAAAATTGGCGTCAAAATGCAGCAGATTCAACGGTATGAATCTGAAATGTATGATACTGCAAGTGTCAAAACATTACTGAAGATTGCGGAACATTTAAATATTAAATTAACAGGCGAGGCACAAATAAAATCTATTGAAGCACCTGAAGATTTGGATGTGAGGAACTATCCATTCAAACAAATGTTTCAACGTAAATGGTTTGGGAATTTCTCTGGTTCCTATAATGACGCAGTTATCGATTCCAAAAATTTAATTGAAAGATTTTTTGAAAGTGCTGGATTAAATAATCTTCAATACAGCCTAACTAAAAAATCAATTCGTGCGGGTTCAACTTTAAATATGTACGCCTTAAATGCTTGGTATGCTCATGTTATAATGAAATCGAAAAGCCAGCCTGTAGGCAAAAAGTACGACAAGAATACAATCACAGAATCTTGGTTAAGGGGATTAGCTGAATTAAGTATGATGTCTAATAGTCCTGCAAAAGCGGCTGACTACTTAAGAAATAGTGGAATTAGATTTATCGTTGAGCCACAATTAGAGGGTACTTTCCTAGATGGTGCTGCGCTGCTTTTGAAACATAATGAGCCAATTATAGCTATGACGCTTCGACACGATCGGTTGGATAATTTCTGGTTTGTTTTATTCCATGAGATAGCCCATATCCTATTACATCTATCAGATGCATTAACTGTCATATTTGATGATCTTGATGTAAAAATCGACGGCATTGAAAAGGAGGCCGATGCATTTGCATTGAATGCACTTATCCCAGACATGGTTTGGAAAAAATCGTTAGTTCGATTTAGTCCATCTCCAGAGACAATAATAAATCAGGCAAAGACATTGAAAGTACACCCGGCACTAGTAGCGGGAAGAATTAGAAAAGAGACAGGAAAGTATTTCCAGTTTTCTGAACTAATTGGGCAAGGTGAAGTAAGATCCAATTTTATTCAAGAACTAAAAAACTAAAGGGGAAAAATGAAAAGCAGATTTTATTTGCCTGTACTAAAAACTAAACAGGGTGAGTTTGACGGATTGTCGTTATTAGAACCTGACGTAAAGAAAGCAATCGTTCCATTAATTGAGTTTACAAAATTGGAGTTCGACAATGATGTAAAAGCTAAACCAAAAACGATTGAGGGTCATTTGACAAATATCTGTAAGCGGATATCAACCAAATGGGGTAATAGTAGCGCGTTTATTGACCTATCTTTAGTCTATGATACTTTGCCTGAAGGGGAAACCTGTTTTGAGTACATATACAACAAGCTTGCTCCAAACAATGTAATTCCGTTGCCAATAATACTATTGGCAACGCCTGATAATCTGATAAAAAGTATTAGAAAAGTGATGACGTTTTATAAAATTGACGAAGTGGGGATGAGAGTTCTTATTCCAAATATTGTATCACCCAATTTTTTTGAAGATATAGAACAATTATTGGGGAAAGTTCAAATTAAACCAGAGAAATGCCATTTGATTTTAGATTTGAATAGCGCTGATTTTACAAACACTGAGGATTTTTCTGATAGTATTATTGATCAGCTTAACACCTTTCCATATCTTAAGTTCTGGAAGACTTTTACTATTAGCGGTGGATCTTTCCCTGCCACAAATAGGATAAAGGTTGGAATTAATGAGATACCTAGAGGTGAGTGGATTCTTTTCAATAAAATTATTAAAAAGCTGCATGGAGAAAGTTTTGAAAGGCCAATTAACTATGGTGATTACGGTATTGTTGCGCCTGGACATTTTGAATATGACCCTTTGAAAATGGATCGGAGTGCTAATATTAGATATACTCATAACGACATCTGGTATGTAGTAAAGGGAAAGTCACTAAAAACATCTGGGCACAGTCAATATTTTGAACTAGCGAAAGATGTTTCAGATTCAAAGTACTTTCTTGGTGAAACATTTTGCGAGGGAGATGCTCATATAAAAAAATGTTCATTGAAATTAACTAGCACAGGAAATCCAACTGTTTGGAATAAAATAGGATTTAATCACCACTTTTCAAAAGTGATAGCCGACCTGTCCGCCAATTATCTCGCTGCTTGAGATACCTAATAATAATTTTGCTCAACTTTTTTTTTGAGCAAGTCGCAGAAATTAATTCGTAGATTTCGTGCTTAGTTGTTTTTACTTTAATATTATGTCTGAGTAATACATTTGCAACCTCCAATGCTTCAGATTTCCAAAGAAGTTGCGCTAGTGTGAAAGCATTTTGGTTCTTATTAAATTGTGAGTCTCGGTAACAGGAAAATGAATAAGTTCCTTCTGGTTCAGGGTTTATTGTATAAATGCCCCACCAATCTGGAATACAATTCATCGCTTTTTTCAAATGATTATTGCTTACGACAATAAACGCTTTGTGAAAAACTTCACTGTAAGCTTCTATTTGTGAAGGCAGTCGCGATAGAGTATCTCTTTCGGTTTTTATTTCATAGCCAACTAGTTTTCCATTAAGTACAGCGATATCTGCCCGAATTTCTCCATTTTTTAGGCCCAATTCATCTACCACAAATGTGTCTACATCGTCGTGAGCTGACTTTAGTATGCTTTTATGAAATGCTTGTCTGATTTCTTGATCTCGCATAGTCTAATTACCCGTAATTGCGGTTTTGAAATTGAAAATCTGAATTCTAATTCGCTTTAATTTATATCAAATTCCTAAATTAAAATAATAAATAATACAATTAATATGTCTTTGAGCACTAACTTAAAATGTAAAAAATTTGCCTTGGATTATTATGGCTATTAATCAAGTTATATTCACTTAAACTTTTAAGTAATAAATTCTTCAAATTTACGCCCATTACATCTAAAACAAATTCCATTCTGATGATAGAGATATTCCTCCATGAAACCAGTCCCACTACATCGGGTACAAGGAGTAAGTTTAAGTACTTCTCTACAAGTTTCATCAGAATATACAGGTATTTTTTCTTCATAATGAATTTTAACATGGCAGCCGTGGCATACCGTTAATAAGGCATCATGTTGATACTCCCACGGTAAATCTCCAAAAATGTAGTATGTATGATGCACATGTAGAATTGTAGGTGTATCTGTTTTTATTCCTACTATTCGTGCGGGATTCCTTTTAAATCCGAATGTACTATCAACTGTGGGATCGAATGTGATTTCTTTTAAACTTTCAGAAATCTCTTCGTCAGTCGGCTTTCTGAAATAGTTTATACCGATTTTTTCAGATTGTTCACAATTACATATTCTGCATTTTTTTTGGTCACGATCAATTATTTCTTGTCTGAATTTTCGCCATTCAATAGTATTTAGAAGTATTTCATATGGAATATGCCATGAACTTTGATAGTTGCTCTTTATGTCTTTATATGGGATGAACTTATTCATTGCTTAAATTTTAGCTTTTTGAAACTAAGTACCGCCAACAAATAAATTTACTCTGGAATTTTTAATAAATAGCCAAACTTGATAATGAAAATATTGATTTTGTTTTCCCTTTTCATTACATTTATTGTGAAACACTAATTCTATCGTATTATGGCATCAGATATGACTGTTCGCTCATCAAACTTTGATAGATTTTTACAAATACATCAAAGTTATACTCTTGAAAAAGTTGTCCGTCAAAATGATTTGTCACTTAAACTGCAGCTTTCTCAAAATAAAGAATTACGTAGCTTAAACAGTCAAATTTCATCTGCAAATGATTTAACTCGAAAGATTTTAAGGAATCAGATTACGGAAATTGAACAAAGAGAGAATCAAAAGTTTTATAAAAAATTGTCCTTTTCAACAAGCGAATTGATTTCTTCCATTGAAAAAATTGAAAACCCGGTATTAAAATATTATTTTCTAAATATTTATAGCAAAACCATTATTGAAAATATTAATGATTCCATTGAAAATCTTAGCGAGATTAATGATAAAATCTTTAATAAACAGCTAAAAGATAAAATTGAAAATATTTTAGTTGAGAACAGAAACAATGAAAATACTTTTAAAAACTCACCCTTTTATCAATTGGATGCATTGACCGAAGATTATAATAATAAAGTTGATAATTTAATTAGTACTGAGGTAATACCTGATAAAATTCCAAAACTTTGGTTTAAATCGAAAATACGAATACTGCGGTGGATTCTGATTGGCATACTGTTTTTATTTACTTTAATATCGTTTTCTGTACTTGTTGATAACAATTTTAATTTTGGAGGAATTGTTGTTTATGCTATTCTTTTTTGGATGCCTTTATCATTTCTTTTATATAGAGAAATTAAGTGGATTAAGAACTACCCATTTTATTATGAACAACAAAAATTAAAAAATCTGGAAATTGATGCACAGGTGAAAAACGAAAACACCAAAAATAAGAGCAAGTATAATAATATGATGCTTGAGATTGAAAATCATGAATTACATAAAGTCATGTCAGAAATTGAGTCTGATTATCCCCAGGTTCAACAGTTGATGGAAAAGCTATCAATAATTGTTGGTGTCAAGAATGATAAGCAATGGGATTGATTTCTTAGATTAGCATTGTCTGCTCTTTAAATAACCTTATTGCAAGCTAAGCGCTGAGACTATTTAAAAACCTGTATTTTAAAGAATTAGTGAATTGAATATAAGTTCCCAATTTGGCTCCTTGGAATAGCAATCATATGTTTACAAGAAAACCCAATTGAGTTTTAAATAGAAAAATGGTTTGTTTTGGCTCTTTAATTCATTTTAAATTTAAGCCACTTTCCCCTCACCCCACCATTCCCGATACCTCGCCTCTGCCTGTTCCATTATGTCTTCCATAATCTCTTTCAATTCTTCATGAACTCCTTTCTTTTGCAGAACTTTCCGCACAGCCAGCATAATCTGTGCCCGGGCATCTGGCTTTTTAAACCAGTCAATTTGTAAATTCTTTTTGATGGAAGCGGTGATATCTATTACAATCTCTTTTATCAATTCAAAATCAGCTATGGCTGTTTTATGTTTGGCAAGAATTTCATAAAAGGCCTCTTCCTCATCACTCAACCCCAGCTGTGCTCTACGCACATCTTCTTCCTGCATTTCTTTGGCTACTTCACGAAGTTTTTCTAAAGCTACCAGTGAATCAAAAAAATGATTGTGATAATCATTGATTACTTTTTCCACTTCTTCTTTCAGCTTTCGGTACTTGATCAAGTTTTTAGGGTAACGGAATTTTATTTCATCATTAATAATCTGGCGTATCAGTTCCAGTTTCAGTTCCCTGCCCGTTTTCTTTTCTTTGGCCGATGCCAGGAAATCTTCATTGATGATGGAAATGTCAAACCGTTCTATTCCGGCCATCTGAAAAACATCTATTACTTCTTCACTTTCAATGCTGCGGTGAATCAGTTCTTTTACCTGAGTAGCTTTCTTTTTAATATTGGTTTGCGGGAATTTTACTTTGCGTACGGCTGCTCCCAATTGCTGCAGAAAAACAATGTCCAATGCAATGGTTTGAATGTCCTGGTGGCTTTTTACGATGGTACTCAGGGCCGTCATTATTTTTTCATGCTGCAAAAAATCTTTGCTTCTTTCTTCCTCCGATACCATATAATTCACCGCTTCCTGCATCAGCTTCAGTTTATCTCCCGTGCTGAGCCTGGCCCAATGGCTGTAAAATCCTTCCCTGGGCATACAGGTATTCAATGCAGCAATCTCTTCCTGTATCATGGAAAAAGCTTCTTCAATGTCTATAGTCACTTCTCCTTTGCCGCCGCTGCCGGTGTATTTTTTGGTAGCATCCCTTAACCGGTCGCCAATACCGATATAATCCACAATCAACCCGCTGGGTTTGTCTTTAAAGATGGTGGCCACCCGGTTAATGGCTTGTATCAGGTTATGCCCCGTCATAATTTTATCAACATACATCGTATGCAGGGGCGGATTATCAAAACCTGTTAACCACATATCCCTTACAATCACCATTTTCAACGGATCATCCGGGTCTTTGAATCTTGCTTTTACCGCCTCCATCTGCTCTTTGGTGCGGATATGCGGACTCCAATCTTTCGGGTCTTTAGCAATGTTGCTGGTCATCACTACCGCCACTTCAGGGCAATCTTTCAACGCCGTAATGGCATTGTACATTTTTACACAATTCCGACGGCTCATGCAAACTATCATGGCTTTGCCATCGAGGCTTTCATAGCGTTTGAGAAAATGCTTCAAAATATCTTTTGAAACTTCCGCCACCCGGCCATCACTACCGGCAGCATCTTCCACAGCGGCCCACATGATCTTGTTTCTTTCATTCTCCGTTAAGCCATCCGTTATTTCCTCCGCTTCATCTTCTATTTGTTCATTGGCTAAATGCAGTTTGGCCAGCCGGGGCTCATAATAAATAGGCACAACGGCTTTATCTGCTGTTGCCTGCTTGATATCATAGATGTGCAATATCTCTCCAAATACACTTACCGTATCCGCATCCTTACTGTCAACCGGAGTGCCGGTGAAACCAATAAAAGAAGCATTGGGCAAAGCCCTCCTCAGGTTATTGGCAAATCCGGTTATCAACCCGTATTGGGTGCGGTGACATTCATCAGCTATTACAATAATATTATCCCTGTCGCTCAATACGGGGTGTTCTATTTCTTTACCAGTGGCTGTGTCTCTCAACCGAAATTTTTCAATCGTACTGAAAATAACACCGCCCGCGTCACCCCGGATAAGGTCACGGAGTTCTTCTGTGTTTTCTGCCAGTTTCACATCTCCGACCAGGTCTTTGGCGCCTACAAAATCCTCATAGAGTTGTTTGCTCAGGTCGAACCTGTCAACTTGTACAATGATGGTGGGGTTTTTCAGTTCCTTCATCTGCCGTAGGATGCTGCTGTAGATGGCCATCGTAATGCTCTTGCCGCTGCGGGTGGTATGCCAGATGACACCAATGCGGCCATCACCAATGGGACGGATTGCCTTCAAGGTATTGACCAGGGCAAACTGTATCCCGAAAAACTGGTGATATTTGGCGCCGATTTTCAACAGTTGCCCTTTCTGCATTTCGTGAAAAATATAATGGCGTATATACTTCAGCAATCGCTCTGGTACCAGTAACCCTTTGATGAGCGTCTCCAAAGCAAAATCATCCTGTACCACCTGTATGCCATCTATACTTTTCCATGGCATGAACCATTCCATGCCGCTGCTGTACATACCATGCAATGTATTCTGACCATCACTGACCACGGTGATGCAGTTGGTTTCAAATACCTGAGGAATATCTTCTATATAATGCTGTACCTGGTTAAATGCGCTATCCACCGTGGCTTCGGCGTCAAACCAGTTTTTGAATTCAAACAAAACGAGGGGAAGGCCATTAATAAATATGACCAGGTCGGGGCGGCGGTTATTGCGGCCTTCAATGGCATACTGGTTGACTACCCAAAATTCATTGCTGTTAATGTCATCATAGTTAATCGCATAAAAATGCTCAAAACAATCCCGGCCCTTCTCATCTTTCCAGTTTTTACTGATGCCTTTGCTGAGTTTGAGGTGAAAAGCATGATTGCGAAGATGTATATCGGTACCGGTATGGAACAAGAACTCCTGCTGCACTTCGGCCAGTATTTTAGCAGGTACATGTTTATATCTTTCTTGCAAGTAACCAGTAAATACATTTTCCAGCACCGCTTTTTTATGACTGCGATGAATATCCGGTCCGAAATAATATTGGAACCGTTTATCTTCCAGTAACCATTCAATGGCGGCGGTTTCTATATCACTCTCGGCAAGATATTTACTCATTGCTCTTTATTAATTAACTAATTCCTTATGTGTTGCATTTATTTCTATTTCGCCGGACATGAGTTTAGGAAGAAGTGAATCTCGGATTTTTTGAAGTTTTAAATTTTCAAAACAGTTAAGTGAAATTTTTTCAAACACTGGCTTTACTAGTTTACTAAATTCAATAATCAAATCTTTATCTGGAACTATTACTATTGTATCGTTTATATTATTTTTATTTATGTGTTGTTGTGCTCCTCCCGTTGCATGTGATAATATTTCCATTAAATTTTCTTTAAGCCAGAAATATATAAATTCAGACGGAATCTTTTCACTTTCTAATATACCAATTATAGATTGATTTGCGCAACTATCAATTTCTAATCGACTTATCTGGCCCATTGTTGTGCCAGTTATGGCAATGATTGTAGTTCTTTTAGGGAGTAGCTTTGTATTTGAGTGTTTCAAAGCTTTTTCAGTTATATAAGTTGTTGGTTCCACAATTCTAAACTCGTTTGCCTTACCTGAATTTATCCAGGGAATATTTCCATTATTCCAAAATTCTTCGTTTTTTGTTGATGGTGTTCCTCCAAGTATAGTTTCAACATTATTCCCAATTTTATCATTTGTCCACTCGTCCGGCAAATTCTCAGGGTCAATATCATCTACAAAATATTTTTTAAACAGGGTTTGGGCAATTTGTTCCAGGGTGTGGTTGTTGCGGCGGTTGAGTTCTATTTTATCGTCTAGACATTTCAAGATATTGCCAATCGGAATCTGGTACTCAATATCAGGAATTGAAATTTCAATTGAATTGATTGCAGTACTATTCAAACTAGCTCTTGTTGTCATTGATGCATGCATATCAATTTGGTTTCTTATATCATTTATGCGGAAATGATAACCAATAAAGACTGGGTCTATTTCAATATCGACTTCTTCTTTGAGCCTCAAACGCTTTGTAAACCCATTGAATGTGGCGTTAGGGTAATCTTTTAATGCTACTGAGCTCATGCCTAACTCATTCATGGTTTCACTTGTCCTTGTAAGAAAAATGTCCCCCTTTTTAACAGAACAGGATTTAATTTCTTTTTCATTTGTATTAGCTAGTTCACTCAGTTTCTTAGGAAGAAAGTAGTTATAGAAAACATCTTTAAATGTCACAAAGGGGTGCCCAAAGCCAAATTCTTCTCTTGACTTTGATAAGCCAGATGATACATCGAAAAGTTCACCGAGTTTATATTTTTTGAATTGGGGCATTTATTTATCTAAATTCAATTGAATAATTTTTTTCATCAAGTTCTAAATAAACTGCGAAGACATACTTTAAATCTTTTTTATAAGCATCTAATTTCCGATAATCAAAATCTTTTTTTCCGTTTTTCCATTTCATTTTTACTTCAATTACAGTAAGGTTAACAGGCTGTTTTCTTTTATGAATAATGATATCGGGGAAAACAGTTTTCGCCTCAGTGTCTTCGCCGGAAATTAGTTCATCTACTTCAATATTAATGGTTTTGGCCCAGTAGTCCCCTTTAGTTAAATACCCATTCTGGTCAGACATTCTGTTATATTCGCAATCGACATCATAGTCTTTAAATAAAGGAGTTAAGTGCAAAGCAATACGATGGGTTAGTGTTCTTTCGTTAATATCAAGTTCTTCCTCAAGTAAGTTGCTATCAACGGCATACAATTCTTCAATTCCTTTTATTAGTAATCTTTTGAATTGTTCTAAGTTCATCTGGGCTTAAAGTTTAACTACTGATATGCGCTGCCAGTCTTTTCTTCAGCATTTGTAAAGCAGTGGAACTGATTCTTCCAATTACGCCTGGTATACTACCTTTAGAAACGGTTGAGATCATTCCCAGCCTGATTACAGATGATTGTTTGAATCCTGTTGCTGCAAAATCTGCATCAGTATTGAGTATTACAATGTCAAATCCTTTTACCTCTTGTTGCAGTTGTGTAGAAACTGCACAAACAATCCAGTCATTGAATGGCTTCACCTGTTTAAGTAACAAAACCGGACGTGGTTTCTTGGTACCGTCAGGGTGCAACATATTTAACAATGCAATATCACCAGCCTGCATAGTCAGGATTTATAGATTTTACATCATCTACTGAATATTCAGGTTCATTATCGCTCCATGCATTAGCGAATAAAGTTTCTCCACTATTATATAAATATATTTCTTCTTCCACAGGAACATTATTAATCAAAGCTCGATATTCATTAACAGGAATCCCGGCAAGAGAAGCTGCTTTTTCTAGGGAGATAACATTTTCTGAATTGAGCCTGAAAACTAATTGAAGAAGCCGGGAGCTTTTTTCCTCCCCTTTATATGAACCAAGCCCGATTTCCTTCTTATTGCAGGCAATCCTTTTAAAAAATTGCTGATATGACAATGGAGATATAATACCAAGATCTAGCACTCGCCTCATTGTAGCCTGTGCTGATATACCATACTCTTCCTTTACGGCAACCAATTCTCCCATTGCAATATTGCTTCTTCTATCACCAAGAGTTTTTCTTACTTCGGATGCCGGGAAAAGCATAGCCCCAGCAAAACGATGACAAGCATTTTCAATTTTATTATCATCGTCAATTTCTATATTCATCATTAAATGACCCAATTCATGCAGCGCAGTGAATCTTTTACGTTCGATGGTAAATGAATCATTAACAACGGCAACTGGTATACTATCATCAACATAGATACTTAAGCCATCGAATTTTTCTGATGCCTCTATCTCTATCACTTTTACTTCGTTCTCTTCAAGCATTTCAATCACATTAGGAATAGGATTCGTTCCCAGCCCCCACTCAGCTCTGACAATCTCAGCCAGTTCTTCTGCTTTTGCAGGATCTTTCACTTGTCTTCTTGCCAGCGGGTTAGTGAATTTCTTTGAAATGCTTAATAGTTTCTCTGCTTCCATATACCGCTGAACCTTATCTTTTGTTTTCTCTTTGATCAATATTACATCTGCAACTGTTAAAGAGCGTTGTTTCCTAAATTTAATTTCCCCTAACTCAAAAGAGTCTTTTCCAAAAAAATAGGAAGGAGTAACATGTAAGACTTCCGCTAATCGTAGTATAGTTCCTGTTTCAGGCTGCATTAAGCCTTTTTCATATTTGTTAATAGAATTGTAAGTAACCTTATTGGATAATGCTTCTTCCAGTTGCCTGAGTGAAAAACCTGCTAATAAACGGGCAGTTTTTAATCTTTCATTGTTGAAGGTTGACATAGCAGTTTTTTAAAGGAGTGCAAAAGTAACTCAAATTAAGCAATGGTAAACAAAATGACGAAAAACTACTTAATTGTCAACCCATTTAACAAAATTTATAATTCTTTTTTTCTACAGCCCACCCAGTGAAATTAATATCAGATTGATTATCAATTGATTAAATTCTTGAAATGACGGTTTTTTATTTTATTTTTTTATTGCCATTTTTACTTAGGTCAATACAGCCTCAATCTTGTTCCTGGGGGTAGCATAATTAAGCAAGTTCCACCAACACAATTAATTCAATTCAAATCCTATATTTTTCAAATTCTCTTTAATCTGTTCTTCCAGTTTATCCCCTTCAGCAAACTGCGTTGCCAATTGTTCCGTTAAGTGTTTCATTTTCTCTTTAAAAGGTATTCCGTCATCTTCCTCAGCTTCGGTTCCTACATAACGGCCAGGTGAGAGTACGTTGTTATTAGCCTTTACTTCTTCCAATGTGGCCGCTTTACAAAAGCCTTCTACATCACTATATTTCCCCTTTTTGTTTCTCCACTGGTGGTAAGCATCAGCAATTTTTAGTACATCGGCATCTTCAAATACCCTTAACCTGCGGTTTACCATTTGCCCCAACTTGCGGGCATCAATAAACAGTATCTCTTTTTTACGCTCCCGGTGTTCGCCATCTTTTCCATCCCGGTTTTTGCTGAGTATAAAAAGGCAGGCGGGTATGCCGGTGGTTAAAAACAATTTGTCCGGCATTTGTACAATGCAATCCATCATGCCGTTTTCAATCATGTGTTCACGTACATTTTTTTCGCCCTGGTTACCCGTGGTCATGGCACCATTGGCCATTACAACACCGGCGGTACCTTTGGCGCTTAAGTGGTGCCAGATGGTTTGAAACCACATGTAGTTGGCATTGCCGTCAGTGGTAAAAACTTCTTTTGGGCCAAAAAGCCTTGGGTCGTTTTCGGGTAAATCTTCCGGGTGCCATTTGCTGATATTAAATGGCGGGTTCATTAAAAAGAAGTCAGCCTTATCATTGGGAAATTTATCCTGTAATAAAGAATCGCCAAGTTTTACATCAAAACTCAGGTTTCTCAAAAGCAGGTTCATTTTACACAAACGCAATGTGCCTTCATAGCGTTCCTGTCCGTATATGGAAATAGCGCTTTTATCACCACCATGTGCATTTACAAATTTTAAGCTCTGCACAAACATGCCGCCACTGCCACAGGCAAGGTCCATTATCTTGCCATGTAAAGGTTCCAGCATCTCCACCAATAATCGAACAACAGAGCCGGGGGTAAAGAACTGGCCGGCACCGCTTCCTTCAGCCATGGCAAACTTGCCGATATAGTATTCATACACCCGGCCATACACATCAGCTTCAGGGTTATTGGATTCCAGGAATTCCGGTTTGGAAAACAGGTTAATCAGTCCGGCAGTTTGTGTTGCCGATAACTGGCTTTTTACAAACATGGGTTGTAAAACCCCTTTGTAATCTTCTTTTCGTTCACCTAAAATCTCATCTATCAGTACAAATGCTTTATCAACCTTAACTTTTATATCATCCTGCTCCGCATTGGCTCTCAAATATTCCCAAGTGGCTTCTTCCGGCAGTTTGTAAACATTTTTTACCTGGTACTCGAGCTCATCATTAAGTAGTTTGTCAAGCTCTTTTTTACTTGAAGTGTAATATTCCGATTCTTTATCAGAAGCAAGTGTAATGAGTTCTTCTTTTCTTTCAGCGTATCGTTCGCTTAAATGCCGGGCAAACAAAAGGGAGAGTACATAATCTTTGTACTGGTTTTCTGCCACAGCGCCACGAAGTTCATTGGCAGCATCCCAGAGTTGTTGTTCAAAATCGATATCCGCTTTAGCAGTTGTTTTTTTGGTTTTGGCCATGTTTCAAAAATAAATAGGCTAGCTGAATTGGTTAATCAGTGCTGACAATGTAGTAAAGTTAAGGGTAAAGAAATCAAAAAATAGTCAAAGGCATATGAAGCGGAAAAAATACAATTTTATAGTCTTAAAAATTTGAATTGCTCATGAAAAAGTCCACATCTACCTGGTTATACAATAAATTTACGGTTAAAGAAAAGGCCATTTCTTTTAATGTGAAAAATGATCAAATGGCAAATTCAGAAACTATTGTAGCGGACAATTATAACATCTAATATCTCTATGGTTTCCATATGCTTTTAAGAATCCATTTTGGAAATAATTTTACGCATCGCTTTAATTTGCTCTGGCCCAATCCCACAACAACCTCCAATAATATCAGCGCCCAAATCCATCCATTCTTTTGCCATTATTGCACAGGAAGACAGATCCGAAAGACCCGACCAGGTTTTACTTTCAGCATGGTAGACGGCTCCTGAATTGGGATATACAACTATCTTTTTATTCCCTGATTTTATTTTGATTGATCGAATTAATTCCGAGATAAATTCCGGGGAAGTACAGTTTACACCAATGGCAAATACAGTCGGGTGATGTGCAAAATAAGCAGCACATTGCTCAATGGGCGTTCCATCACTTATATGTTTACCATCCTTACAGGAAAATGATATCCAGGCGGGCTTTTTTACATTTTCTAAAATTTCTGACAGCACCTTAGCTTCCTGAAAACCAGGAATAGTTTCACAGGCAAGAATATCTGCCGTTGAATTATCGAGCAAATTGATTCTTGGTTCATGAAAGTCTGTTAACGCCTGGTCAGAGATAATATAATCACCACGATATTCAGAGCCGTCTGCCAGGTAGGCTCCGTAAGGACCAATGCTGGCAGTAATCAAAGGTTTTGATGCTTGTGGGTTTAATGTCATGAAACGGCTTCTTGCTTCCTCAGCTAATTGAACTGATTTAAGAATCAATCCACTTGCTGAAGGCTTATCAAAACCAATCGCCATAAACCCGGGCAGGGTAGCCTGGTAGCTGGAAGTAATGATGCATTGAGCACCAGATTCAAGATAACTGAGATGGGCAAGAATGATCGCTTCAGGATTAGATTCCAGCAATTTCGCACTCCATAATTTTTGATTAAGATTGCAACCTTGCCTTTCTAATTCATTAGAAAGACCGCCATCTAAAAGGAGTGGATAGTTAATAATCATTGATTAACCGAAATTAAGAAAACTAAACTTTAACGTGTTGTGCTATTAAATTTTTTTCGAACTCAGATCAAAGCTGTAAGGAATAGGATACTCGAAGCTCCTGGCTAATAATATTTTAGCCCACAGAGAGCCTCAGAGAGAAAATGGAGGGCCACAGAGCACAACCTGTATTGCTCTGTGGCCCTCTTTTAACTCCGAGGTTCTCTGTGGCCTTGTATTTTTTGTTTCATACTATTCGCTCTTTATTTAAAAATTCAAATCTATATATCTCCGTATCTATACTTAAAGTAAATACAACCCAGTCTGGATAGTACAGGTTCTGGTTTGATATACCTGAATAACGGCTTGGGTTGGTTGAAGTTTGGCTAACAGCGAAGGCGAAGTTCATTTGCCATATCTGATTAATTCCATTGAGGGCAATTATGAATACTATTTTTCTATTAAGGTGACCGGGCCCAATAATCCTGCAGTCTGAATCCTGAACGGTTCATCTCCGCCGGGCCACACTTCTTTTTTCATAAAAGACTGATTCGTTTTGCAGAACCGATCTTTCGGGTCCAGTAGTGTATCACCGGTAATTCGGTTAATCCACATATTTACTATCTCTATCCTGAGATCATTCGTGCCGGGTTGAACCAATTGACTGATATCTGCCTGGTAAGGTTTTTTCCATAAGATCCCTGCAGATTTCCCATTTATAAAAACCTCAGCAACATCCCGGAGCTCCCCCAGGTTAAGCATTATTTTTTTCTTGCCCCCTCCATCAGTAACCTTGAAAGAATTTTGATAAACCGCCGTTCCGGAGAAGTATTTTATTCCGGTATCTTCTGATTCTGTCCAGGAAATTAATTTGTCTAAAACAACCGATGATGGAGCACCCCAATTCGGCGGAAAACTTACTTTCCAGGGACCAGAAATGGTTGTTTCATTAGCCCCTTTCTTTGTATCTGCAACGGCAGGCAATTTACTTCGACTAGTATTATTGAAAACGACAAATGTGGAACCGTGGGGTGGAAGTTCGATTTCAAAACTTGTCACCCGTTTCTCCTGGGTATAAACTCCTACACGGGAAATGGCACCTGTTGAAGGATCCCATATTTCCGGGTATTTCCCCTTTATCCTGAACCTGCAAATCGTGTTTACAGTCTCTTCACTTTCATTTCTCAAAAAATAGATTTCTCCCATTTCGGTTGTCCGATGGATATAATCGATTTCCGAAGGTCCTGTAAAACTAAAATCGGGCTCAATTAATTTGTTACTCAAAATCTCATCAGCTGAAATGCCCCATATTACCTTCCCTTTCCCATAGGTATGCTCAAATATTTTTTTGCCATCTGAGGCTCCCCATAACTCTCCGGAAAGTTGATTCAGGGTAATATTTTTCTTTTCCCAATTATGCAAACCCGGAACTGTTTCAGGACGCGGCCCGACAACAGTAGCGCCTGCTTTTACGAGTTTCATTATTTTTTCCAGGACTTCCATTGTCATCTGCACCTGGTCTGGCAGTATCAATATAGCATAACTCATACCATCTGGCAAAACCAACCTGCCATCCTTAACCGACATCCTGTTCAGAATGACATCGGAGTTTACCACATCAAAATCAAAACCATTGCCCAGCCCTTTGATTCGGGGTTTTTCAGGAACATCATGAAATAACGGGAAAAAATTAGGGGTCTGGTCACCATAGTAGTAGCAGGCATCTGCCACAAATAATCCTTGTTGCAGCAAAAAACTGCAACGAGACAGATAATCCATAAAGGGTTTAGACTTGGACCACCATGTTGTACCGGGATTCATATCATAACCGGCATGATAGGTTCTGCCCGGGAGGCCATCTTCCGGATTTGTACTCGCGAAAGTATGGAAGGTAATATTGTTGAGACCTTCACAAAATGCCCGGTCTACTACTTTTTTCAATGTAAAGGGCGAATCCTTCCATCTTCTCCAGGTTGTAAAAGACTCAGCATCCACCAATTTTTTTCCATAAATGTGTGAAGCGCTTGATACCTCTTTAATTAAAAACATGTTCCGATGCTGTATCCAAAATTCGCCTCTTGGAACAGAGACTGCTCCCAATGCTTTCAGCGCGTCAACCGGACAGGTTTCCCAAACTGGTGCGCCCGGACCGCCGGATTCAGAAACAAGCATTGCATTATATTTCTTCAGGAATTCAGTACCTGTTTGATAATGACTATAAATAAGCTGGTCGCTAACTGTTTCATTGAAATCGTACCGAAAACGGTCCGTACAATTCCTGATGTCCCATCCTGCAAATATGGGTAAATAACGCTCCAATTCATATCCCCGTCTTTCCATAAAAATGGAGGGAAATGAGTCAGTCCATGGAGTACCTTCAGCAAGTTCCATACTGTCGAATTCAAAATATGCCAGACCGGCTTCAGAAGAATTTTCGGGAGTTACACCAAGCCGGTCCATAAAATGTTTTAAATGCCTGGTAGTAGCATTGGGGTCAAGAAAGTCAATAAAAAGGCCATTCGAATTAGGGGAAGGTACAATCAACCGCTGGCCATTGTTAGAACAAACAAATCTAAGGATAGTCCATTTCCCTTCCGGGACATTCCATTCCAATTTACCATTCTTAAATAATGGGGTAAGACTTATTACCTGGGAAACGTCACTGATATGCTTGTTTGCATTATAAGGAACAGCAAGTACCGAAACATCCTTGTAGAAAACAGGTGTCTCCTGGTCATTCATTGGACAACCTTCCGGGAATTTTGGAAATGGCAGGTCAATGGAGAGGGCCTGTGGTCCTGATATATCCACTTTTGAGAAATAAAGATTCTTGGATGCCCAATCAGGTGTAACCCATGATCCGCCGGCATTCCACCCGCTTGAGGCAACAATACCGATGCTCATTTTTAATCTTTTCCCTTCAGATATCGAATGCTTTATCAGGCTTACGGATTCATTTCCAAGAAATGCTGCCCCTGCTGGAATAAATGATGGATTATGTATGGCTGCCACATCCCAGATTTCAGCCCTGTTAATTCCTTTGGATTTCATCGCTTCCAAATCCCTGGTAATCGAAGTAGCCGTCATATTTCCATTCAACCAGCACCAGAAAGCACCAGGCCGGTATGGCAAGGGGGGATTTACAAATTCAGCTGAAAGTTGTTGCGAAATTTCAAGTGTCCCGAATGATCTGTTTTTTGGCTCCATGGAAATTGAGTAGCCGATCGTCAGTATGCCCAATATGATAAAGTATTTCATGTACATATTTTTACTTTTTTTCTACCTGATCATTCCTATAACAATCTCTATATTTAGGACCAACAGGGTTGTTTCCTAAGATAAGATTTTTCTCAATTTCTATGTTCATTAAGCAGCACTTTGAATAGACTGTAACTAACGTCAATTAATATTTTTGTAAATATTAAGTACCAATCCTAAATCTTCATTGAGTTGTTGAATTCCTGAAATGTTAACCATAAGCAACCCCAGAAGATTGCTTAAAAAGTTTTCAGTTGAATGTAAACTGTCTCAATTAAATCCCGTTCTAATTTGTTGTGGGTTTTGTCATTTGGTACATAGAACCGTTCAAACTAATTTTCCGATTCCATATCCGGCCCTTGCGCATTTTGAGCCGATTTCTTTGTTTTCATTCCTGGTCTTCTTCATGAGCTGATTAAGCACTTTTCCAAGGCATGGGCTTCTGATTGGAAAATCCAGGTATTTAAATAGATTACCCCGAAATGAAATTTTCCCTGAGGATTTTTTCCAAATAATAAAGCGTTTCTTCAGCATTTTCTATATTGAAACACAGCGGTGGTTTTATTTTCAGGACATTATTTTGCGGACCATCTACACCCATCAAAATTCCATGATTTTTCATACGGTTCGCTATATAGCTGGTTTTCTCCGTTGCCGGCGATTTGCCGGATTCAACAAACTCAATGCCCAGAAAAAGCCCCTCTCCTCTTACATCACCGATAACAGGAAAATGTTTTTGCAAATCCCTTAATCCGGCTTTCAAAAATTCGCCAACTGATAAAGCATTTTCCTGCAGCCTCTCATCTTGAATAATTCTTAATACTTCCAAACCAATAGCGGAAGAAACAGGATTACCGCCAAACGTATTAAAATATTCCATGCCGTTTGCAAATGCATCGGCAATTTCCCGGGTACAAGCTACTGCCGCCAGCGGATGACCATTGCCAATTGGTTTTCCCATAGTCACAATATCGGGAACTACATCCTGCAATTCAAAGCCCCAGAATTTTTTTCCAACCCGGCCAAAACCAGTCTGCACTTCATCGGCAATGCAAACAGCACCGGCAGCTCTAACAAAATCGTAAGCCGTTTTTAAATAATTTTCCGGCAGTACAATCTGCCCGCCACAGCTTACAATGCTTTCGGCAATAAACGCGCTAAGACCCCGGCCGGTTTTTTTTAACGCTTCGATCTTATCTGATACATGTGATGCATATTGCTTTCCTGTTTCTCCATAAGCGCCACGGTATTTGCCACGATAACTGTCTGGCAAAGGAACAATATGAGTATTTTCCGGCTTGCCTTTGCCGCCCTTACCATCAAATTTATAAGAACTGATATCAATACACCTGCCGGTATTTCCATGATAGCCCACTTCCAGTGCAATGATATCTTTCTGGCCGGTAAAAGCAGTAGCCATTCTCATCGCCAGTTCATTTGCTTCACTTCCGGAGTTTACAAAATGAATAACGGAAAGCTGGCTCGGCAATGTTTTACAGAGTTCATTTGCAAATGCTATAATATTTTCGTGTAAATACCTTGTATTCGTGTTCAGCACGGCCATCTGTTGCTGACCTGCTCTTACTACTGCAGGATGTTCATGCCCGACATGGGCCACATTATTCACCATATCCAGATATCGCCTGCCAGTTTCATCCATCAACCATTGCATCTCACCCCTCAGCATTTTCAACGGTTGGCTGTATGATAAACTCAAGCTCTTTCCGAGATGTTTTTTTCTTTCATTTATTAATTCAGCAGTACCGCCCTTTTTTATGGAGGAGACATCCTTACAATTGAAAAGCAAACCGGGATCAGGACAAACAGATGACCAGATAGCTGATTGACCCGGAGAACAAACTCCCGGAAAATTATTTTCATACCCCAGCAGATCAAGTATGATTTGAAAATGAAGATGTGTTGGCCAGTTTCCATTTTCTGAATGGTTACCAATAAAACCAAGCCGTTCACCTTTTTTTATTTTCATTCCTTTTTTTAGCGATACCAAACTCTCTCTGCTCAGGTGGCCATATAAAGTATAGAATGAAAGTTCATTAGTAATTTCATGTTTGATAATGATGGTTGGTCCGTAATCTTTATCAGCAGTATTATCGACGCAGCTGATTATTTCACCATCATAAAATGAATGGACCGGAGTATTAGCTCCTAACCAGAAATCCATTCCCAAATGACAGGTTCTGTATTCGGGACCGCAATTTCCTTCCAGCTTAAATGCTGAAGTGGAATAAATGGGTCTGGCTTCAAGATAACCTCCCGCCAATAATGCATCCGGGTTATCAATTTGAAGTTGCTGTATGTTATAAGAGAATTCAACAGTGTTTTTGTAGGAAGAGAAATTTCCGAGCAGCAAACTTCCGATGCTTATGTCAGGTTGCTTAATCCTATTGTATGTAATGCCGGGGAATAAATTTTTTACCTCAAAATGTTGCGATGCAACCCATTGATTAAATGTTACTTCCTTCGCTACCGGTTTTAATCCACATGCAGCCCGAAATGAATAATGCGCCAGGGACGAAGGAATACTTTTCCATTTATATAATAATGTCCAGGCCTGTTTGTCGCTTATTTGCAGATAGGTATTATCAGGTTCATTAACTTTGTTGATGGCGGACTTGGTTACACTGATTACTAAACGGATAGCAACTAAAACATATAGTACTTCCCGTTCTTGTTCTTTTAAAGGGAAATTTTTATGGTACCCCGAAATAATTGGTAAGGCGGCAGATAATGGGTCTGGATAATCCATAACAGCATACGCAATGGCCACTGCAAGATCATTGATTGTTTGAGAAAAAGCGGCATCTCCATAATCTATGATGGTTTCCACTACAGGATCGATAAGATCATTGCTTACAATGATGTTATTGTCATTTGCGTCATTATGGATAACTGTTTTCCGGAAAAGACTGTATTGTGGTTGAAGCTTTTTAAACAGATTTGTAAAATAGGTCAGACATATTTTTTGTTCCATACTAAACAGATCCATGTATTGATCTGTCCAGCCGGCCTGTGCAATATCCCAGTCAAAAACTCTGGTCGCCTTTGGGTGATTAAAATCCTGCAATAAGTTTGTTATTCCGCCGCACACTTCTCCCAAACTATGCAGCAGTTCCTCCTTTTTGGGGTTGACAGATGACCACAGCCTTCCGGGAATCCATTCTAATAATCGTGCACTCCGTATTTGATTATCTGAGTCTGTAATAGTAAATGAATATTGTCCTGATAGAAGAGGTATTAAACGGGGAAATTTTATTGCCGACTTTTTTTCCTGGATGTGAAGCAATAATTTTTCCTGGAAGTCGAGATAATCTATTTCTGTGCCCGGCCTGTTTATCTTAAAAATGTACCCGGTATCATCAGGGGTATCAATTTTATAATTATGATCCAGCTCCCCCGGTAAATGCGTTGCTGTTCCCTTTATCCCATAATGCTGAAAACAAAGTTCTGCTGCCTCTGCTTCAGACAAATACACAGGTAACTTTTTAGTTTCTGTCATAACCCCGATTGTAATACAAATTAATCAGCCTGGCCGTTTGTGTTGCCGATAACCAACTTTTTGCAAACATGGGTTGTAGAACCCATTTGTGATTTTCTTTTCTTTCAGCGTATCGTTCGCTTAAATGCCGGGCAAACAGAAGGGATAGCACATGATCTTTGTACAGGTTTTCTGCCACAGCACCACGCAGTTCGTTGGCAGCATCCCAGGGTTGTTGTTCAAAATCGATATCCGCTTTTGCAGCTTTTTTTTTGGTTTTGGCCATGGTTCAAAAATAAACAGGCTAACTGAATTGGTTAATCAGTGCTGACAATGTAGTAAAGTTAAGGGTAAAGAAATCAAAAAATAGTCAAAGGCATATGAAGCGGAAAAAGTACAATTTTATAGTCTTAAAAATTTGAGTTGCTCTTGAAAAAGTCCAAATCTGCCTGGTTGTAAAATAAATTTATGGTTGCAGAAAAGGCCCATTCTTTTAATGTGCAAAATGTTCAACTGGCAAATTCAGAAACTATTGTTGTGGACAATTATAACACCTAACGATGAATTAATAAAAATGCACGATGGGTACAGCTATGTCGGAAAAAGTATTATCTTTTCTTATAATATATACTGAAAAATTTTAATCATGGAAGTAATAGCAAAGCAGATCGCCCACCATTTAAGTGTAATCGTTGAAATTATAGGAGCCATTGTAATTGGAATAGGGCTATTAAAATTTCTGGTGGGGTATATACCCTCCCTTTTTAAGAACAATCAATATGTCTCCAATACTGCTTTGCGCATTCAGTTGGGTTCTTCCCTTACCCTTGCACTGGAATTATTACTGGCGGCCGATATTTTACTTACTGCTGTTGGTCCTTCCTGGGATGATATTGGCAAACTGGCGGCTATAGCTACAATCAGGACTGCTTTGAATTATTTTCTGGAAAAAGAATTACATACTTTGGAAGCAAAACATAAGGAATATACAAAAGAAAAAAATCAATCCTGATTATAAAGGGCCAGCATTGCGGGCTACTGCAATTTGAATCTTTATTTATTTCGATAAATCCATCCAGCGAAGATTAGATGGAAAATTATTCAGGATTCATTTAGAATATAATTCGTGCTGCGTCCGCCAGCAGGCTCTTTTAGGAGAATATTTTTTTTCTGTAAATCGTTGATATCCCTGATTGCTGTATCCGAAGAACATTTGGTAATCTTTGCCCACTTAGAGGAATTTAGTTTTCCATCGAATCCATCCAACAACTTATTGAGCATTAGTTTTTGACGTTCGTTGAATGAAACGGTTGAATGTTTTTCCCAAAACTTTGCTTTACTTAAAACTACTCCAAGTGTTTCATTTGAAGTTATTAAGGCGCGATCAAGGCACCCGAGAAACCATTCCAGCCAGTCTGAAATGTCAAGGCTTCCTCTTTGGGTTTTTTCCAGTATTTCATAATATGCATTTCGCTCTTTTCTGATTTGTGCCGACATGCTGTAGAATCGTTGGTTGTTTCCATCGGAACGTGCCAGTTGCATATCGGCAATTGCCCTGGCGATACGCCCATTGCCATCATCAAAAGGGTGTATCGTTACAAACCATAAATGAGCAATGGCCGCTTTAACTACGGAATCTATCCTGGATTCTTTATTGAACCATTTGATAAACGCATTCATTTCATCGTTTAGTAAATCAGCATCCGGGGCCTGGTAATGAACCTTCTCCCTACCCATGGCTCCGGAAACCACTTGCATGGGATCATTGATGGCATTGTCTCGCCAGGCACCGACCACGATTTTGTGCATACCGCTTCGCCCCGTTGGAAAAAGCGCCGCATGCCATCCAAAAAGACGTTCATCGCTGAGGGCTTTTTTATATTGCTGTGTGGCATCCAGCAACATTTCAACAACCCCTTCAACATGTCTGTCCGCAGGAATAAGTCCGGCTATGTCCATTCCAAGCCGTCGGGCAATAGATGACCTTACCTGATCAGGGTTGAGTAACTCACCTTCAATTTCGCTGGATTTTAAAACATCCAGCGTCAGCGTTTTAAGCGATGCCTCCGCCTGTAAACTAAAACCAAGACCTTCCATACGGCCAAGAAGCCGACCCTGCCGGTGACGTACTTGAGCCAGTAGCGGAGCCAGTTTTTCCTGATCCCAATGAAATGCAGGCCAGTTTTTTAGTTGATGTATGAATTTGCCCATATACGTCTTGTGCGGTGAATATAGCACTTATTCGGCGCAATTTTAAATAATTACCGCAATTTATGCGGTGAATAATTGGTTTTTTCACCGCAAAGGTGGAAGGAAACTCGACTGCCCTCCATTATTTTGAGCAGAAAAGTCGGTATTACTATAGACTTCTTGTTATCATCCTGCTCCCTTAGCTGTGCAAGAAGTAAGGTTTAATTAATTTTTGCTGATCTTAAATTACCATTTCAATAGCTCAGGAAATCAATATATTCATGAGTGAATAATTAGGCCCGGACAAATAATTACTTCTTTTAAATTAAAGCCCATTATGCGTACTTCTCTTCAGATAAAATTCTGTTCAAAAGCATACCTGGTTATCGTCGGATTTTTGATCCAGCTTTCTTCCCTTGCGCAAAACCGGGACATCAGCTATATGTCATCCGGCGGCAAACTAAGCCCGCTGCAGGCTATCATGGATATCAGGCACTACACCATTACACTGGATGTGGACATTGAAAACAAAAAAATAGCCGGCAACACGGAAATTGACATTTTGCTTTCCCAAAAAACGGATACGTTGCTTTTTGATCTGGTTTACCTGCTTGACGTGTATAAAATTAAAGTCAACAATAAACCGGTAAAATTTGACCATAAAAAAGATCAGATTTTTATAACCAGTGAGGCCGGATTTCAATCAGGAAAACACCGTGTTAGCATTGAATACGGCGGAGAGCCCCCGGTTGCGGTTAAACCGCCCTGGACGGGCGGATTTACCTGGACAAAAGACAGAACCGGAAATCCATGGGTTGCCATTAACTGTCAAAAAGAAGGCGGAAGGGTATACTTCCCCTGTAAGGACCACCCCAGCGATGAGCCCAATGAGGGTGTAGATATGTTCATCACCGTCCCTAAAGATTTAGTTGTTGGTGGACCGGGCCTTTTACAAAAAGTGACCACTAAAAAAGATAAAAAAACCTACCACTGGAAAACAAATTATACAATCAGCAACTATTGCATCTTATTCAATATCGGAAAATATAAAGTGGTGAGTAAAGACATCACCACCATAAACGGCAATGTGGTGCCCATTCAGTTCTATGTGCTGGAAGAAGATGCCGCAGAGGCTAAAAAAATCATTGAACTGAAAGAAAGGGATAATCAAGTACTGGAAAAATATTTTGGCGAATATCCCTGGGTAAAAGAAAAGATCGGCATCTGCGCCGTGCCGAATTCCGGAATGGAACACCAGACCATGATCACTTTTCAAAATAAGTTTGTGTACAGTAAAATTGGCGAAAGCGATTATTCCGCCAACTTATTTCATGAATATGCGCATGAGTGGTGGGCAAACAAGGTTACCAATAAGGATTGGGCGCATTTGTGGATACAGGAGGGAATTGCAACTTATGCCGAGGCATTGATTCATTATGATTTAGGCGGCCAGGCTGCCTATGACCAGATCATCAATGCGCATAAAAGATCTATTAAGGGTAAAAAGCCCATGGTGGGCGGCGATGAATTATCTGAAGATGAAACCTACGCCGGAAGCGATATTTATACGAAGGGTTCCTTTTTCATGCATAGTTTACGATACGTTATTGGCGATGAAATATTTTTTCCCGCCATCAAAAAACTGGCCACTGACCCAAAATATACCTACGACAATTTTGTAACCACGGATGACGTAGAGAAATTATTTAGCCATGAATCAAAGCAGGACCTGAAACCATTTTTTGATTTCTATACCCGGACCACCGAAGTGCTTGATATCACCATAAAAGAAACCGGGAACCAAAAATATTTTATACAAGTGAATAATTTATTTATGCCGCTGCCTTTTGAAATTACAACTTCGGAAGGGACAAAGAGAATGATCATAAATAAAGAAGGCATCACGGTCAATAGTTCCGTACCGCCGCAGGTGGATGCAAAAGGATATTATTTGAAAAAAGTAACACTGCAATAATGAAGTTTCAAAAAATCATTTTCGCTGCGCTTTTCAGCCTTATTGTACATACTTGTTTTGCCGATAATTACCCGCGTAATTATGCAATAGACATCATTCATTATGCTTTCGAACTAAAGCTTTCTGATGCTACGGATGAAATAGCGGGGAAAGCAACTATCCGGATTTTATTTAAAACAAACGACAGCAGGCAAATCAGGCTCGACCTGATAAATAAGACTGCAGAAAGATCAGGCAAAGGGATGCAGGTGGAGTCTGTGACATATAATGATGTAAAAGTTGATTTTAAGCACCAGCAGGATGCACTGTTCATCCAGCTTGCCGCTCCTGCGGAAAAAGATAAGATCAGCACGGTTGTAATTCAATATAAAGGTGTGCCGGCAGACGGGTTAAGAATTGGTCCAACCAAGTATGGCGACAGGAGTTTTTTTAATGAAAACTGGCCCAACAGGGCAAGGCACTGGCTGCCTACGGTGGACCATCCTTATGATAAGGCAACCAGCGAATTTATCGTAACCGCGCCGGTCAAATACAAAGTAGTTTCCAATGGCCTCTTGCAGGAAGAATCCCAGATCAATAAAGAGTTTAAACTGACCCACTGGAAACAATCGGTTCCGGTATCCTCTTGGTTATTTGTTTTAGGGGTTGCTGAATTTGCCGTTCAACAGGTTGGAGCGTTCGATGGGAAATCCATTGAAACCTGGGTATACCCCCAGGACAGGGAGGCGGGTTTTTATGATTTTGCAAATCCCACAAAGCAGGTTTTACAATTTTATACTGATTATGTAGGGCCCTATGTGTATGAGAAATTAGCAAACATCCAATCGCCCAGTGTAGGTGGTGGCATGGAAACATCATCTGCCATATTTTATGGAGAAAACCTGGTTAATGGGAAAGCGGATACCAGGTTAAGGAATGTGGTCATTCACGAGATAGCCCACCAGTGGTTCGGAAATGCGGTCACGGAATCAACCTGGGATGATGCCTGGTTAAGTGAAGGTTTCGCCACTTTTTTTACCTTATTATTTCAGGAAAACGCCTATGGGCATGAAGAATATGTAGAGGGTTTAAAAAAAGCAAAAGCTTTCGTTCTTGATTATTATAAAAAGGATTCAACTTATCGTATCGTCGATGACCGATCTGCCGAAAAAGGCCCGGTGACCAATGGCATCACGTATCAAAAAGGAGCATGGGTATTGCATATGCTGCGGGAACGCATAGGGCATGATAATTTTAGAAAAGGAATCCAGGCCTATTATCAAAAGTATATGAATGCCAACGCAACTACTGATGATTTTATAGCCGAAATGGAAAAGGTCTCCAATGAAAACCTGAAACCATTTTTTGATCAGTGGTTGCATAAACCGAATGTTTTAAAAATTACCGGCCGATGGGAATATGATGCAAAAGCAAAACAGGTGATCATTACTGTAAATCAAACGCAGCCTTCGGGTTTACTCTTTGAGACGCCCATTGAATTCCAGGTTTATGAAGACGCAAGTAAAAAACCGCAGAATGTAAAGTTTACGCTTAATGCAAAAAGCGGTCAATTTAAGGTGGCCTGTTCTCAAAAACCTGTCATGATACTGGCAGATCCAAGGACTGTTTTATTGGCGGATATTGATTTCAGATAACACCAACAACGACAATAAACTTAGCGCCCTTTCTTCCTTCGCGGTTAAACTCTGTGTCACTTTTTACTGCCTTATTTATTTCCCTTTCCCAAAGCGCTTTTCAACTCATTGATAGGCTCTTTGGGTACAAGGACCTTGTTTACTTTTTCCACCACCACATCTTTCGCCAGCTTGAACGTACTGCTCAGCACCGTTTTCTGCGAAGTACCAATGCGTGCAGTATAATTTCCCGCATCAGCGATCCAGGAAGATGTTTTGGTATCGAAAGAGGCCAAATCAGCCGGACTAATACTGAAACTAATTTCCTGTGATTCACCCGGTTTCAGCAATTTTGTTTTGGCAAAAGCTTTCAATTCTGCAGCAGGTTTATCGAGTTTATTGTTTGGTGCACTCACATATAGCTGAACCACTTCTTTGCCGGCAACAGACCCAGTATTGGTAACAGTTACGCTCACCTGCAGATTATCGGTCATTACGGTCGCACTGGTTTTAAGGTTGCCATAACTGAAATCGGTATAGGACAAGCCATAACCAAATTCATATGCCGGCTTAATGCCAAATGTATTGTAATACCGATATCCCACATAGATACCCTCTTCATACACCACTTCGGCTTCATAAGCTTTCTGTCCAAAAACCCCGGGAACCGGGCGGTCCTTAAATTCCTTGCCTGGGAAATTCTTTGCCGTGATATCATCCTGGTATGCTGCCGGGAATGTTGTGGCCAGTTTGCCTGATGGGTTTACTTTTCCGGAAAGCACATCGGCAATGGCATTACCGCCTTCCAGGCCCGGTTGCCAGGCAAGCAGGATCGCATCCACCTGGTCGCGCCACTGGGCGAGATCAATCACCCCACCAATATTCAGTGTCACGATCACTTTTTTCTGTTTTGCATGAAAAGCCGCAGCCACATCCCTGATCAGTGATTTTTCTTTTTCAGTCAGATAGTAATCATCTTTCTCTTTTCTGTCGGTACCCTCACCGGCATTTCTTCCGATGGCAATCAAGGCGATATCAGCATTACCAGCAGCTTTCAGGATATCTTCATTGGAAACATTCATTTCCGCAATAGGTATTGGCGGGCTCATCAGTTCTTCGATCGGGCTCTTCTTCGGACGTTTGCGTTGTTCTGTTTCAATATAATTTGCATAGGAACGATAGAGGTCTGTATTCAACGAATAGCCTGCCCTGAACAATCCATCGCTTAAAGGCACGGTATACATTTTATTTACATCACCACTACCGGTACCGCCTGCTATAAGTTCAAGGGCATTATTGCCAAAGACTGCCAGCTTCGTGCCAGGTGCAATCGGTAATGCTTTTCCTTCATTTTTCAGCAATACCATGCTTTCGGCGGCGGCTTCCCTCGCGATCTTTGCATTTTCCTTCAACGGGGGATTATCACTGAACTTATATCCTTTGAAAGCGGGTGACAGCATTATGATGCCCAGCATTTCGGCCACATCCTGGTCGAGGATCTTCACATCCAGTTTTCCGCTTTTAACGGCTTCGAGTATGGCTGTTTTTTGCATCGGCAATCCCGGCATCAGCAGATTGTTGCCGGCCCTTACCATTTCCACGGCATTCCTTCCACCGAACCAGTCAGACATAACAAATCCCGTAAAACCCCACTCTTTCCGGAGGATGGTTGTAAGCAGCTCGGGGTTCTCAGCAGCATAAGGACCATTTACCAGGTTATACGAGCTCATGATGGTCCATGGATTGGATTTTTTTACCATCATTTGCCAGGCTTTTAGATAGATCTCGCGCATGGCCCTTTCACTTATTTTGGTATTCACGGTATTTCGGTTGGTCTCCTGGTTGTTGGCGAAGAAGTGTTTGGCAGAAACGCCCACGCCATTACGCTGGATCCCATCAACCATGGCGGATGCCATAAAGCCTGTGAGCAATGGATCTTCCGAATAGTATTCAAAATTGCGCGCGCCGAGCGGATTGCGGTGAATGTTCATACCCGGCCCGAGCAGGATATCGATCCCGTATTCTTTGGCTTCGCCGCCCAGGGCAACGCCCACTTTTTTCACGAGGCTGGTGTCCCAGCTGGAAGCCAGCAACGTACCTGTAGGCCAGGCCGTGGCATAATACAAACGGCTTTTACCTGCATTGAAGGCATGTATACCGGCCGGGCCGTCACAAACAACAATCGCCGGAATGCCCAGTCGGGTGATGGCTGCAGTGGTACCCGCAGCACCTGTTACCCTTTTCTGCGCTTCGCTGGGTTGTGATGCTGCTCCGGGCATAGCCATACCCGGCACATACATGCCACCGCCCACAAGAAGGGACACTTTTTCGTCGAGTGTCATGGCTTTGACAACTTCACTGATCGGGCTTTTGCCCAGTTGCGGGAGATTATTCTCTTGTGCCCTTGCCGTGGTTAAGGTGATCAGGAAGCAGCAGAAAAATACGATTCTCAGGTAGATCGCTTTCATAACTATTACGTAAATGAGGTGAAAAATATTATTGGGTCATTATGACACAATATTAAGCCTTTTTGGTTTACTTCGCAAATAATACTTGTTTTGAGGATGGATAATAAGTCGACAAATATGGGAAAGCAGTTTGATCTGAAAGTGCATGAATTAATGCCCGGACTTTCTGTCGATAACGTGATTTTCGGCTTCCACGATAACCAGCTGAAGGTATTGTTGCTGGAATGCCTGAACCATCGTGACTGGATGCTGCCGGGAGGGTTTATATTAAAAACGGAATCAACCGAAGCGGCAGCTGAAAGGGTATTGCATGACAGGACCGGACTGAAAAATGTTTATTTACAGCAGTTCCATGTATTTGGTGACCCTGGACGTTCCAGGGAGACCCTCATGGAAAATGCAATGAAATCAATGGAACTGCCTTTTGAAACGGACAATTGGTTTAAGCAGCGTTTTTTGACCATTGGTTATTTTGCGCTGGTGGAATTTGAGAAAGTGGTACCTGTGCCTGATACCATTTCTTTATCCTGTGCCTGGCATGATATCAACAAATTGCCTCCTCTTATTTTCGATCACAAGGACATCATTACACATGCATTAATTTCCATGCGTCACCACCTGAACTATCAGCCTATCGGGTATAATCTCTTGCCAAAAGAGTTTACGATGAAAAACCTGCAATCCATTTATGAGACCATCCTGAACCGTAAACTGGACCGTTCTAATTTCACGCGCAAGATGCTGGCTGCCGGCATTCTTGAAAAGAAAGAAAAGTTGTTTCTAGGCGGCGCGCATAAAGCACCTTATCTATACAGTTTCAACAAGAAGAATTATTTCAAGGTCTTAAAAGAAGGGTTCAATAATGAATTTTGAAAATTAACCGCAATGGAACGAAGAAGGCAAGGATAAACTACAACTTCACAATTCGATCCCGATCTTCTTCATCAATATAGACGCATTAAGGTTCTTGCAGACGCCATTCTTTAATGTATAATCGAAGTATAGTTCTTCTCCATCCAGTGCTGCATCAAAATAATAATTGTGTATGCCTTCAGGGAATTCCTTTATCATGCCGGCCAGTTCAAGATCATGCGTGGCAACTATGCCAGTGGCATCATGATGCAGTAATTGCCTGATCAGTGCCATGGATCCCGTATGCCTGTCGAGTGAATTGGTACCGCGCAGGATCTCATCCAGTAAAATAAAAACAGGCTGCCTGCTGTTTACCGCATCAATGATTGTTTTGAGTTTTTTGAGTTCTGCATAGAAGGTAGAAGTATTTTCTTCAAGGTTATCTTTTATCCGCATGCTGGTCATCACTTTCAATGGCGATATGGTCATTTTTGTTGCACATACCGGCGCACCCATCATGGCCAGTATCAGATTGACACCCACACTCCGCAGGAAAGTGCTTTTACCTGCCATATTGGAACCCGTGACAATATTGATCTTCCCCTTGCCAATGGTGGAGAAATCATTTGATACAGATTTCTCCGGTTTAATGAGCGGATGGCTTAATTGCATTGCCGTAAATTCCGGTTGTTCCGCATTCAATACCGGAAAACACCAGTCGGGATGATTGAAGGACAGCGTTCCCAAACTGCTGAGCGCTTCAAACCTGGCCATGGCATCAAACCAGTGGCTTAGTTCCTGGTCGTTTTTTTGTTTCCACTTTTCCAGTTGAAGGATTTGCTGCAGGTCCCAAAGCAGTAAAATATTCAGGGGGATAAAAACAATCGGATTAAGGCGATAGTCGAATCGGTTTAAAATTCGATTCAGTTGGGCTACCTGTTCTGATGCTTTTTTTGTTTCAGAATGGAAATTCTTTTTCAACGAATTGAGCAAAGGGTCGTGGAAAGATGAATTTTCAATACAGGCAATGATGTTGAACAGCGTGTTTGTTTCTGCTGTGATATTATTGAGTGCCCTGTAAAAAGGATTAACCTTACGGGAGATGGCAGAAGCGATGATCGCAAAGAACAAGAGTAATAAAAGGAACTGGGGTGTATTTACAAGGTCAAATACATAACACAATAAACTGGTTACAGATAATGCCGGGATGATATACCGAATGAACTGCCATGATTTTGATTGACTGAATGTATTGCTTTCCTTTAGCCATGTTTCAATTGACTGTTGTCCTGAAACACTAATAACTGAAGTGCTGCTGTGGGCATGCAGTTCCTGGCGCCATATCGTTTGCTGACTCAGTTCCTTCACCGCGTTTTGTCTTGCAAGGATCTCCGGCGCATCTGCCGCATTTAAAAGCCATCTGGCAAGCAATTTATTTCCCTGTTGTGAACAGGTGCGGTTTATATATTGAAAAACGGATGATCGCCCGAATATATCCAGGTCGCCGGCATAGGAATAGTCATCATCTAAAAAATCTGAACCATCTTTTTGATGTGCATACTGATGGTTAAGATAGAGCAGCTCCTGTTTGTTGATCTCCAGCAAGTGTTCATGGTGACTGATCGAATCCCTGTTTGACAGGTCTTTCTTTAATACGATGAGGAAAATCACACCTGTGCATGCAACGAGCAAAACGTTTACCCAAAGGGGATTTGGTGAAGCAAAATAAATCGCACCCGCGCCTGCGCAAACGATCAACAGCCGCAGCCATCCGTGGTAAGTTTTTCTTTTGTTCAGCCTGGCAAGGGTTTGAGATAGAGCATCGATCCTTTGCTGATAAAATACGGCCGGTAAAGTGTATTCGGACATTTTGTAAAACTACTCAAAAAGGGAAAACTGGGCGAAGGGTTTTTTACATTGCAGATAATGCAAAATCTTTTTTATGTTTCCTGGTATTAATTTGGACCTCATTGAATCAGGATCCCCAAATAACCTGGTCCAAAAATTCGTTTCTGAACTTGCCTTCCGGATCATGCTTTTGGGAAATTTTTGAACGCGGCTTTTTTAAAGTACAGTATATCGTGTAGTGCTATTAAATTGGATCATACTTTAAATCAAAGATATTTTAGCCCACGGAGAGCAGCAGAGTAAAAATTGAGAGCCACAGAGGGTATTCAGTATTTCTCTCTGTTGCTCTCTTATTTCCTCTGAGGCTCTCTGTGACCTGTATTCTAATCTTTACATCGTTTCTGTGACGCATCATGCGAGTTTTTCTAAAACCAATGTTAACTAAGGTCCAGTTATTAACCTAAATCCAAATCATGCTGGTTGATATAGACTCATATGAGAAATCTTTGTCCAACGATGGAGGGCTCCATGCTGATTTAATAAGAATTTTTAATACTCTTTAATAGTCATTTTAATAGCACAACACGTTACAATATAATCAACGATCCATCTTAATCTTACTCAATAAAACAGGCCCTGACAAACCTGATTGTTTCAACTTCGGCGGTCCGCCAAAACCGACACCTGATTGAAGGATCTTTTCATTCTTAGGTGCTTTGCTGTCGCCATAAATCCTGTTATCCCACTGATTGGTAATTTTAATTTCGATTTTATTTAATCCCGGAAGAAGATGTTTGGTAATATCTGTTTTGTAAGGTTTTTTCCATAGTGTATCAACCATTTTCCCATTGATAATTACTTCTGCGATATCTTTTACATTTCCAAGGTCCAGTATGTACTTTGATGTTTTGTCAAGATCTGACTTGCTGAGTGAAAAACTCTTTGAATAGGTACATGTACCGCTGAAAAATTTTACACTGTCTTTAGCATGTTCAGAAAGAGAAATCAACATGGGCAGTGAAATACTTTTCGGGGCACCTGTGTTTTCGGGGAATTCAACTTTCCATTCGGTGTCAAGTTTCCGTATGACAGTAGAACGTTCTACTTGCAGGATTTTTTCCTTCTGTTCAGTTTTATGCTCAAACACAATGAAAGTGGATTCGTTCGGATCAAGGTGCAGGGAAACTTTTGTGGTCTTTTCTTCCATCTTGTAAGCAACCGGGAAAGCTGATCCTTTATCTGAGTTCCAGCGTTCAGGGGCCTTTCCGGTTACCCTGAAGCATATATCAACATCTTCTTCCTGGTTTCGCATGTTCAGCAGAAAATAAATGTCTGCCTCTGCTGTTTTTCTGTGTATCCATACAAGTCGTGTGTTAATATGCGGTTTCGTATAGGCAACATCTTTATCGGTTTCCATATCTGCGAATATGCCTTCAAGAGGGGTATTCCAATAGATCTTTCCTTTGCCAAAATTGTTTTTATAAATGAAGCGGCCATCTGCCTGTCCCCATAATTCATTTGCTTTCCATTTCACCAGTTCGTCTTCTTTTGGAAAACCTGCAAGGCTGGGTGAGATGATCGGTTTGGGTCCTATGATTGTGGCTCCTTCTTTGACCAATTGCTCCATTTTCTCCAGCACTTTTAAGGTCATTGTATTTTTCTCCGGCAGGACAAGCATTTTATAACGCATGCCGGATGGGAGTACGAGGTCTCCGTTTTCTACCTGGAACCGAAACAGTATTTCTGTATTAATGAAGTCATGGTCGTATCCCTCGGGAATTTCATAGTTCAGTTTTTCCCAATAAGGAACTGCTGCCGGTATATCCTGGCCCAGATAAAATGCAATGTCTGCAACAAATCTTCCTTCCTGTAAAAGAAACTGGTTACGCGAGATATAATCAACAAATGGCTTTGCTTTTTCTGCCCAGGTGATATTTCTGTTGAAATGTGTGCCCACCATCGTATTGCCAGGCTTTGTGTCAAGCGGTTGATGAGCTGAGGTATGAAATATAAATTGATTGATGCCTTGAGTGCTCCAGTAGTCGCCAATGAATTTCATGTCGCCGGGAGCCTCATAACCCCCGCCTGTCCACGACTCGGCCGCTACAATTTTCTTCCCGTAGATATGCGCAGCAGAGGCCGCTTCACGAACATCCGCCTGGTGTGCATTTAACCTGTCGTTTGCACCGGCATATGATTTTTGCCTGTCCAGGTCTGCCGGGGATACCCATTCCTTTCCCTCACCGCTTCCCAGGCCCTGGCTCATGCCAAATTCACCCATTGGTATATCCACAGCGCCTTTATTGCGTAATGCATCCTGGATGATGGGCATTGAAATTCCTGCTACCTCACCATAGGTTTTGATTCCCGATTTATGTGCAAATTCCGTAATGGCTGCGTAATGGTTATCCACGAGCAATTCGGCTAATGTTAATCGGTAGTCCCAAAGGAACCTGTCGCTTATTTCAGCGCTTTCAACAACCTGTCCCATCAGTGCCGGCAGATACCTGGTTGGATCATAACCACGGCGCTTTGAAAATTCTTCTATAATATTGTCTGTCCAGTTCTGGGCATCTGCTTCATAACTATCCACCAAAAAATATTTAAGGCTTTTGCCGTACAAAGGGCCCAGTGCCTCGGCGATCGGGTTAGACCATTGCTGCATGTAGGAAAGCAAATGTTCTTTATTAAATTTATCCACTTCAAATCCCGATGCCTCCGGAATGGCTGGCCCATTTTGCGCACCTGTCAGGGAAAACCCCATCCGCAGTATTGTCCATTTACCCGGCGGTACATCCCAATCCAGGCTGCCGTCGGTTTTTAATTTATCCGTGATATTGATGACCTGGTTTCCCGGTGCTATTGAACCGGGATTCGCCTCCGGTGTTTTTATGTGGTCAAAGGAAAACATGGGTGCAAAGTTTGCTTTGTCTTCCCACCGGTTTACTTTGGTTGAGGAACTGAATTTGGCTTCCAGAATGTCAAATGAAGTTGGCGCTTTTGCAGGTTCCATAAAGCCGCCAAAATCATCCGGCCCGCCAACTGTTGATATGGGAGATCCGCTTATGAAAACAACCCTGAAGAATTTTCCGGTGACTTCGGGAAAAGAAAAGGTCCTTACATTCAGGGCTCGAATATCGTGTTGGGATCCCGGGATGGAATGAAAGGTTTTGTATGTCTTTCCATCTTCACTAACCTGCAGAAAACCAGGACGCATGACTTTGCTGGGGTAAAGACCCACACCTCCTATTGCAAGTGAAAAACTTCTGGCCGTAAACGGCAGGGGAAATTCGTATTGGAGATAGACATTTTTGTTAACCGTTGGTGTTTCAAGGCTGATGGATGATGCAAGGTCATCATCAAGCAATGGATCGGTTTTTATTTGTTGTGCATTATGATCCCTGATAAGCGGCGTTGATAAGGTCTTTTCGAATTCAGGGGTTGGGTATGCCAGCAAAACCTGGTCTTTATAGTAAGTTGGGTTTTTATTACTGCCGCCTCCCATGCTGCCGGGTTTGGGAAGATTTCGGATGGGGCCATTTACAAAAGGAGGTGCCGGCAGGGGACCTGTAAATTTTTTGCCTCCTTCCAGTTGGACCTGGCTCCAAACCAGTTTTTTCATAGCCTCATGGGGTTTGACCCATATCCCGCCTGTTTCACTCCACCCAGCGGCTGTCACGATTGTCATATCAAGCCCCAGCCTGTCTGCTTCTGCAGCCGTATGTTTTAAGAGCTCAAGCCATTCTGGTGTCATGTATTTGATCTTTTTTCCAACGCTTTGCCCGCTGCCGAAAGAAACATCAAAAGCCTGGAAACCACCAATACCAATACGCTTCATCCACTCAAGGTCTTTGGTGATACCCTCTCTTGTAACATTGCTGGCTGTCCAATGCCACCATACCAGCGGCCTGGAAGCATGAGGCGGATTTTGGAATGATCTTAGGAGTTCGCTTTGGCTCATACAAAGCATCGGTAACATCAATATGGCAAAAAATATTTTTTTCATTGTTGAGTATTGAAATCTTACATGGCCGGTAATTGGCAGAGCCTGACTTTTATTAAATTTAAAATAGAATATGCAATTGTTATAACATTTCTGATTCCGGCGATTTGATCAGCTTACTTTTTAAAAAGTATATTGACTTATCCTCAATAGATATTATTCAATATCCGTGAAGTAAATATTATTATCATGAAACCGTCAACTAACTTTAAGCCATAAGCGTCCATTTATGAAAAGAGCATACCTTTTTGCGATACTGTTTCTTACTTGTTGCCGGCTGACAGCACAAACATTACCGGATTCGGTCATTAAACGAATTGATGGCTTATTCAGCAAGTGGAACAGCAGTAAAAGTCCTGGTACCGTGATTGGCATCATTCGAAATGATTCACTTGTTTATGCAAAGGGCTATGGCATGGCCAACCTTGAGTATGATATTCCCAATACCCCGGAAACCATTTTTCATATGGCCTCTGTGTCAAAACAATTCACAGCGTATGCGATAGTTTTGCTCGCCCGGCAGGGAAGGTTGAACCTGGACGATGACATTCATAAATACCTTCCATGGGTACCCGATTTCAAGGAAAAGATCACAATCCGCCATCTGCTGAACCATACCAGCGGGATCCGGGATCAATGGCAATTGATGGCTATTTCAGGAACAAGGCTGGACGATGTGATCACACAGGAACATATCGTTAAAATATTGAGCAAACAACAGGAACTGAATTCAAAGCCCGGGGAAATTTACAATTACTGCAATAGCGGGTATACCATGCTGTCAGAAATTGTAAGATCAGTTACCGGGAAAACATTGAGACAATTTACTGATTCGGCCATCTTCAAGCCCCTGGGCATGAACAATACGCACTTTCATGATAACTATGAAGAGATTGATAAAAACCGTGCTTATTCATACCAGCGAAAAGGCCAGAATGGATTTTCAAACAGCGTATTGAGTTATTCAAATTCAGGAGCCACCAGCCTTTTCACCAATATTAATGACCTTAGTAAATGGGTCATGAATTTTTACAATCCAGTTGCCGGCGATCTGCCGGATATACAACAACTCACACAAAAGGGTAAACTGAACAATGGTAAAGAACTGAACTATGCTAACGGAATTGTAGTGGATAAGTATAAGGGTTGGATCCATTACTCGCACGGCGGATCGGATGCAGGTTACAGAACCTTCCTGTTGGTTTTTCCGGATCTGAAGATCGGTTTTATACAGTTCAGCAACCTGGGAGATTTTGACCTTAATAAAGTATTTATCCTGGCTGATATGTTTATTCAGGATACGGCACAATTAACTACTGCCATACAAAAACCAGTCATTGATAGTTCCAGGGCTATATTGAAAGACAGCTTATACATAAAGAAGTACCTCGGAAATTACATCAGCGAAGAGGGTAACCTTTTTAGTATTGAATTAAAGCAGGGTATGCTGAAATATAAGTTGAACAATCAGCCAAAGGTCCTTGTGCCACAAGGGAAGGATCTTTTTTATAACCTCGATGACGCTGCGGTTAGATGCGCGTTCAGCATAAAGGACAAGGATACCATCATTAATATGAAAACTCCTGACCAGTCTTTTATCCTGCGTAAATATAATAATGACCTGAAGCTGACGGACGAAGCATTACTGAAATATACCGGCACTTATTATTCTCCTGAACTTGACTGCAGTTATGGAATAATGCTGAAAGACCATGCATTGTTTCTTACCAATGATAAATACCCGGATCAAAAAATCAGGATGACGGGAGCGGATCACCTTAATACAAATACCTGGTGGATGTATCACCTGGTGATGCTTCGAAATAAAAAAAATGAAGTGTCAGGTTTTGAAGTGAATTCGGGAAGGGTCATGCATTTGAAGTTCAATAAAGTTAAGTAGCTCTTGGGCAATGAAGTAATGATTGTGATTGAATCTAAACAACAGGCCCACTGAGAGCCACAGAGAAAAAACGGAGGGCCGCGGATACTCTTACTTGTATTTTCTCCGGGGTCTACAATCTAGACGTCATGGTTCGTGTCCTTCGGTGAATCAAACTACCAAATCTTTGTGCTACTCAATTCGCAACATTCATAAGTGACGTTAAGGATTTAAAATAATGTCGCTCCGCCGCGGCGGACTCTATTGAACAATCAAATGTTTTCTACAATAATGCCGCTCCTCTGGAGATGAAAGGCAGATCAGCAGAATAGCATTTTTGTATTAAAGCCCCAGCGGGGCGAAATTCTTGTAGAACCGCATGTATTTTGTATTAGAGCCCCAGAGGGGGCGATATTCTTATAGAATATTTCAATCAGTTTTTATCTATGCGATATTCAATTAGATACTTGGTGTGTCATTGGCAACCATTATCGAAAATTTCGTTTTCCGTTTCGTGGAAACACGAACCGGAGCAGCAGGAAAATCAAGTGCCTAACTTCTGTGATACTCAAATCCCTCTGAGGCCTTCAGTGGCCATGTTGTTTGTGGTGATCAAAAGGCTAATACTGTTTACATGACGTTTATGTGTACTGCATTTATGGTTTGAATAATATCCACTTTATTTCACCATTTTCCTCATCTCTTCATCCATACCTGTCATCTGCCATTGTCCCAATGAAACCGGAATACATCCCATGGCATTCATCTGATCTAAAAAGTCTTTTATCTTAAAGGGTTCTTTTTTCAATTCCTGCAACCTGGCATATTCCGCCATCGCGTTTTCAATGAGGTATTTTCCGGTTATATAACTGGTGCCATAGCCAGGCTGACGCAGGTAAAGATGCTGTTCAAAAATGCGCAGTTCTTTTTCTGTTTTCATCCAGCCACGAGGAGTGTATTCAGAATGAATATTTCCGGCTTCTTCCATGGTCATTTCATTGGCCTGTGCATACAAAGAACCCAGTCCGCGGGCTGCACGCTGGGCAAGCATGATATATACGATCTCTTTCACCCTGGGGTTATCATCATACAACCCGGCCTGCATAAATATTTCTTCCACGGCAGTGGCCATACCTTCATTACGTGTGTCCCAGATATTGTACCGTAACGGTCCGCGCCTGATTTCATTTTTATGTGGTTCAAAATCCATCTGCGCCAATTCAAACCAATGATAAAAATGGGAATATAAAGGACGCGGGTCGTAGTGCGCAGTGATCCAGAAAAAATGACGTTTATCTTTTGGAACAAATTCGCCTTTATGTGCGCGCAATGCCGGTTCGAAATAATCTTTTACCGTAACGATGTCTTCCTCTTTCAGGAATTTCATCAGGCTTTGGATCGATCTCTCTGCAAGTAAATCATACGCTTCCGGCGAATCTGCATCAGCCAGCTCCGGAAGTTTCCTGTTGCGGTGTTCCTCCAGTTTGAGGGAAGTCCATGCACGGTTCAACTCGCGTTTGAGCAGCATCACTTCATCCTCCCATGTGAGCGGAACGAGCCGTACATTATGATTGTACCAGGTATAGTTTTCTTTACCGATGCCAGAAGGGCCGGTCTTTGTTGTGGATTCTGTTTCCAGCCATGTCACAAGATCGTTGGTAGATTTGATGGCTGTCTCTATGGTGGCAGTCATTTCCGTATCCTCTTTCACACCCGGCTTATCCAGCACCATTTTGAGTTCTTCACTTTGTGTCCGGATATCCCTGATACCGGTTATCCAAAGATCCTTTGCTTTGCCTGTGAGGTTAAGTTTTGCCTGTTCATTCAATGGTGCAATAACCCGAAGTTCAGTTAGCAGCTTCGCCTTATCGGCCGAGTTCAGCGGGAAGGTATAGGTCCATACATCTGTTATCATATGATGTGTAGGCCCTTCATGTGCGGGGACATCACTGCGTTCGCTCCAGAGTGTTTTATAATATGCCGGGTCGCGCTCCCATGGTTTGAGGATGCGGTGGTTGAAATCAAATCCGTTCATCTCCGCCCATATGATGTGCCAGTCGGCCTGTTGATCAACAGACCATGTTGCCGTATCCATTGATATCAGCTTTGCCTGAAGTTTTTTAAAGTCTGGGTATCGCCGTTCGAATGTTTTAGCAGTATAATCAGGTGCACCATTCAGGAGTGGTGGTTTTTCAAATGCACGCCATTCTTTAAACAGTGTAACCAGGTCCTGGTGATTTGCGGGTACTTTTTGTTGTGGCTTATCTTCCCCGGTTTGACAACTAACCAAAAACAAAACCAGCATTGAGACTATAAGAGATGAAAACTTCATAACGTGTTGTGCTATTAAAGAGAGTTACAAAATATTTTCACAGAGTTTCCGAATATGATTCTTAACCCTGCATGGTGGAAAGCATAGCGCCCATCATTCCATTGCGGTTAAACCTAAATGTATGTTTTAAGTAATGAATTATTTTCCTATTGTTAACCTGTGCATTAACAACGCAGACCTTTTAATCAAAAAAGGAAAAGTCTTCAAATCAATTGTCTCCCCCGGTGCATGCGCGCCTTTACCCATGGCGCCCAGGCCATCCACGCAATCAAGAAATTCAGCCACATAGGAAATATCACCAGCACCCCTTGATCCCGGATCGCCTGCAACGGCAGGACCCATACCCATATCTTTTGATACCTGGTCGATCACGGCAAGGATCTTATTGTTTCCTTCCGTTGGCGCCATGGAAGGAATGCCATCGGTAAAATGAATGGTTGCTTTTGTGCCGGGTAGATTTTTAGCCACAATTTCACGCATTTTATTTCGGGCAGATTTTAATTGTTCCGCCGTTAAAAACCGCAGGTCGCCATGCACTTTGGCGACAGGGGAAATGATATTATCTTTTCCGATAACGGTTCCGGAAGCCTTGCTTTCTGTATAACTCACTTCGGAGCCGCCAATAAAAAGTCCCGGATTAAAAGTGAGATATTTTTCCTGGCTCAGTGTTGTCCTGAATTCATTGATGATCCTGGCCGCCTCATAGACGGCACCATATCCTACCCTTTCATTAAATATACCGGAAGAGTGAGCCTGTTTGCCTTCTACCTCAAGATACCAGTCACTTGAACCCCTTCTGGCTGTGGCAATGATATTTGTTCCGGCGGCTCCTTCAAAACCGAGGGCGATATCACAAAGCTTAGCGCGTTCGATAAAGTCTCCACGACTAACGGAAAGTGGTTCCCCACCCCTTTCTTCATCGCCCGTAAAGTAGACCGTGATATTTGCATCATCCAGCAAACCATAGGCATTAAGCGCTTGCAGTGCCATGATGACTACCACATCACCGCCTTTCATATCGTTGGCGCCCTGGCCGGTGGCCGCTGAATCATTCAATATGGTGAAAGGAGAAAAAGGCATATCAGGTTCAAATACCGTATCGAGGTGACCGATCAGGAAAAGCTTTTTTCCTTTTTTCCCTTTTCTTTCGGCAACGAGGTGGCCGGCTCGTTTCAGCGAATCGGGCATAGCAATCCAGGTGCAGGTAAAGCCGGCTTTCTCCAGTTCTTTTTTATAGAGCTCACCTACTTTTCTGACCCCTTCAATATTGAGTGTCCCGCTGTTGATATTGACCGACTCTTTCAACAGGTTCATGGCATCCGGCAGGTGTTGTTCAATATAGGCGATCACCTTTTTTTCTGTATCGGTAGTTTTCTGGGAAAAAACAGATGGCAAAAAACAGAGTAATGGAATTATAGTTAGAAGGAAAAGTCTTTTCATAAATAACATTGAATGCTTGTAATAAACAAAATGGATGATTGATTTTGACCTGTCTTATTTTGGTGCTTTAAGGTAAAATACTTTTACCTGCTGTTACTCACAAAAGCAATATGCTTACTGTCCGGACTCCAGGAAGGCGTATTGATGGTACCCTGCCCACCATATAAATATGCAATAACTTTTGGTGCTCCGCCACTAGCCGGCATCAGCCGCAGCATTACCCTTTTATAAAACGGATGATCACCGGGAGCTACCGTGGTGGGAAATGAAATGAATACGATCCATTTGCCATCTGGAGAAACATGCGGGAACCAATCGTTGTATTCATCAAACGTAATTTGTTCCTGGCCACTACCGTCCGGTTTCATTCGCCAGATTTGCATGGTTCCTGTTTGAGTGGAATTGAAATAGATATATTTTCCGTCCGGTGAATATTCAGGACCATCCGCCAGTCCGGATTTATTGAAAGTCAGCTGTACTTCTGCGCCGCCATCAATTCGTTTTTTATAAATATTATATGCCGGCTCTTTGCCTATGCGCTGTGCTGTATAAACCACTTCTTTATTATTGGGACTCCAGCCGTGTAAATAAGATGGGGTGCTGTCTGTCACTAGGACAGGGATCCCTCCGGTCAATGGCAGATAGTAAACAGTTGATCCGCCACCGGGAAGGCCGCTCCGCTGGTGGCTGATCCCAAGCATTTTCCCGTCAAAGGAAATAAGGTGGTCGTTATTGTTCCTGTCTGCAAAACCGGTATTAAGTTTTTCCCGGGTCCCTCCTTCCACGGGTATCGAAAAAATCGAGCCTTCCTGGTTGAACAACAGCCTCTTTCCATCGGGCGTCCAGTTAGGGGCTTCAAACCTTCCGGGATCCTGGTAGATGATCTTTCTTTTACCATCAAAGACATTCATTATTTCCATACGGCTTGAGAGCACGCCATCCTGATATCCATTATACGTATCCGTTACCGGTTTTTCTATTCTCACATTCCAGGCAAGGCCTTCTTCTTTTACATCCGGATTATGGCTGCAGATAAATAATCCCGCCAGTGCTTCATCCGGCATTTCGATGGCTGAGGTCCTGCCGATCTCCTGCAGGGGCTCACCTACATTGGCTATACGCATTATAAATACTTTACCCGTGCGTTCCAGTTGTATGATCTCTGCGTGTTTTTTTAGGCTATACATTTCATCTTCGGGATCGCGCATATACGCACCGCGCATGCGCCGCCACTGCATGCCGGTGAGGCCGTCTCCATGAACCACGGCGCTCATTTGTGCCGCATCTTCCTGGTCTGAAGCCCGTACCATCCAGCCGATTTTCCGGTGCGGGTCCTTGCCGGCCCCGATCAATCTGACATTGGCCGTTAATATGAAATCACCTTTTATTTTATTGTAGGCATACTGAAATTCATCTCTGTTAAACCAGATATTATAACCGGCGCCTGTCAGTTGATAGGATTGATCCTGGCCATTGTATGAAACAGATCCGTTGATCTTTGGGTTACCAATATCTTTATGGTTTTCAAAAATGCCAGTGTGGGCGCCTTGCGAAAATGTTGATTGTGAAGTAAGCAGGATCGCAGCAATCAGGAAAAATTTCATAACAAGTGGTTTAAGTTGGAGAACCTTAAGTTACTTAAAAATTTTCTCTGCCTGTTCTTTATAGTTGATTGTATTGGTTAAAAACGCCAGTTCATTTTCGCCTGCTGGATTTATACTTCTGATTGATCACTGCTTCCATTGTTTTTCCAGAAACTTTACTTTCCGCCCAGGAAATGATATCCAGGTATGCAAATGAGCGTGTTTCAAAACGGCTTTTTTCCAGGTGCCGTACCTGGTCGTAAAATTTCTGTAGCCTTTCCCGGATCTCTTTTGGCGGGTAGCCAAAGCTATGTTGTAAGAAATCGAATGTTGCACGCTCTACATCAGTGAGATTCTTCATTTTGGCAAAAAAACGGTGTACCGATTTACTGAGGGAATCAAGGATATCATAGTTTCCAAGTTCATAATGACTGAGCAGGTGAAGTAACCGTGCATAACACTGCAGGTCAACCCTCAGGTCTCCGGGACCATGAATGATACGGTGTAAATAATCAATGGCTTTATCAAAATCCCTGCTGCCGAAATACAGGGAAGCAATTTTATAATTGAAGAGCATGATCCTGTGCGGGTCAACATACAGCGCATAATCTGATAGGTTGTTTTCAATCTCCGGAACAAGGCTTACGCCTTCAGTAAAACTGCCTTTCATCAGGTGTTTGTTTATCCTGGCACTGTTGATGTAAATGGAGATGTGCACCCTGAAATTATCATGTTTGATTGCCGCCGGTGTTTTGGCAAATTCTTCAAATTCCGTCAATGTCTTATCGAAGCCCCTGAAATTTCGCAGGGCAAAATGGGCATTGAGCAAACTATGGATTCCTTTGATATAGTGACCCGTTTCAATATTGATCATCAGGGGGTGTTCCGCATAAAGGTCTACCCACTTAACAGCATACCGATAGTTCAATATGAAGTCCTGGCGGATAAAAGCGTACCAGCAAAAACTCTGGTACAGGTAAAGCAGTTCATAAAACCCGGAGACTTCTTTTAAATTGGCCGGCAGGTAGTTTTTGAAAAACAGGTTCACATCTTTTTCTTCGGTTTCGTTGCGTGTGTGGCCATTGATCACATACCAGCGGTAGAGGAGGAGGGCAAGGTTTGACAATCGCGTCACCCGTTCAATATGCCGGCTGACTTCCATGGATTGTTCCGCAAGAAGCTGTGTTTTTTCCGTAGAGCTGCGTGTAATATGCAGGGTTTCGATCTTTTTCTCCAGTGAAATAAGCTGTACCAGGGTATTGAATTTCTGGTTGGTTTGCGCCAGCTCTTTTGCCTTATCGATTATCTTGAGGCTTTGAAGTTTGAGGCCCTTGTTATAGAGTAAACGGGCATCATCCAGGTGCTCACTGAGCTGAAGGTCAATGCTGTCCTTTGATTTCAGCAACCGAAGGCTTGCAAGTAACTCTTTATAGAGGTGGGTCTTTAGATTGGCCAGTTTCGATTTATTGAGGGAACTGATCTTTTTGAACAGTATCTTCTCATCATACTCATCCATGCTGTCCAGCGCATCGAATAACTGCACAACCTTCAGGTCCTCTTTATCTGAACTTCTCTTAATATATATCTTGAAATGTCTCTTTTCAGCTTTCTCCAAAGATTTTACCAACTGAAAAAGAGCATCTGAAAAACGTGTTGACATCAATGCGAAATTTTAGTGAAACCCAATACAGACAAGCATTTTGCGATCATATTCCGGCTTTGACATCATATCCCGGGGATAAACCTGATTTGAACATGACCAGAGATGCCTGTACTTTTGAATTGTTAATCAAACCAAGGGGTAAAGGGACGGAAAGTGAGGGTCAGAATAAAATCCCAACCGGTTTAAAAAAGATAAATTATCTCTTTTTTCATATGGCAAGCAATCGTTGATGGTCGGCTGTTTTTACAGCGGACCTTTTTTTTTGCGCTTTTATGGCAGCAGATGGGTTGCGTTCGTTGATGGCCGGAATAAAAGTACATTAACTCCGGTACATTGAAAAGTAAATTCCAGATTCATTTTATACTGATTATTAACGGGTTACCCGAAACTTTACAAAAAAGTGCCGGCTTTTTGGCCGGCACCCCTTGCTAATAGGCACTACTTTGATGGTTTTACAGACTTTTTTCGACTATTTGGTGTTTTTCCTGTCAATTTTGATCCTGGTGATAACCGGGTCTGCATAACGGGATACTTCGAAGATCACAGAATTATTTCCAAGTTCTTCTTTATTGAAAAGATAGTTTCTTGTAAATTCTGTACCCTCTACCACTTCCTGGTGCATAATGTTTCCTTCCTGGTCTTTGATTATGACGTTCAATTTTACGTTTTCAGGGTTTTTAATGTTGAGCTTATAAACCGGTTGTGTGTTTTTATAACCGGCAAATGTTACTACTGCTTCCGGTTCTGTTGTGTTTGCATGAACGGCAGTAAAAATAAATGATGAGCCCATTAACATAAATGCGGTTGCGAAATTTTTAATGTTCTTTTTCATAGTTAAATGTTTAAATTTTTATTAATTGTTTGTTTAATTTAATAGTGACTGTTAACAAAATGTTTTGGCAAACAATGCAGTTGGTTGGCAACAATGATGAGAATAAATCTGCAGCAGTTATTGTGCGGGAAAGTTTCCCTCTTGTGTAATGATAACGCAAAGCTAGTGCCGAAATTTTTGCCGGGCAACTCAACTTCTCCCTGAATTATTGATAGTAAAACAAAAACATATGTTCTGAAAGCCTTGTCATCACTGGGTTTCAGGGAAATTAAACGATGATGCCCAACATCAATTCGTTTAAGAAAACAATAGATAAAAGCATATAAAGCATATACAATATTATGATTCGGTTATAATATATACATTCGGTAAGTAATTAGTAAAACTTGTTGTATGACTACAAGACGCGATTTTCTACAAACAATTTCTGCCCCATTACTGGCCATGCCTTTTTTATCGGGGAGTAATATTCATGATTCTTATGATGGTCCCGTTCTTCGTGTAGCCATCATGGGTCTTGGCAGTTATGGCACCCGTGTTGCAGAGGCGATGAAATCCTGTAAAAAAGCAAAACTTGCTGGTGTGATCAGTGGCACGCCTTCTAAAATAAAAGACTGGCAATCAAAATATGGCATACCTGAAAAGAATTGTTACAACTACCAGGATTTTGATAAGATCAGGGACAATCCGGATATAGATGCTATATACGTTATTACGCCCAATGCGCTGCATAAAGACCAGGTGATTCGTGTGGCAAAAGCGGGCAAACAGGTGATTTGCGAAAAACCTATGTCGGTAAATGCTTCGGATGCGCAGCAAATGGTTGATGCCTGTAAAAAAGCCAGGGTAAAACTGCTTATTGGTTACCGGATGCATTTTGAACCGAAGACCCTTGAGATCGTTCGGATGAGAAAAGAGGGAGAGTTTGGCAAGGTGTTGTTTTTCCAGGGCCTTTCCGGTTTCACCATTGGCAATCCTAACCAATGGAGATTAAATAAGGAACTGTCAGGTGGCGGGGCCATGATGGATATTGGCATTTATTCGGTTAATGGAGCCCGTTATATGATCGGGGAAGACCCTGTATGGGTAACAGCACAGGAAGTGAAAACGGATCCTCAAAAATTCAAGGAAGGGATCGACGAGACCATAACCTTTCAATTGGGTTTTCCCGGCGGGGCAGTGGCTTCCTGTTTGTCAACATACAGCATGAATAACCTGGATAGGTTTTTTCTGAATGGAGAAAAGGGCTTTGCGGAGATGCAGCCTTCCACGGGTTATGGTCCCATCCTGGGCCGTACCCATAAAGGTGAACTGAATCATCCGCATGTTACGCATCAGTCCTTTCAGATGGATGAAATGGCGGGAATCCTGCTTGAAGGGAAAGTGCCGGTTGTTCCCGTTGACGGTGAAGAAGGGCTGAAAGACATGAAGATCATTGATGCGATATATAAAGCCGTTCAGACAGGCAAGCGGATAGATCTGAATTTGTAATGCAATCTCATCTTTGCGCCAATTTATCTTTGCGGTTAGTTCAATCTTACATATTGCGATTCTGTAATTTCATTTGAATTATCTTTAATTCCAAACGCATATTACATGTCAATCAACAGAAGAAAATTCCTCGGTCTATCTGCCCTCGGTGCAGGGGCTTTGACTTTTACACAAGATATTTTTGGCAGAAACCGAAACCAGAAAGATATCGATTTTGATCTCCCTAAAGCGATCCGCGACCTGAAACCTATGGTAGATGGTGTTGTTCCGATCACCGCGGAAGAAAGAAAACAACGGATCGCCAAAGCGCAGCAATTAATGGAACAGCTAAAGATAGATGCCATTTTTATGGAGGGAACGGTTTCCTGTTTTTATTATACGGGCATGCGTTGGGGCCAGAGTGAACGTACATTCGGTCTGGTGATACCGGCAAAAGGAGCCCTCGCTTATGTTTGTCCGAAGTTTGAAGAGGACCGCGCCCGGGAACTGATAAAACCTGATTTTGGGGATGATGTCCGTTGCTGGGAAGAACATGAGAGCCCATATGCATTGATCGCAGGTATTGTTAAAGACAGGGGTGCAAAATATAAACGTATCGGCTTGGAGGAACGAGTGAGATTTTTCATAGCTGATGGTATAAAAAAAGAAGCCCCGGGATTTGAGATCGTTGATGCCATACCTGTGACCGCCGGTTGCAGGATGTACAAAAGCAAGGCCGAGATTGCACTCATGCAGTATTCAAGTGATGTAACCATTGAAGCATATAAAGCCACTTTCGCCACCATCCGGCCGGGTATGCCTCAATCAGAATTCAGCAGTAATTTGTCAGCCGCTTTCCGTAAACTGGGCTACAGTGGAGGCGCGCTGGTACTGGTGGGAAAATATTCCGCCATACCCCACGGTACCATTGTGCCGCAAATCATAAAAGAAGGCGACATTCTCCTGGTAGATGGCGGAACCAGTGTGGAGGGATATGCTTCTGATATCACGCGTACGATTGTTGTTGGTAAACCTTCTCAGCGCCAGACAGATGTCTGGAACCTGGAGAAAAAAGCACAGGACGCAGCCTTTGCTGCCATAAAGATCGGTGCCACCTGTGAATCGGTTGATGCTGCCGCAAGAGCTGTCATTGAAAATGCCGGATTTGGGAAAAATTATAAACTGCCAGGGCTCCCTCACAGAACCGGTCATGGGATTGGACTTGAAGGGCATGAGTGGACCAACTTTGTAAAGGGGAATAAGACCCTGCTTGCTCCTGGCATGTGCTTTAGCGATGAACCTACGATCGCTATTCCCGGTGAATTTGGGGTCAGACTGGAAGACTGCCTCTATATTGGAGAAGACGGCCCGCATTTCTTTTCGAAGCTTAGTAAGTCGATTGAAGAACCTTTTGTGTAAATCGCCATACATATGAAAATCAAATTTGCCTGCATCCTGTTATTCTTTTCCGTAACCGCCTTTGCCCAGAAGATACCTTTACCAGAGCATCCCCGTCCAGATTTCGAGCGCCCAAACTGGATCAATCTCAACGGTTCATGGGACTTTGAATTTGACAGCCTGAATACAGGTGTCGATAAAAACTGGCCATCCGGAAATATCACTTTTTCTAAGAAGATAAATGTGCCTTTTTCCTGGTCCTCAAATTTGTCTGGCGTAAAAGGTGATGCGGATCTTGCCTGGTATAAAAGGACAATATCCGTTCCGAAATCCTGGGCAAATCAGCGTGTATTCATAACCGTTGGCGCCTCCGACTGGGAAACTACCGTCTGGCTTGATGGCGTTTTGGTTGGCCGGCACCAGGGCGGGTATACGCCTTTTTCATTTGAACTGACTGATAAAGTGAAATATGAAACACAGCAAAAGCTGGTGATCCGGGTAGATGACAAGCGCCGCGATTTCACTTTATATGGTAAACAAGGCTATGGTAATGCGAGGGGAATCTGGCAAACCATCTACCTGGAAGGCAGGGGTAACGAGTTCATTGAATCTGTACACTTCAGTCCGGATATTGATAAGCAAAAAGTAAGGGCAGAACTGATTTTATCGGATGAAATGAAATCAGCTGCTGAAATCAGTTTCCGGATCAAAACACCTGACGGGTTTATCCTTTCCAAAAATACTGTTCCTCAGCATATGGACAGGGCAGTATTTGATATTGACATTCCGAATCCCCGTTTATGGAACCTGGATGATCCCTTTTTGTATGAGACCGAAATAACGTTGCGCGGCGATGTGGTGAAATCTTATTTCGGAATGCGTAAAATTTCTGTAGTGAACCTGCCTAATACAAATTATCCATACATCGCCCTGAATGATCAGCCGGTTTATTTGCAGTTGGCGCTCGACCAATCCTATCATCCCGATGGATTCTATACATTTCCTACTGATGATTTCATGAAAAACGAAATCAAATTAAGTAAAGACATTGGGCTGAATGGTATCCGGACACATATCAAAACAGACATTCCACGTAAGCTTTACTGGGCCGATAAGCTGGGTTTACTGGTGATGTCAGACTTGCCCAATTCATGGGGTGAACCCGGTGAAAAAATGCAGGCCGAATCAGCCTATACTTTACGGGAAATGATCAAAAGGGATTATAACCACCCCGCTATTTTTTCCTGGATCGTTTTTAATGAAACTTGGGGACTGACAACCAAAGTGGCGGAAAACGGGCAATCAAAATCTGAATACCTACCCCGAACGCAGAACTGGGTTGCTTCAATGTATTACCTGGCTAAATCCCTTGACCCTACACGACTGGTTGAAGACAATTCCATTTGTTGCGGTCGTGGACACACGGAAACAGATATCAACTCCTGGCACGAATATTTGCCCGGATGGGAATGGGAAAATCATTTGAGTACTATTGATAAAAACACTTTTGAAGGAAGCAGTTTTCATTTTGAAAAAGGATTTAAACAAGGTAACCAGCCGAATATAAATTCCGAATGCGGGAACGTGTGGGGCTACGAAGGCAGCACCGGCGATGTGGACTGGTCCTGGGATTATCACAGGATGATCAATACTTTTCGCAAGTATCCGAAAGTGGCCGGCTGGCTGTATACCGAACACCATGATGTGATCAATGAATGGAACGGTTATTGGCGTTTCGACCGCACAAAAAAATACACCGGTCTGGATGATATTTTTCCGGGGATGACAGATGTTGATTTTCATTCTGCTTTTTATCTATCAACGGGCAATGAAATTTCTAAAACAGTAAAGGCGGGAGAAACACTCACCGTGCCACTATTCATTTCCGTTATGAAAGGCAAAGCCATAAAAGGAAATCAGCTGTATATAGATTATTCCGTAGATTTTTTTGATAAAAGCGGGGAAACGAAAACACTGATCAATGGCAAAACCTCGTTCGATTATCAACCATGGATGCAAAAACAATTGACCGCATTGAATATTAAGATGCCTGAAATGTCGGGGCTGGGCATTGTAAAACTCACGCTGAAGGATGCCGATGGAAATATACTTCACCATAATTTTTTCAACTTTATTGTGAAGTCTTCCGACAATAAGTCAAACTTCACCGTCTTTGAGATACTACCGAAGGATTTTAAAAAATCTTCCTGGTCACAAAAAAGCTGGAATGTAATGGAAGGCTTAAAAGTTAATGGTACAGGGGCGGGTTATTTTGAATATGAGATTCCTGTTTCAAAAACGCTCAAAATTGCCAATACTAAAGAAGCATATATTTTGTTTGAAGCTTCGGCCAAACAACTATTTGATAAAGACAAAGAAGCCGGGTTTGATAAAAACCAGGACTATATGCTGGGCGCAAAAGTATCGCCGCATAAAAATCCAAATGCCTATCCCATGACTGATGAACAAAAATTCCCTTCGGTAATAAGCGTATTTGTAAATGGTAAAAAAGTCAAAACGGTTACTTTGCCAGATGATCCTGCAGATCACCGGGGAATTTTATCATGGCATAATCAGTTGCAGGATAAAAAATTAAGAGAAGCTGGATCTTATGGCTATTTGGTAAAAGTTCCTGTATCAAAAGAAGATCTCAAAAATGCTGCAGGCAAAGGATATATAAGTTTGAAAATTCAGACTGATGGTGAAGGCGGACTGGCTATTTATGGTGAGGACTTTGGCCGGTACCCGGTTAATCCAGGTGTTGTCATCATTTCAAAATAAATAGTTCTTCCCACTTAAATCCTGTTAAAACATTTGTTTTTTCCATTGCTCTGCCGCATAATTTGCTGCCCTGGCGGTAAGTGCCATATATAAAATTGACGGGCTTTGGTTTCCGGTGCTTGTCATACAGGCGCCGTCTGTTATAAATACATTTTTACAATGATGCAGCTGGTTCCATTCATTGAGCATGGAAGTCTTGGGGTCTTTTCCCATGCGGCAACCTCCCATTTCGTGGATATCCAATCCGGGAGGCTGATGATTGTCATAAAACGTGATATCGTAAACACCGGCTTTTTCAAACATCATGGTTGTTTGCTCAATGAAATCTTTCACCATCTTATCGTCATTTTCATCATAGTCAACAGAAACCACTAATTGGGGGATGCCGTAAGGATCTTTTTTATCGGCGCTTAGCCGGACATGATTTTTTTCTTTGGGGATGGTTTCGCCTTGCATATAAGCGTAAACCCTCCATCCGCCTGGCTCCTGCATGGCTTCCTTGAAAGAAGACCCAAAGGTTTCGTTTGTGCCCGACTGATCAAATCTTTCCCTGTATGCCCCGGCAAATGTGGTATATCCGCCAACGAAATCAGCGTCTTTCTTATCCAGGTTCCTGTAATTTGCAATGATCGTTTCGGTGGGATTCCTGCCGAAAAAATATTTATCTGTAAACCCTTTAATTTTTCCACCTATACCTGTACGGTAGTTATGGTGACAAATATATTTTCCCAACAGCCCGGAATCATTTCCCAGTCCGTTCGGGAAACGTTTTGAAACAGAATTAAGTAATATCAGATTTGTGTTCAGTGCAGACGCATTGACAAAAATAATTTTTGCGAAATGCTCCGAAACCTGTTTTGTGTGTGCATCAATTACTTTTATACCCGTTGCTTTTTGTTTTTCCTCATCATAGATGATCGAGTGGACAACAGCATCTGTTAAAACAGTCAGGTTGCCTGTTTTCTCAGCCCAGGGGATGGTAGATGAAACGGAACTGAAATATCCGCCAAATGGACAGCCCCTCATACAGAGGTTCCTCGCCTGGCATTTTGCCCTGCCCTGTTCCAGGTGAATGGGTTCCGGTTCTGTAATATGCGCCCAGCGGGCATGTACGAGGTGTCTGCCATATTCTTTGAACAGCACGTCTTTCAAATGTGCCTCCACGCAATTCAGGTCAAAGGGTTTTAAGAAATGCCCGTCTGGCATAGAGGCGATCCCATCTTTATTTCCGCACACCCCGATAAATTTTTCCACATGCGTGTACCAGTCATCCACATCCTTATATCGGATGGGCCAGTCTATGCCGAATCCAAAGCGTACCGGACCGGTAAATTCATAATCACTCCATCGCTGGCAGGCCCTTCCCCATATAATTGATTTGCCGCCCAGTTGGTAACCACGTATCCAGTCGAAAGGTTTTTCCTGCACATATGGTTGAATGGCATCTTCAATAAAAAAGTGTGCATTGTCTTCCCCGAATCCTGCCGACCTGGTGATCAGCGGATTCTTTTTTCTGAATGCATCTGTGATATTGCCCCGGTGCGGTAGCTCCCACGGTGCTTTATTAGCAGTAGGATAGTCTTTAATGTGTTCTACTTTTCTACCCCTTTCAACCAGTAATGTTTTTAATCCTTTTTCACAAAGCTCTTTGGCGGCCCAACCGCCGCTGATCCCTGAACCAATGACGATGGCATCGTAAGTAATCTGATTATCCGGCATTATTGAAGTTTACATTTTTTCACTCATAGAGAAAGTTACATAAATGCGCAGATTATATTTTCAGTTTAATTGAAAGGGTTCGCATATGCATTTACTTATTTTGAGGCTTTATACCCAGCCATAAACCCGCTGCAATCAATGATAAAACTGCAGCAACATGCAAAGCGTTCTCCCAGCCAATATATGAGGCAATCAGGGGTGTTAACATGGGAGAAATCAAACCGCCCAAGTTGCTGCCCATATTCATGATCCCGCCGGCTTTACCGCTGTTTTTTCCGGAAATATTGATCATCATAGCCCAAAAAGGTCCTTCCACACATAAAACAAAGGCAGTGGCAAAAGCAAGTGTAACCGCGGCAACGATTGCGCTTCCGGTATGTGCGCCAATGGAGATCAGTATCCCTGACATGGCCATACCTGTTACAGGGACGATGCGACTGCCCCAAACAGGTCCTGATTTTCCAGCTGCAAGCCGGTCGGAAATCAGTCCGCCCAGTGGGATAGAAATAATAGACAAGACCCAGGGGAGGCTGCTCATCCATGCCCCGTTTAGTAAACTGAAATGCCTTTCCTGCACGAGGTAGATATAAAACCAGGAAACAAAAATATACCCTACATACCCTTGTAATGTGTAACTGAGGGTAAGCAGGACAAAACTGGCGGATTTCAATTTGGCGTTATCAGAAACATCCGCCACTTTATCTATCGTTACTTTTTCAGCAGGAGATGTAATCCCAGGTCCCTTTATTCTAGTCCAAAGGACAGCAATGATCAATGCCGGAATAGCCGTAACGATGAGTGCGGTCCGCCATCCGGAATGCACCATAATATTGGAAACAAGGGGTGGCGCTATGGCCGAACCCAATCCAACAGCTGCTATCACAATACCATTGGCGCGGCCCTGGAACGCCGGCTGTACCCACATCGCAACGCCTTTTGCCGCGCCGGGGAATGTGGGGGATTCGGATATGCCCAGTAAAAACCTGCTTATTAAAAAAACGGCCAGTGCAAGGCTGCCGTTAACCTGCAGAGGCCCCCATCCTGTCAGGGACTGTATAACGGTTAAGGCTACCCATAGCCAGGCGGCCCAGCCCAGGATTTTGGCATCGCCCCATTTATCGGCCAGGGCGCCTGCAGGAACCTGGAACAAAGCGTAACCCAGCAGGAAGGCGCTGAAAACCCGGCCCATCTCTATCTGCGAGAGCCCGAATTCTTCCATTAACAGGGGCCCGGCGGTGGAAACATTCACCCTGCAGATATAACTGGCAGTAGCTGTTGCACAGAGCAACATGACCATTTTCCACGGAGTGTTGTTTTTATTCATTTCAGTCTTTTAGACATCAGGATTTCTGATGCACCGTCTATAATATAGTCTTTCAATTCGCCAACCACAGCAAATCCCAGTTTTTCATAAAGTGCCTGGGCCCTGTTATTAAAAGAGGACACGCAGAGAAAGAGATACCTTGCGTTTGCTCGGAAAAGATCTTCTGTATAGTGAATAAGTGCTGCACCAACTCCCATATTCCGAAATTTGGTATCGACGGCAATTGATTTGATATACGGTGAACCGGCCACGCCTTTTGGATGGATGATAATTACACCACAGGCTTTTCCCTGCCAGTGTGCTATGTAGACCTCGTGTTCAGGATTATAACATGATTCACGAATGGTTTGAGGGCTTATCCCTAAGGAAATCCATGGTTCAGATCCTGACACCAATCGGGCTGCCCAGTTCTTTTCTTCAATGCTGGCGGTAGATATTTCCAAGTGCCCCATATTTGAATTGAAATAAATTTATCATGTTATTTCCAGGTCATTGTTGCTGTAAAAGGTACCAAAGAAATTACATAAAGTGTGAAGGCAAAATGTAAATTCTCATCTTTGCAGCATAAATTTTTCTGTTTTTATGACGATTGCAGATTTCAATAAATCAGCTCATTTTGAACAAGAGGATCTTCTTCGCGAGGGGTCAACTTCTTTGCAGGGTTTCCGGGAATTTGGGGAATATCAACTCCACTATTTTTTGCTGCCTGATTTTGCCGTGGAAGTTTATGTATTTAAGGAAACAGGCAGCATTTCCCGGTTTAAAGCAATTCCTGCAGAGCAGGTACCTCAAGAAATCATTAGAAATTAACTTTAACGCAATGTACTTTTAAGGATTTTTATAAAACCTTTCAATAAGGTTTGAATAAGATCCTTCACCCTGTATTTCTGAAGTTAAAAAGAGCGTTACTGAACCCGGGTTCAGGATGACAAATCGAGGGGAGTTATTCTTTCAGAAAAATTGCAATTGGTTTTTCTTTTGGTTTGTCATCCTGAACCCGGGCCTTTTTATGCTTTATTTCTAAATAAAAGCAAAGGGTGAAGGATCTTCTAATAAATATTTGGTGATCTTCAATCAACTTTACAATTGCACAACAGGATAACTTAATCCTATTGGAAAAACTAAAATATCATTAAAGAAGTCCGTAATGAATGCATAAAGCTAAAAAATCCATACTGATCTAGAAATCATATTCAATTCCGGTACTCACCGTATAATTTATCCTGGGTACTCCAACTACAGGCTTATTATCATAGAGATAATTTATCACTGCTGACCGACTAAAATAGATTTTTAGCTATTTTGTCGCCCAGTAGCCTTGATTATATTAGGTTACTTAATATTTATCCAGAGGAGACCCCTCCCACATTTTCAAGTTGAAAACAAATCTGGTGCAGTTAATCT
>JBGSHT010000007.1:0-59931 GCA_041752135.1 Chitinophagaceae bacterium | reverse complement strand
GGCAGATTAACTGCACCAGATTTGTTTTCAACTTGAAAATGTGGGAGGGGTCTCCTCTGGATAAATATTAAGTAACCTAATATAATCAAGGCTACTGGGCGACAAAATAGCTAAAAATCTATTTTAGTCGGTCAGCAGTGTTACTTTATATTTAAAAACCTGAATTTTCAGGATTTAAATTAAAACAACCTAACATGACCAATGTAGAATTAGTTAGAGAAGCTTATGCCCACTTTGCATCAGGAAATGTACCGGCTGTTTTAGCCCTGTTTGATCCAGCTATTCACTGGGATGAATGCAAAAGTTTTCCCTATGTTGAAGGGGATGGTATTTATATAGGCCCGGACGAGGTTTTAAAGAAAATATTTATGCCGATACCCGAATACTACGAAGGATTTACGGTAACTGTGACCGATATTTTTGGATCTGGAGACAAAGTAGCCATGCAGGGATATTACGAAGGCGTCTATAAGCCAACAGGTAAAAGATTTAAAGCAAACGCCGCACATATTTGGACTTTGAAAGATGGCAAGCTAACTCACTTTTTCCAGGCGGTTGATACGGCAACAATTATTAATTAAGGCTTCAGGTCATTAAGAAAATAAGCGTTTTAAAAAAAAGATGCCATGCAATGGAATTCTTGCATGGCATTCTTTTATAAGTAACAAATAAGAATTCGGTTCAGAAATTTATTCAGTTTACAGAATTGCGCTTACAGGGATCAGATCGAAATTTTTATTGTACTTCATCATCTCATGAAACAAAGCCGTATGCCCCGAACCAAAGATCACCAGGATACTCTTCTCTTTCCCATCAAGCTGCTTTAAAATATTTTCATAGATAATCATATTTCTCCTCCACCATTCACTGGCCAGGTAAGATCCCACATGATTGCCTTTTTTGCCTGCAACGAGAAAATCGAAATAAGCGCCCACCTGGAATTCATTCACAGTCTTTGAGTTTTGATTCAGCAATAATTCCCGAAGGGTATTTTTCTTAAGTGATTCATTGAAATCATTTTGGATGCTGTCAATAGATGTTTTTATATAACCGAGAAGATTATACTGCCCGGCTTCCTTTGCTGAGTTTACCAGGCTGTCAAATGGAAAATCTGACGACCTGTAATCGACTGCAAATAAGGTAGGAATGCTCAACTCTTTCGCAAGCCTGAAAGCAATCTGATGAATTTCACCGGCATTCAATGTCAATAGTCCGGATTTATACTTTAGTAATGTACTATCCAGATACCCTTGTTGTGCGACGGGCATTTCCACAAATATTTTATCCGGCGCAAACTGTTCCAATTTTCCTAAAATATCCTTTAGCTCCTGCTGACGTTTGTTTGATAAAATATTGGCGTTATCAAATTTCGCAACATCCAGGCCGGGATTATCAAAATGAAAACAACCTAATAGCAATACTTTAGTTTTGGATTGCTGTGCCACGACAGAGAAAAAAAGAAAAGAAAAAATACAACTGCATATCAGACCTTTTTTCATGATTATTTTTTTGCTTGGACAACAACCATGAAAGAAAGGTTACAGTATTTTACAAATTTTTAATAGCCTTAATCGTACAGTAATATCTTGTTTAGATGTAAATAATAATTATTGGTCATTTTTCTGGCCAATTCGAGGCAGCCTTTTTACATATAGATAAATAGTGAAGTATTTGCGACGGAACAACCAGGAATAAATTTTAGCCGATCATAATCAACAATTTTTTTATAAAAATGTTTTTGCCTGTATTTGACCACTGACTATTCACTATTGACTTTAGATTCAATCCAATGCAGATTTTACAAGGGAATGTTTCCATGCTTCTTCCTGGGTCGTTTGGCCACTTTGTTTTCCAGCATGGCAAAGGCCTTAATAAGTTTTGTCCGGGTTTCCCTTGGTTCAATTACTTCATCAATATAACCACGTTCTGCAGCCAGGTAAGGTGTGGCAAATTTTTCTGCATACTCGGCTTCTTTTTCCAATAGTTTTTTTGCAGGATCGGCCGCTTCAGAAATTTCTTTTTTGAAAATAATTTCACTGGCGCCTTTTGCACCCATAACGGCAATTTCAGCTGTAGGCCAGGCATAGTTCATATCTGCGCCTATATGTTTGGAGTTCATCACATCATAAGCACCCCCATAGGCCTTACGTGTGATCACTGTAACACGGGGTACAGTAGCCTCACTCAATGCATACAGTAATTTAGCGCCATTTGTTATAATACCATTCCATTCCTGGTCTGTACCAGGCAGGAATCCGGGCACATCAACAAAAACCAGCAAGGGTATATTGAAACAATCACAAAAACGGGTGAAGCGGGCGCCTTTCTTTGAACTATCGATATCAAGCACACCGGCAAGACACATTGGCTGGTTGGCAACAATGCCTACACTGCGCCCTGCGATGCGGGCAAAGCCCACAACAATATTTTCGGCATAATCCTTATGTACTTCAAAGAAAGTATCAATATCGCAGGTACCTTCAATTACAGCCCTGATATCATATGGCTGATTTGTGCTCTCCGGTATAATTGTTTCAAGCACTTCCCTTGTTTCATCACCTAAAGTGTAAGGTAACCTGGGTACCACATCTTCGCAATTTTGAGGGATATAACTCAGCATTTTTTTAACCTGTGCAATACAATCCATATCATTGACCGCAGTAAAATGCGTAACACCAGATTTAGTGGAATGGGTTGATGCTCCACCTAATTCTTCAGAACTCACTTCTTCATTGGTAACCGTCTTTACTACATTGGGGCCGGTTACAAACATATAACTGGAATTCTCCACCATGATGGTAAAATCAGTCATAGCAGGTGAGTATACGGCACCTCCGGCACATGGACCCATAATGGCCGATATCTGTGGAATAACGCCTGAGGACTGTACGTTTCGGTAAAAAATATCCGCATATCCGCCAAGTGACCTTACCCCTTCCTGTATTCGGGCACCACCTGAATCATTGAGTCCAATCATAGGTGCACCGGTTCTCATGGCGAGATCCATGATTTTGCAAATTTTTTCGGCATGAGTTTCAGAAAGGGCCCCGCCAAATACGGTAAAATCCTGTGCAAACACGTATACCAGCTTCCCATTCACCGTTCCATAACCGGTTATCACACCATCTCCGTAATACTGTTGATCTTCCATTCCAAAATCTTTGGTACGATGTACAACAAGCGCACCAATTTCTTCAAATGATCCAGGGTCCATCAGTAATGTAACACGCTCCCTTGCTGTAAGTTTGCCTTTCTTGTGTTGCTTATTATTTCTATCGGCCCCGCCACCTAGTTTACCTTCCGCGATTTTATCTCTAAGTATCTCAACTTTTGATTTCATAATTCATTTAATTATACAATAATATTGCAGCTCTTTATTTAATGCGCCAGTCTTCTCTTCCAACTGGTAGATTTATTTTCTACCGGGTTGATCATTTTCCCCTTCTCCATCCAGTAATTTAATCCTACCAGCGCGGCGATCTCTGCATTGGATTTTTGTTTTTCAATGATCAGTTCCGGCGTATAATAATCCTGGACAAAATGGGTATCAAAATGTCCTGATAAAAAGGCGTCATGTTCAAAAACAAATGTGCCAAAAGGTAATGTGGTTGACAACCCTTCAATTTTATAATCCTTAATGGCCTGTTTCATTTTTTGAATGGCCTCAATCCGGGTTTTTCCATGTGTTGCCAGTTTTGCAATCATCGGATCATAGTAAATGGGAATGGTCATTCCTTCTTTATATCCATCATCAACCCTGACACCTTCACCTTCGGGCTTGATATAAGTTGTGAGTGTGCCAATGGAAGGCAGAAATTTATTCAATGGATCCTCGGCATAAACCCTCAGTTCTACAGCATGTCCATTGATTTTCAAATCTTCTTGTGTAAATCCAAGTTTTTCGCCCCTTGCTATTTTGATTTGCTCTTCCACCAGGTCGATACCCGTGATCATTTCAGTAACGGGGTGCTCTACCTGAAGGCGGGTATTCATCTCCAGAAAATAAAAATTGAGTTTCTCATCCATGAGAAATTCCACTGTACCTGTGCTGGTGTACTTACAGGATTTGGCAACCATAACCGCAGCATCGCCCATTTTTTTCCGGAGTTCCGGCGTCAAAACTGAGGAAGGGGATTCTTCCACCACTTTTTGGTGCCGACGCTGTATGCTGCACTCCCTTTCAAATAAATGAACAGTATTTCCATAATTATCCGCGAGCACCTGGATTTCCACATGCCTTGGCGAGCTTACATATTTTTCTACAAAGACGGAACCATCACCAAACGAAGACATAGCCTCGCTGATCGCACGCCGCATCTGTTCTTCCAGATCCGAATCTTTATGCACAATCCGCATACCCTTACCTCCACCGCCGGCAGAGGCTTTTATCAATATTGGATAACCGATTTTATTAGCAATTTCTTTTGCGATGGTTACATCCTCAATAGCCTGATCAATACCTGGCACCATGGGTATATTATAGGTCTTTACACATTCTTTAGCCGCAAGCTTTGATCCCATAATTCGCATAGCCTCAGGCCCCGGTCCAATAAAAAGGATGCCAGCATCCGTAACTTTTTGTGCGAAATCAGCATTTTCACTCAGGAAACCATAGCCCGGATGTATACCATCCACGCCCAATTGCTTACAGAAATCAATGATCTTATCGCCATTCAGATAAGACTGGTTTGATGGTGCCGGCCCCAGGCACACCGCTTCATCCGCAAATAAAACATGTGGTGAACTCCTGTCGGCTTCTGAATATACTGCCACTGAAGCTATTCCCATTCGTTTAATGGTCCTCATGATCCGTAACGCTATTTCACCCCTGTTGGCGACTAAAATTTTTTTCATTCGCTTTAATTTATACTTCGCATAAAACTACCCTCTATCCTCTACCCTCTATTCCAATTCCACCAGCACCTGCCCCTTATCAACCGCCTGACCGGCAGTAACAATAACCTTCTTTATCTTAGCATTGGTATGTATCAGGATGGCGTTTTCCATTTTCATAGCTTCCAGTATCAGGATTTTATGCCCCTCAGCTACTTCATCTCCTTCAGTAACATTGATTTCAAGAACAAGACCGGGCATGGGTGCTTTGATTTCTTTGATTTGCTTTACAGAAGCTGAACCAAATCCCATTTTATCCAACATTTGATCGAGATCATCTTTGATCACTACGTCAAATATCTCTCCGTCCACTTCTACCCTGAGTTTTTTACCTGCAGGGTCTGAATCAAGCACCCTGGCATTGAAGGATCTGTTGTCTTTGATGAGATTATATTCTGAAGGAGAATTCTGAACAATATTCAACCTGGTAAGGTCTTCAGGCTTGAATTGAAAATTGAAATCGTTGACCTTAACCGCAATGGAATTATTGATTTCTGGCATATAGCAATTCTTAATTTCTAAGTGACTTTTTCGGGCAAAACCCACCCAAAATAAAACAACTCACAAGGTTAAAATTTAATATATGAATATAAATGATCATTCTCATTAAAAAAAAGAATTGCCATCAGTTATTTGAGTCGTAAAAGAACATATCGAATATGAAAGACTAATTAAGGTATTGCAAAACTTAAGAGAAATTCAGTAGCCCGGGAAACAGGTAGTTTTTAGTGTTCCCCCTGTATTAACGGGCAGATAAATCACTTATCAGTAAAAGACCTTACAATATTAATAGATCCAAAATTGTGATAAGTGGTTCAGATCTGACATTTTTAATAAATAATTTTAGAATGCTATAAAAAATGTTTTGATAAGCATGGGGATTTAATTTCCTATAAAATGAAAACAAATAATGAAAATTAAATTGTCATATTTAATATATATATGCTCATTTTCATTTTTGTTTTTTGCATTATGCAAAGAAAGCCAGGCGCAAAAATCAGACTGCACTTTTAAAACCCAAATTTATCAGCTTGATTTTGGCAACATTTCAAAAGACAAATCCATCAATTTTTCAGCTTTAAAAAATTATAAGAAAACTGAAAATCTTTGCCCCGATGATGGGAACTATGGTTACATGCCTTCGGTTGGGGATTGTTTTGAAGGCAAATGGCATAAAATTAGGGAAGATCATACACCCGGCGACAGGGCAGGAAAAATGATGGTTGTGAATGCATCTTTTGCACCCGGCCCCTTTTTCATGTTTAAGCTGGCCGGATTGAAACCAGGTTCTGTCTATGAATGGTCGGCCTGGTTGATTAATATTTGCAAATCGGCAGATGGCTGTGTCCCCACCCCACCGGTAATCAGATTAACCATACTGGCGGCGGGAAAGGAAATTGCAAAATTTAAAACAGCCCCGCTTGAAACCAGGGCAACTCCTTTATGGCTCAAACAATCGGGCATATTCACTCTGCCTGCAGACATTACTGAAATTACCTTTTATATGGAAGATATTACTGAAGGGGGTTGCGGGAATGATTTTGCAATGGATGACTTTGAATTGAATGAATGCAGTTTTAAACAAGAATCAACTCCGGCAGCAATATCTTCCAAACCCTCTGTCAAAGAAGAAACACCAATCGAAAAACCTATAGTGTCGAAACCCGAACCAGCCAGAAAACCAGTCATTGAACCAGTGGATTCGTTGAAAAGAGTTAGCGATAATACCCAGGCTCAAAATGAAATGCCCATTTCCCAAAAACCATCTACAGTTGAAAATAAACCTTTAATAATATTGCCCCCGGTTCCAAAACCAATTTCCAGCAGATCAAATCCCGTTCTGAAACAAATTGAAACGGAAGAAACAGAAATGACCATTCAATTATTTGATAACGGTCAAATTGATGGCGACACAGTTAGTATTTATCATAATAACCTGCAGATCGTTGACCGGGCCGGACTTTCCGTTGCACCAATAACAGTAAAAATAAAAGTTGATAAGCAACACCCGCACCATGAACTGGTGATGGTTGCAGAAAACCTTGGAACGATCCCGCCCAATACCTCTTTGATGATCGTAACCACAAAGAATAACAGGTATGAATTATTCATTACATCTACGGAACAGAAAAATGCAAAAATAGTTATAACCCTTGTAGATAAATAAAAACAATTCAGATTTGAATAGTAAAGAGGTGTTTAATTTGTTTTATACTTTTTTAGGTTGGCCAAGGCAAGTATGGCAAGTAAGGATTCCCCAACAAAACCAATAATCAGTACTACAGAAGGTGGACCATCAAATGCAAAACTTACCAGTCTTCCCAGTGCCAGTGAAGCCATAAACAAGAGATTGGTTGTGGTTGCTGTTTTCCAGAATGCCTGTTTTAATATCCCTACAATCCACAAAGCAGACATACCCATATACAAACACATGATGGCCCTGAAAATATTATGCATGTCCGTTGTTTGTGGACTGAAATCAAAAAACCAGGTAAAGATCCTTTGATTGCCCGAGCCGTAAACAAATGCAATAGGTATAACAACAGCGGTAGAAATCACCAAGTGAAGGTTTTTCAGCATATTCATTTTGGGGATTTGTAAAACTGGTCCCAGGCAATGGTTTTACCTGTTTTTGCAGATGATTTTGCAGCTTCCAGTATTTGCATAACCATTTCGTTATTTCCAGGGGAAGAAAGATCATACGTCGCCATTTTGATTTCACCTCTTATCACTTTGGCAAAATAAGCAAAAGGATCGTTCCTTTCGGCCGGTAGGTTTGGTGCACTAATTTGTTGTATTGCTGATTTTTCATTTTCCCTTACCTGCATATTCGTTCCGTCTTTACAAAAAACAAATCCAGTTACACCATATACTTCCATGTCCTTCCTGCTGTATGGCCAGTTCCAGGATGCCTGGATAATGACCTGTGCTTTCTTATATGTCAGGATGATGGTTGCATCATCATCCACTTTCGGGTAAAGCTGTGGTTTTATTTGCTGCGTAATGGCCGTAACAGAAATGGGTTTTTCACCTTTCATCAGCCAGGTTGCCAGGTTAGCGCCATAGCATCCGAAATCGGTCAGGGCACCCCCGCCATTCAAAACCGGATCAGTAAGCCATTCCAGGAATTCGGGATTACAGCCGATCTCAACAGGCCCGGGGTGACCGGTATGAAACACGATCTTACGGATATCACCGATCAGTTTATCTTCGATGATCAGTTGATATGCTTTTTCATTGCTTCCGTACCAGGTTGTTTCGTAATTAGTGAGGAGATGAATATTGTATTTTTTTGCCAATGCCAGCATCTTTGTGGCATGCTCCATACTAACCGCCAGCGGTTTTTCCACCATCACATGGATACCACGGGGAGCGCAGTATTCCACTACTTTCAGATGGTCATAAATGGTATTGAAAGCCAGTACAGCTTCCGGCTTTGTTTTGCTGATCATTTCTTCCATCGAAGCATAAACCATGTCCATGCTGTACCCGTGTTGCCTGGCATAAGCGGCAGCCAGATCACGGTTTGGTTCTGTAATGCCTACAATTTCAATATCACCCCTTTTTTCCCTTCCCAGTATCCAGTGTACATGTGTATGTACAAGGCCAATAACGGCAACGCGCAGCGGCTTTTTTGAAGGGTTTATTTGCTGTGCCTTCAACTGCAGTATCGAAAACAGGAATAATATAAAGACAATGCCAGCTTTTTTCATGTTGCCTGATTTTGACCAAATATAAAACCTTTCATGGCAAACTTAGTTGAAAAACCACCAGGCATTTGTCTGTTTTCAGTAAAGCAAACTCTTCATTAATTCAGTTTAAGGTTTAATTTGTTGTGATATTAAACATGAAAATTTTTATTGTTTATTTTAACCTTGTAAGATCCCTCCTTCGTCGGGATGACAACCCGTTGTAGTTAACCTCATTGGGGATAGCTGCTATTTGTCAGTTTCATTGATTTGTCATCCCGACGAAGGAGGAATCTTTACTCATTTCAATCCAAAAAGAACTAATTTCAACTATAGGCCACTAAAATTTTTTCAGTATGAAAAAGATATGCATCCTGCTGTTTTTACCACTTACCTTATTTGCTCAGCCTGCCAAAAAGCAATTGGCTGAGAATATAAGAAGTGTAGAAAATTCACTCGCTCCGGGTATAATTTTCGGGGATAGCATACCCAACTGGAACATTGAAAAACGAATGGAGGAAACAGGCATTAAAGGTCTGAGTATAGCCGTGATCCGGAACTATAAAATCGAATGGGCAAAAGGCTACGGATGGGCAGATGTGGAAGAAAAAAGGAAAGTTAATACCGAAACACGTTTCCAGGCAGCATCCATCAGCAAGAGCCTGAACAGCATGGGTGTGTTAAAACTGGCTGAACAAGGAAAACTGGACCCGGAAATTGATATTAATAATTACCTGCAGACCTGGAAATTTCCATACGACAGTATCGCTAAAAATAAAAAGATCAATACACTTCACTTACTGAGTCATACTGCTGGCTTATCCATACATGGGTTTCCCGGTTATGAACGCTCTGATACAATTCCGCTTATTTCACAAATTCTGGACGGCGAAAAACCCGCGAACACAAAAGCAGTCCGATCCGAATTTGCACCAGGCATCAGATTACAATATTCCGGCGGCGGAACTACCATAACCCAACTCATGGTAACTGATATAACGGGGCGTAAATACGCGGAATTTATGCAGGAGGAAGTTTTGAAACCACTGGGTATGAAAAATAGTTCCTTCGAACAACCACTACGGGATACAAGCAACCTGGCTACAGGATATTATGGTGATGGTAAACCTGTAAATCGCAAATACCATATATACCCGGAACAGGCCGCTGCCGGTTTATGGACAACTCCAACAGATCTCGCAAAGTACATTATCGAATGCCAGCTGGCATATGAAGGGAAATCCAGGAAAGTCTTATCTCAGCAAATGATGCAAAAGAGATTGACACATTATGTTGACAGCAGCAGTGGGCTTGGGGTATCACTTGTTTACAGGAAGGGAAACATGTATTTCAATCACAATGGGGGTAATGAAGCTTTTTTGTGTACCTCCTATGGCAGTATGCAGGGCGGAAATGGTGTGGTGATCATGATCAATGGAGAAGATTTTTCAGTGGTACGGGAAGCGCTCAACAGTGTGGCACGGGTGTACAATTGGGAGGGATTCTACAATCCTACTTATAAAAAGGTAATAAACGTGCCGGTTGATACACTGCAGCAATATACCGGCAATTATCTGCTGATGAAAGATACCCTGACGCTGAAAATGTTTGGTAAAGATTTATATATTCAACAAAATGGCGAACCCAAAAACGGATATAAATTATACTTTGCTGATAACAGCAGTTTTACCATGAGTGAACAACCCAATGCCAATTTCAGGGTATTAAGAAACGATGCTGGTAAGGTAAATGCATTGGAGTTGAAACAAAACGGCGCAACCCTGCGATTGCCCCGAATACAATAATCTTTTCTGCGACACTGGTATAACCTGGCAGAATGTGATCGTCTTAGCATTTATACCCCTGCAAAGAAGTCAGCTCAGTTTTTTCAAGGATATGCGTACATTAGTTCCATGAAAATAACTATTCGCAAAGTAGTCCTGCTGTTGATCGCAGTTACTCTTTTTTTTGGAATCAGCTATGGTTTAAAATATGCTTACATCGGATCATCCTATGCAGCAAAAATTGCCTGCTCCTGCCATTTCCTCTCCGGCAGGGAACTGGCCGACATAAAAGAAAATGATCTTTATGCGGTCCCCTTTGTTGACCTTGACATTGATGAGGCCGGCAGTTCAGTTACTTCAAGTATTTATGGACTGGCAAAAACCACTGCAGTCTACAGGGATGGTTTTGGATGTTCTTTGCTCAATGAGATCAGTGCCGATTCACTTAAAAAGCAAGCCTTCCCCTATCAAAGAAATCCATCAACACATATATTTCCTGAAGTTCCTGTTTCAGAAGTGTTTGATTCCGTCAAATTGGAAGAGATCATGCAGAACATTTTTACAGATGATTCAGCAAACACACTTCAATCAAGGGCGGTGATCATTTTAAAAGACGGCAACCTGGTGTATGAAAAATACGGTACCGGTTATGATAATAATTCCAGGCTGATTGGTTGGTCCATGACCAAGAGCGTTACCAATGCTATGGTCGGTATGCTTGTAAAAGACGGTAAGTTGAGTCTTGACAAAAAAAATCTATTGGAAGAGTGGAATGATGATGAACGAAAAAACATTGCATTGACAGATCTGCTGCATATGAGCAGCGGGCTTGATTTTGAAGAAGACTATGCAAGCCCTTCAGACGCCACCAACATGCTATTCCGCTCCTATGCAGCTGGTGATTATGCTATAAAAAGTAAACTGAAACACAAACCCGGTGAGGTTTTTTACTATTCCAGCGGAACCAGTAATATCCTGCAGGAAATCATGCGGAGAAATTTCGCAACAAAAGATGAATACCAGCGCTTCCCCTATGAAAGATTGTTTGATAAGATAGGCATGTCCAGCGCGGTCATGGAACCAGATCCATCAGGTACCTATATTGGGTCATCGTTTATGTATGCCACGGCGCTCGACTGGGCAAGGTTTGGACAATTATATTTACAGGATGGAACCTGGAATGGAGAAAGGATACTGCCTGAAGGCTGGGCAAAATATTCCGGAACAGAAACGCCCAATTCAAACGGCCGTTATGCGGCCCATTTTTGGGTAGACCATAATGACAAAGAATTTCCTGCTGATGCTTTTTTGGCTGATGGATTTGAAGGTCAGCATGTAAATATCATCCCGTCAGAAAATATGGTCATTGTCAGACTGGGCTGCACATATGATCAGCAATTCAACAACACCGGCTTTGTAAAAGATATCCTGAAAGCAAAAAAATAAGGCTCTCAGGATATCTTTATAAAAATGATATGTTACTTACTTCGCAGGGGTGAGTATAATATTTCTGAATTCCACGGGCCCATGGTCACCCTGGAACATGATTGGTCCAGGATCTGCTTCTTTACTGTCGATGGCACCGCCAGTGATGCCCGGAATCTCCGCATTGCAAATGATCATCTTTCCATTGGCAATTACGGTAATCATCCTGCCGGTGAGCGTAATATCATAAGTCTGCCATTCGCCCGGTTCTTTTGCAACCATTTCGGTTGGCACCAGGAAACCATACACTGCACCTAACTGATCATACGCAGCTCCCGAACCCTTGCTGTCTGCAACCTGAACTTCATAACGGCCGCGCAGGTAAACACCGCTGTTGCTTCCTTTTGGGTACCGGAATTCCACATGCAGTTTGAAATCTGTAAAAGTTTGTTCAGTCATCAGGTTCGCACCGGCCTTAGGATTCCGCAGAATACCAGCATCTGCAACCCATTGATTGGGACCGTCGGCCTTCCAGCCCTTCAGGTCCTTACCATTGAACAACGTAATGGGTGTACCCCATACCGGATCAGCAGTACGCTGAAGCGAAGGTGCACGAACGCCTGTGAAGCCGTGTTTTTTGCCATCAGGCATAAAGATGGTACCGGAAATATTATCTGGCCCGATCACGGTTCCTTCAACTGTAAGGTCGCCCACTCCCATTTCCCATTGCGGCGGGATGGAAAAACTGAATTTATCATTTGCGAAATTCACTTTGGAAACAGGCCTTGCACTGCCACTCGATGCCACAAAGTACCCTACCAATGTTTTCAGACCCGAATGCCTTACATCCAGCCAGGCTGGCTTTTCTTTGCCATCTTCATTGATCGTGATATCCCACCGTCCTTCAATGGCCGTAGCAAAAAGATTAATAGCAGGTAAAGTATGTGCATTTAATTGTAAAAAAGCCAAAAAGGATAAAGTACAGGACAAGATAGAACTCCTGAAAATCAGTGAAAAACGAGACAGGTAATTTTTTTTCATATGCAATCTTTGAAATGGAATTGAAAGTACTAAAATTAACGTGTTGTGCTATTAAAGATTTTTTTAAATTTTTTCAATGCGGTTTAGAAAAAGATCCTTCACCCTGTTTTCCTGAGTATAAATGAGCTTTAGCGAAAAGCGGGTTCAGGATGACAGGATGGGGATGTATCATTCATTCGGTATAGTTACTATAGGTTTTTGGGGTTTGTAATTCTATGTTTGTCATCCCGACGAAGGAGGGATCTTATTAATGCGCACCCGGAAGATGCCTCCTGCGTTGGCATGACAAAGCAAAGCGTATTAATCATCCTGAACCCGGGCTTTTCTAAGCTTTATTTCCCATTAAATGCACAGGGTGAAGGATCTTTTAATACATATTTAGTATTCTTCACTCACCATTTCAATAAAACCCCACCTTAAAAATATTTGATCCGTGGTTTCATCATCGGTTTAAATAATACAAAGATCGAAGCCGAAACGGAAAGTAATTTGTGACAACAATCATACCTCTTTCCAACCACTGTCAAAGTTTAGTGAATAGAAATTGAAAAACTTGCACGAATTTCCTGATTGATCAAATTATCGGCGCGGCTGGCTGAAAAACATGTCCGCTTAACAAACTTTATATGCATTTGATGATTCTGCCCTTCCACATCATTGAATTAGCCAATCAAATAAATGTTTATGAAAAATATACTGATGCTGCTCCTGTCAATTGCTGCTGGTTTTACATCATTCACACAGCATCTGGCAAAACAGGTAAAGTTATCCCGTTTCCACCTTCAATCATCAGCTATTATAACCGAAAACGGGGCCGCATTATCTGACATCAATTATCAGTCAAAAAATTACTGGTTCCCGGTAACGGTACCGGCTACCGTACTCACAGGATTGGTTGCCAATAAGGTTTACCCTGATCCATACACGGGCATGAACAATATGCTGATCCCGGATGCATCAGATTCTTTCAACCGGCAATATGATCTCGAAAAATACAGCCATCTGCCCAATGATCCTAACCCCTGGAAAAAACCTTATTGGTACCGCACCGTATTTGAAGTACCAGCTGCGGATAAAGACAAAATTTTTCAGTTGATCTTTAAAGGGATCAATTACCGCGCGGAAGTCTGGCTAAATGGAAAAAGAGTAGCTGATTCATCGGAAATGGCCGGCATGTTTGCAGAATATTTCCTGGATGTCACCAAACTTGTAAAAGCAGGATCTCCAAATGCGCTTGCCGTTAAAATATACCCTTTGGATGAGCCCGGCCTGCCGGCAACCCCGCAGCTAAAGGCACTTGGAGATTTTTATGCCAATGGCGGGCCAACGGGGGATATCGGCAAAAATGTGACCATGCTATGTTCGGTTGGATGGGACTGGCTGCCGGAAGTGCATGACCGAAATATGGGCATCTGGCTGCCGGTCTACCTGCGTACAACGGGATCGGTAATCATACAGTATCCCAGGATCAAAACAATTCTGCCAAAACTTCCAGACACCAGTGTGGCAAATCTTGCGTTAGATATGACCCTGGTGAATAAAAGCATGTCTGCCTCAAACGGCAGCTTAAAAATCATCATAACGCCGGAAACATTTACCGGCAAGGCATTCACTGTAGAACAAAATATTACCGTACCCGCAGGTTCCTCAAAACAAGTAAACCTCACATCAGACAACATAAAAGAGTTCATTATAAAAAACCCACGCTTATGGTGGCCCAATAATTATGGCAATCCTGATCTGTACAGGATCCGGATTCAATATATTTCAGGCAACCAGGTAAGTGATGAAAACAGTTTCCTCTTTGGCATAAGACAGGTTGCTTCCAAAGCAACAATGGTCAACGGCTGGGCTAAACGTGAATTCTATGTAAACGGGAAACGTGTACACCTGGTTGGAGGTGCCTGGGTACCAGATATGATGCTCAACCGCGATTCGCTCAGGTATGATCATGAATTGAGGCTATGCAGGAATGCCAATGTGAATCTTGTCAGGATCTGGGGCGGAGGTATTGGGGAGACGGATGATTTTTATGAGATCGCTGACAGGTATGGTATGATGGTCTGGCAGGACTTTTGGGTTACCGGCGACACACATGGTGAATTCAAAGGATCACCAGACTATCCTGCAGACGGAAGTATCTTTGTCCGTAATATCATCAGTACCATTTTACGTATCCGCAACCATGCCAGTTTGCTGGTTTGGACCGGTGGAAATGAGGGACATGCCCGGAAAGAATTGTATGATGCCATGCGTGACAATGTATCCACGCTGGATGGCACAAGGCCTTTTATTCCCAGTTCATCCGGTTTTGCCAAACCACCGGCAGGCTGGAAGGGTTCCTGGCCGGATGATATGCCTTCCGGCGTTTACAGCGGCGGGCCTTACTCCTGGCAGGATGCTGCCCAATATTTCAGGCTTGCCAATGCCGGCAAGGACTGGTTGTTCAAAGATGAAACCGGCCTGCCCTCACAACCACCGTATGCTTCCTTAGCTAAAAATATTTCCAACCTGGTACCCGATTCCACCCTGCCCTATCCATTGAACCATACCTGGGGCTACCACGATGCCTGCACCGGAAATGGCCGGTATGATCAATACTACGATGCCATGAAAACACGCTATGGTCCGGCTGTCAGCATGAAAGATTATTGCGATAAAATGCAACTGGTCAATGCGGATGCATACCGCGGAACCTTTGAAGCCGCTGGCCATATGCTGAATGATAATGGCGGGGTTATGCTTTGGAAACTCAATGCCGCATTTCCCAGTGTTATCTGGCAGGTATACGACTGGTTCCTGATGCCAAATGCCGGGTACTATTTTATGCAGAACGCCTGCGAACCCGTGCATATACAACTCAACCTGGATGATTCGATGGTTGCCGTTATCAACAGAACCTATAAGAAACAAACCGGGCTAACCGCCCATGTGGAACTGCTTAATATGTACGGAAAATCTTTGTTTAAAAGCTCAAAAAAGATCAGCCTCGACACAAGTGATGTAAAAGAAGTGTTGCCACTCGCCAGTGAGCTGGCAAAACAAAAGGAGATCATTTTTATTGTTTTACGGCTGGTAAATGATCAAGGGAAAAACATCTCCAGGAATGTATACTGGCTGCAGGCAAAACACGATTACACCAGACTGCCGGAAATGAAAAAGGCTATCGTACAGGCCAAAGTATTACAAACCAAAAAAGGGAAAAGCGACTATACGTACACGGTACAAATCACGAATACATCAGACCAGCTTGCCTTTTTTATGAACCCGCAACTGATGCTCGATGAGGAAGAGATCATGCCCAGTTTCTGGTCGAATAATTATTTTTCACTATCTGCAAAAGAAAGCATCGTCCTTACGGTAAGTTGTCCGCAGGCAAAACTGAACGGGATGCAGCCAAAACTGGCTGTTTCCGGATGGAATGCAGAGAAGCTATTACTAGAACTAAAATGAAATAAAAAAAGCTGACAGCCTCCTTTACTATATACTTTGAGGCTGCCAGCTTTCCGCAATTCAGAATATCATTTATTGTTATGTGCTACAGAGAAATTGTTATTCTTTTGGCGTATCAATTTTAACCGTAGGGCCCTGGGCATTGGCTGCTTGTCCTAAAAATGGTTTCAACAAATCTATAGGCACAGGGAATATGGTAGTAGAATTATTTTCTGTGGCAATTTCCCTTAATGTCTGAAGATACCTTAAAGTCAATGCGCTGGGCTGTTCGGACAATATTTTAGCGGCATCAGCCAAACGCTGTGAAGCCTGGAATTCACCTTCAGCAGAAATGACCTTGGAACGTCTTTCCCTTTCAGCTTCAGCCTGTTTGGCCATGGCGCGCTGCATTTCCTGTGGAAGGTCGATCTGCTTCACTTCCACATTGGAAACTTTAACACCCCAGGGTTCTGTTTGAGCATCAATGATCTGCTGCAAGCGCATGTTTATCTTTTCCCTTTGGGAAAGGAGGTCGTCTAATTCTGATTGCCCGCAAACGCTGCGCAAAGTGGTTTGTGAAATCTGCGATGTGGCAGCCAGGAAATTCTCTACCTGTACGATGGCCTTTTCCGGTTCAAGTACGCGGAAGTACACCACGGCATTCACTTTTACGGAAACGTTATCATTTGTGATGATATCCTGCGGAGGCACATCCAGTACAATGGTTCGCAAACTTACTTTAACCATTTTATCTATTACAGGAATTAAAAATATGATACCCGGGCCACGCAGCGCCATCAGCCTGCCAAGGCGGAATACCACCCCCCTTTCGTATTCGCGCAATATTCTGATGGAGCTGGACAAGATGCTGATGCCTAAAAAAATCACAATCATTAATCCAATCGGAAACTGTTCCATAATTATGTATTTAAATGTTGATCACTACGCAGGCTCTACCAGAAGCGTAAATTTATTTCTTCCGGTTACTTTTATCTTTTGTCCTTTTTCTATTTCTCCTGTTGAAATTTCCGCCAGCCAGAGTTCTCCCATCACCATGACCATCCCCGTTTTATCAAAACTTTCCTTTGATGTTCCGATACTTCCTATTATTGTTTCAGCACCAATAACAGATCTGTTTCTTTGTGCACGGATTCCCATGGTAATGAGGAAAAGAAAAAAACCAGCGGTAACTGCAACTGCGGGAAAAATTACGGCTTTTGATATCCGGACAAACTCAAGTGGTGATTCATTGCGTAATAGCATCAAGGATCCCAATAACAAGGAAATTGTACCCCCAATGGCAAGTATACCGTAACTGACCACTTTTATTTCCAGCAGGAAGAGTATGATGGAAAATATGATCAGTGCAAGTCCGGCATAATTGACCGGCAGTGTGTGCATCGCATAAAAAGCGAGGATTATGCAAATACCCCCGATAACGCCGGGGAATATGGCGCCGGGGCTGTAAATCTCAAATAATAATCCATAAAAGCCAAGCATCATCAATATATAGGCAACATTTGGATCAACCAGTACATTGAGTAATTTTTCGATCCAGGTCATTTCTTCAATTTCAACAACAGCATTTTGGGTTTGTAAAGTTTTGTTTCCTGCAGGGGTAACGATCACCCTGCCATCAATTTTATTGAGCAGGTCATCCATATTCCGTGCAACGATATCGATCACATTTTTTTCAAGGGCTTCACTTGATGTTATGGACTTACTGTTTCTTACCGCCTGGTCGGCCCAGACAGTATCCCGGTTTCGATGCTGGGCAATGGTGCGTATGAATGCAGCAGCATCGTTGGTAACCTTTTCATTCATAACCGGATCCATCTTTTGCTGCATGGAAACAGGATGTGCGGCACCAATATTTGTACCTGGCGACATTGCCGCAATATGCCCTGCCAAGGTGATAAAAACGCCGGCTGATCCAGCATGCGAACCAACGGGAGTTACAAAAACAACAACGGGAACAGGTGAATCTAAAATGGTACTTACTATAACTCTTGTTGATTGTAAAAGCCCCCCGGGTGTATTTAAGCGAATTACCAAACACTGGGCACGATCTTTTTCGGCTTTCTGAATGCCTCTTTTTATGTAATCAGAAGCAACAGGGTTGATGGTTCCATCCACATCAATGATTATGACCTTCTGGGAAAATGATGCCAGCGGAAGCAGTATTAATAAGATGATATGAAGAAGATGACTTCTCATATATAAAAGACCTGAACCGATTAAACGTGAAATTCAGATATACTGTAATTTACGAATATAAGCTGACATAAGTTCCATTAACTAATAAGGACAGCTCATAAAACGGGAATTAAGTGTCCTTTTAATCTTTACCGAAAAATGGTTAGCAGCAACTTATTTTATAACCACGTATTTACGGTAAAGATTAAAGATCCTCAATGCGATGGCTAAGATATCCCTGCTCTGTAACAATAATGTTGTTTCCAATACAGCCTGCCTGGTTCCCGGATTTTGAGTCTGTATCCTGTTTAATCGATTTTCCAGTTGATTATTAATGAATCCACGAGCATCATTTCTGGCCATTTTGATTATATCAGTTTTTTCAAAGCGGTCTTCTGCCAGTGCATGGCTCACTAATTGCAGAAATGCGCCCATCTTTGATTTTAAATCCTCCACAATGTGTAAAAATTCATCATCGGGTATTTCATGTAGATTTCGTATATAGTTCAGGCACTCCTCACCCATTTTTATAACAGAAGAGAACATGTCTTCCATCAGATCGCTACTAAATAACAATACTTCAGCAGATTTAATATCTTTTGTAGATAACCCCTTGATATAACGTATTGTTTGAGATCTCATTTTGAAGCTGTATTGCTCAAGTTCCAATAAATCATTGTATGTTTCGGTTATGGCAGCTTCATCATAATTCTGTAAGGCTTCTATGATTTTCTGAAGATGTAGGTTAACATCGGCAAGATTCTGGATTACAATTTTCTTATTGCCGGAATAAATATCGAGATCGGAGTTAGCAAGCATTTGCAACCTCGAATGCTCTGCTTTTTCCTTTTTGACTTTCCGGGCAAAATACAGGTGTGAAAATATCATATAAAATAAGACGACGCCTATCAAAACAATCGCACCAACTTGCCCGCCTTTAATAAGAATAAGAACAAAAAAAGCCGATAAACAAAACGCAATAATTGCCGTTATGAACCATCCGCCTATAACACTTAGCACCCCCGCCACCCTGTACACAGCGCTTTCCCTTCCCCAGGCCTTATCAGCCAGTGAAGTACCCATCGCTACCATGAAGGAAACATATGTTGTTGATAAAGGCAGTTTGAATGAGGTAGCTGCAGCAATGATGATGCTGGCAATGACCAGGTTTGCTGAAGCCCGGACCAGGTCAAAAGCTGGTTTATCTTGAACTTGTGTAGCCTCCTTGATTTTACTTTTTTCGAAACTGATATCATAGTAACGGATGAGTCCTTTTGGAAATATCACTGAAAATATATTGGCTAACAACATAGAGGATTTAACAATGTTGCGTGAAATTTTATTGGGCTGAAACCTTTCTTCATCATCGTTATGACTACCAAGGCTTACTTCTGTTTCAGTTACTTTTTTTGCTTTTGCACTAAGCCATAATGTTGCAGACATAATAACCCCTGCAATCAGCAGCATATAATTTGGAACCAGCACATCCGAACTCGCCAGGTATTCCTCATATAACTGATCAGCAGGAATGCCTGTTGACTGCCAGTTTTTAAAAGCCAGAAAACCTGAAATCGGTACACCGATAAAGTTAACCAGGTCGTTTCCGGCAAATGCCATGGCAAGCGAAAATGTACCCATGAGCACTACAATACGAAGCGGGTTAATACTTAAAATTTTTTGTAACAAAAAACACAATAGGGTACCGGTAAAAAACAAAATGACCAAAATCAGCCATGAATTATGTGCAACCCATTCTTCCACCACAGGTGTTATAATAGTGGTACCCTTTAGCCCTTTAATCAATAAAAAATAAATTATGGCAGTAATACCCATACCGGCATATAAACTACCGTACTTTTCAAGCCTGCTTTTATAATCAAAAGTAAAGATCAGCCGGCTCAGGTACTGAACGATAATTCCAATTGTAAATGCAATAACAATTGATAAAAAAATACCGGAGATTATAGTTAAGACGCTTTCTGCATTGATATACTTCATTATGGAAGTAACAGGTTCACCTTTTTCAATAGTGAACAGTATACCTGCGACCATCGATGCACCCAATAATTCAAAAACAATGGAGACTGTTGTTGAAGTAGGCAGTCCCAGCGTATTAAATATATCTAGCAGCACTATATCCGTCATCATTACTGCCAGAAAAATCCACATCACAATATCAAATGTAAAATACTGTGGCCTGAAAATTCCGGTACGGGCAATTTCCATTATTCCACTCGAAAAAATGGCCCCGATAATAACTCCGGCGGACGCTATCATTATTATAGTCCGGAAGGATGCAACTTTACTTCCAATAGCCGAGTTTAAGAAATTTACGGCATCATTGCTGACTCCGACAATCAGATCGGCAATAGCAAGCAAAAACAGGATGATAACAATAAATAAAATAAAAGACATGCAGCGAAATTGCCCAAAGAAAAAGATGTTTCAGGGTTTTATCATGTTAAGAAATTGTTTCCTGAAAGAAATCAGCTATTGAATTTTAAAATAATTCGAAATAATGAAAAATACATCAGCCTGGTTAAAGATTTCAATCAAGTTGTAAAGCGCCGGAATCTGGAGAAAATCACCACAATTAAATAATAGTCGCTGGTCCTGCGAGGTGTTTAGAAAACCTTTTTGGCTTTGAACCAAATATTTCGATGAGACATGTTATTCAAAAACGCAATACATGCCGATAAAGATCACAATAATGGCAACAGATGTAAGGCCAAATAAAATAACATTATACAACTCCGGGATCGGATTTACAAGACTGAGCACACAACTGACGAATCCCAGGAATGCGCCAACGGCCATAAATACAAATCCCATAAACTGCTTTTTGGCATTGCACAAACGTTTGTACACCTTGAGTTGAGAAGTTATGGATTCTGTATCTAAACCCATCATTTTTAACTTCTCTTCAACAGCAGAAGGATCCATTTTGGCGGCTACCCATTGCTGCAGAGTAGACTGGTCGATAGAAGCTGGATATGACATGGCAAAAGTTTATCGTTGATAAATGGCATCTAAAGGCTATTTAAAATAATGAATTTTTGAGAAAAAGTCAAAACCTTTACAATTACTACAGAAAAAAATGCTGAGTTTCCTGAAAATGTCGATTTTTTACCACTAAAACCACTTAACCCGATGGCATCTTTACGCTTCAAACACAAATACCATGAAGCGAAAAGATTTCCTCCTGACATCCCTGCTGGCAATCCCAGGCCTGGCGATCTCCAAAGAAACAGGCTCCCGAAAAAATAACGGCTCCGGTAAAGAACCCTTTATTGTAGATGCCGGAAAATCGAGGTTTGGCGATGATATCAAATTTCTGGGCTTGCATCCCAACGACCTCAAAATATCTTCAAAAGATACAGACGGCCAACTCTCTGTTTTTGATTACACCGGACTAGGGAAAGTGGGCCCGATGTTGCATGTTCACTTCCATCAGGATGAAATTTTTACGGTCATTGAAGGCGAATACCGTTTTGTTGTGGGTAATGCAACCCATATACTCAAAACCGGACAAACCATATTCCTGCCCAGGAACATCCCGCATACCTGGATACAACTGACAGACAAAGGCAGGATGATCTACTTCCTGCAACCGGCAGGAAAGATGGAGGAATTTTTTTCCTTTATGAATCAGTTAAAAGAACGCCCATCTGAAGCAGAAATGGACCGGATTCATGCAGAACATGGCATGAAAGTGGTAGGCCCGCCATTGACATTGTAAATATTTATGTATCTTAATAATTTATCATAATCCACGTCGCATTGCTGCTCAAAGACTTTACACCGGCACCGGAGGTACAGGAATTTGTACAATTATACAGGATTGTGCACCTGAACTTTGATAAAGGTCAGGCTGTTCCTTTCAAAGCCTATCCTCCACGTCCGGAACATTGTCTTGCATTTTATCCTTTTGATACGGAGAAAGTGGAATATAAAAATTCCGGCAGGATCGTGGAAAATCTCCCGGTTGTTTTATACGGACAATTTTCTGAAGTGACCAACCGGATGATCGGAAACAATTTTTTAGTATTTCAGATCATTTTTTTCCCCGGTGCATTGTACAGGCTGACGGGTATACATGCTGCTGAACTGACCAATCAATACATGGATGCAGAAAATATATTCAGTTCCGCTTTGCGGGAAGTGAATGAGCAGCTGCATCATGCAAAAAGTTATTCTGCCATGATTGAAACCGCAAACACATTTATCCGTATGTTGATCAGAAAACAAAAAAAATCAAGATCACGGATGGATGATACGCTTTCCCATTTTTTAAAAAATAACGGTAAGATCAGTATTGAAAAATTGTCTGCAGATGCCTTCCTCAGCACCAAACAACTGGAAAGAAAATTCAAAGAAACAACAGGTGTAAACCCAAAGCTGTATGCACGTATCATCAGGTTTGACCGGGCTTTCAGGCTGAAAAATTCCCGTCCTGAACTTGACTGGCTTCGCATTGCAGTGGAATGTGACTATCACGATTACCAGCACCTGGCGAAGGACTATAAAGATTTCACAGGTCTTTCCCCCAATGCATTTCATGAGATTGAAAATAATGCACCGGAAAGATCTTTCGGTTTGAGTGAAGGGTATTATGAATAAGCTTTAACCTGCAGGTTTAGCTCCATTGCGTTTACATTTTTTCGGTCTATTTTCACGCATGCATCCTTACGTTAAAACGCTCATTGATTGTATCGACCTGGAAGAAAAAGAACAGGCCCAAAGGTTCCGTTTAGACGAACAACACAGCCTTAAATCACTTAAAGCCGAAGGACTCGCCCTTCATCCCATAACCATTACCCGCAAGACATTTGGCTATGCGGATTACCCGGAGATCAGTTTCCGTTTACCTTTTCCTACGGAGACCAATCTCTTTAAAGACGGCGCAGCCATTGAATGTTTTTGTGCCGGCGAAGAACCGATAAAAGGCATTTTAATAAGCCTCGACGGAAAAGCTGGTGAGTTCAGGCTATTTGCCCCTGATTTTCCCGACTGGATCGAAGACAATGGCGTTGGTATCAAACTCGCCCCCGATACCCGCACAACGGGGATCATGAAAAAAGTGCTGAACGAGCTGGAAAACAACAAACCGCTATTCAAATTATTTCAGCAGCTGCACGGGGACCAGGCATTTTCAAAACATCAGGCCGGAACTTCATCTGCGGTTATGCAATACCGTAACAAGCAACTGAATGAGAGCCAGTAGTCAGCGGTTAAGGCCATTACAGAAAATGTAAAACTCACCATTGTTCACGGTCCGCCGGGAACTGGAAAGACCACCACCCTTGTGGAATCCATTATACTGCTCATTGCCAATGGAGAAAAAATACTGGTGACGGCACCCAGCAATACGGCAGTGGACCATATTGCTAAAGAGCTCATCAGGCAAGGCGTTAAAGTATTAAGGGTTGGCAATGCAAGCAAAGTGGATGAAACCATTTTTGCGCACACACCGGAGGGGCGCCTGGCCAACAGCAAGGAACAAAAAGAGATCAAGCAACTGAAGATAAGGGCCGAAGAGTTCCGCCGCATGGCTTTGAAATACAAACGCAGTTTTGGAAAAGCGGAGAGAGAACAGAAAGCGCTGCTGTTTAAAGAAGTCAAAACCATCCGGTCTGATATCAAAAAACTGCAGGCCTATAACGAAGAAAAACTATTTTCCGAAGCAGACGTTATTGCCGGTACACCCATTGGATTATACGATGCCAGTCTCCAAAAATTTACTTTCCAGACCCTGGTGATGGATGAAGCCGGGCAATGTATCGAACCACTGGCCTGGTGTGTTTTCCCCTTAGCGGAAAAGATCGTGCTCGCGGGAGATCACTGGCAATTGCCTCCTACCGTTCTGAGTTTTGAAGCAGCTAAAAAAGGATTACAAAAATCCATTCTTGAAGTGGCAACGGAAAGCCCCTTCCCTGTTTTCCTCCTTGATATACAATACCGGATGCGTGAAGCCATAGCAGGTTTCAGCAGCGAGTACTTTTATAACAGCCTTTTGCAAACCGCTGTACACCTTTTTAATACGGGTACACATATTACGTTCATTGACACTGCCGGTTCTGGTTTCAACGAAACGGCCGGAAAAGACGGCAGCAGCCTGCAGAATGAAGGGGAATTGAATATTGCACGCCAATTGATGGAGAGCGAACAGCTGGAACCGGAGAAAACAGCTTTTATTTCCCCGTATTCCGGGCAGGTTACTGCTGCAAAGGAAATGCTTCCTGCAGGTATGCGTATCAGTACGATCGACAGTTTCCAGGGACAGGAAAAGGAGATCATCATTGTTTCACTGGTACGCAGCAATGAAGACGGTGACATAGGGTTTTTAAAAGATTACCGGCGTATGAATGTTGCCATGACCAGGGCCAAAGAGCAATTATTTGTTATTGGTGATAGTGCTACCATTGGGGGCGATTCCTTTTACAATGCTTTTTTGTCCTATGTTGAAAAAATCGGTGAGTATCGAACTGTGTGGGAATTCGAAGTCTGACCGCAAAGCAACGAAGGACACAAGGAATTACTTCTTCCAGATAGGCCCTATGCCCGCATCCCATAACATTTTATTAAATGCCGGGATCTGTTTTTCCATCAGATCATCAGATTTTGCTTTCAAGACTGCCCATTCTTTATTCAATTCCGCTAACCTGTCGAGGTTTGGCTGGTTAACCCGTGGAATAGAGCTTTCGGTCTGGTTCATCAGGAACAGATAATTGGCAGTGAATTTATTGGGGAAATTTTCCACATCGTCATAAGCTTTTGATTTCCGCTGGACCATATCTTCATCCCATGCTTTCAACTGTTTCAACAATGTATCACCCTGCTTCTTCAAGGCTTGATACTTAGCATCTGCCGGAAGGGAAGTTAATACATCTTCAAGCTGCTTCTGCTTGCCATATAGCGTATTCACGCGTTTATGCATGTCTGTTACCTCATTTTCCATTTTGCTCATCAGCGCATGGTATTCGGCATAGTTGGCCGGAGTGGTCTCATACAAAGGGTTTGGCAGGATCACCGCCTTTGTGGAAGATTGCTTTTCACGAACCTTGAGCGTAAGACTGTAAGTGCCGGGAGATGCGATATGGCCCGCATAACTGCTTTCAATATAAACACCCGGAACACCCGGAACAGTTGCATGGCGAAGGTCCCACACAAAACGGTTCAGCCCCTTGTGTTTTGACAAAAGCGGTTCAGGACGCGGACCGCCGTCATATCGCTTGTAAAGACTGTCGCGCTTGGAACTAACTCGTCTTACCAGTTTGCCTTCAGCATCTTTGATCTCCAGCTCAACCTGTTCATCGGCCTTAAGATCAGGCAAATGATAGTAAAGCACAGCGCCTGTTGCGGGATTTACACCGTTAAATTTACTTGTGCCATCAAAGTCAGGATTTGACTGGTTCAATTCGCTGTATGCATTTACCAGGTAAGTATCCTCCGGCTGAAAAACGGTGAAGGAATCAATGCTTTTTTTGTACTGGCGCAAAAGGCTGATATCATCAAGTATCCAGAACGACCGGCCTGATGTGGCAGCGATCAGGTCGCCTTTATGGATCTTAAGGTCCGTAATCGGCGTTATGGGAAGGTTCAATTGAAATGCAGACCAGTCTTTTCCGCCGTTCCAGGAAACAAAGAGGCCAATTTCTGTTCCTGCGAATAATAAGTCCTTGCGAAGTTCGTCTTCACGTACCACCCGGGTAAATGCATTATTGGGGATGCCATTGGTTATCTTAACCCAGGTTTTACCATAATCAGTAGTCTTATATAAACCGGGAGTATGATCATTGAACTTATACCGTGTTGTGGCAATATATGCCGTTGCCTTATCGTGCGGCGAAACTTCAATAGCGTTGATCAGGCATTCCTGTAAACCTGCAGGGGTAACATTGGTCCATTTCTGACCATTATCCCTTGTCAGGTATACATAACCGTCATCACTGCCGGTCCAGATCACTCCTTTCTCATGCGGAGATTCCATGATATAGCTCAGTGTACCATAATTCTCCGCACCTACTGCTTCATTGGTATAAGGGCCGCCGCCTTTTCCCTGCTTGTCCTTTTCATTACGGGTAAGGTCAGGCGATGCTTCTGTCCAGGTCTTACCCAAATCTCGGGTACGCAAAACATGTTGTGAACCATGATAGAAAGTATTTGGTTCGTGCTTCGACCAGATGATCGGTGCATTCCAGTTGAAACGGTACTTCATGTCTTTTGCATCACGGCCCAGGTACTGGATCGGGGCCGCCATTACATTGGTGCTGCCCGTTGATTTTGTATCCAGCAATTCTATGGTTCCGAGATAACTGCCGCCCATCACATACCTGGGCGAATCCGGATTGAAAGCGAGGAAGGCGCTTTCGCCACCGGCGGATGAGGTCCAGCTGGATGTACCGATACCACCGCTGCCCAGTTCCCGGTGTGCAATGGATACAGAGGTATTATCCTGCTGTCCGCCATAAATGCGGTAAGGAAACTGGTTATCGGTATTAATGCGATAGATCTGCGCCGTAGGCATATTGGTTTGAGTACTCCATGTTTTTCCCTGGTTCATGGTGATCACCGCACCGCCATCATCGGCAAGGATCATGTTATTGGGATTATTAGGATTTATCCAGAGATCATGGTGATCGCCATGCTGGGTATCCAAATTTTCCCAGGTTTTACCACCGTCTTTTGAACGGAGTGCGGGTGCACTCAGCACATAAATGGTATTTTCATTCCGCGGATCAATAAACAATTCAATATAATACCATGCACGCTGAACAAGGCGATGGTCGTTGGTAACCTGCGACCAGCTCTTTCCGGCATCTTCAGATACAAACAATCCACCTGCTTCTTTTTGTGAATCACTTTCAATCAGCGCATAAACTTTTTCCGGATTGGAACGACTAACGGCAATGGACATCTTACCCATTTCCTTAGGTAATCCTTCCTGGAGTTTCACCCAGCTTTCTCCGCTGTCGGTTGACTTATATAAACCACTTCCGGGTCCGCCACTGATGACCTTCCAGGGCAAACGTCCGCCTTCCCACATGGCTGCGTACATGATGCGCGGGTTATTCATGTCCATCGATAATTCAATGCAACCGGTCTTATCATCCACATACAAAACATTTTTCCAGGTTACTCCCCCATCGGTTGATTTATAGATACCGCGCTGGGTTGATTTACTATAAAGCGCCCCCTGGGCTGCAACATAAACCACATTGGGGTCTTTAGGATGAACAATGATACGGGCAATATGCTGAGTCAGATCGAGCCCGATCTTTTTCCAGGTCTTTCCTGCATCTGTAGATTTGTACATTCCGTCACCATGATGTGTCATCACACCCCTAACGGCGTGTTCCCCCATACCTACATAGACTACATTAGGATCACTTTCAGCAACGGCAATGGCGCCTACGGAACCTGTTTTAAAATATCCATCAGAAATATTACCCCAGCTGATTCCCATATCCGATGTTTTCCACAAACCACCGCCCGTGGTACCCATATAATAGGTAGTGATATCGCCCACAACACCGGATGCCGTAACGGATCTGCCACCGCGGAAAGGACCGATGGAGCGCCATTTTACAGGTTTGAAAAAGGCATTGTAATCAGTAGTATCGATATCTTTTTTGGATTGGGCGGATATGGAAAAGAAAAACGAAAAAAAGATAATGGATAAAATGAATATTCTTGACATGAAAATGATGATTTATGACTGAAATATAAATATTATTAAGCAATACTTAATCGCAAAGAAAGCAGATCACAAAGAAATAAATTAATCCTTCCAGCCCCAGGGAGCGGCGGGAACGGCAACAGGTTTGGTCAGGTCAAATCTGATGCTGAACAGGCGGTCGGTACCAAGGCGGCGCAGGTTATAGGTGAAGTGTTTTCCGGGTACTATTTCAACCCACCAGATATTGGCTCCGGCCAGGGGCAACATCTTTACGGTTTGTTCGTCTGCCGGGAAATATTGCGCCGTAGCCGTTCCGGAATTGGATGTATGTCCGCCATAGAAAGTTATACTGTCTGCGCTTCCTTCACGGTGACGGTGATCGTGCTGCAATTGGAGGCCTTTGCCGGTTTTTGTAAAAACCCATGTCCTGGACCTGTCTTCTCCAACCATGAAGGGAACACGGATGCGGCTGTCTTCACAAGCCCGCACATGCATGAGGAGAGTCTTGTTTTTAAAAGTGGTGTCTGTTGCAGGAGCGGCAATAACTGTGCCTTCATAAGCCTGACCGCATAGTGATTGAAGCGATTGCCAGAAAGCTGCCTGGTTGTTGTGTAAAACCTTTGTAGAACTACAGGAAGAAAAAATTACCAGCAGGATAAATGAAATCATTCTGTTCATACCTGCAAAGTAAGTGTTAACCTTCAAGCAACAAAAGAAGGGCTGAGTTTTACAAAGGCTTCCCCTCGCTCAATGTCTTCACTGCCTGTTCCAAAGCTTTCCGGTTTTGCTCATCCGGCGCCTGGGCAAGGGCAAGCTTTGCGTGTTCAAGCGCTTTTTTCAGATCACCGATTGCTGAATAGCCCCGCATCATTCCCACATTGGTTGGCCAGGAGCCTTTGTACTTAGTGTAATTTTTCTGAAACACAGCCATCGCTTCTGCTGTCTTCTTTTGAGAAAGCAGTTGCCGCCCATAAGCATGCAGTTCATTCACAGTTGCATTATCCACAGCTGTTTGCATTAGCTTATCGGATTCCGCATTTTTATTCAGCTTTCCAAGCAAACCAGCTTTGGTGGAAAGAGCCCTGAAAGATTGTACCCCGCCAAGTGAAGGATCAACAGCAGAATTGATCCAGTTCAAAGCTTCATCATAATTGACCTCATTTTGCAGGCACCAGGCAGCAGCCGCTTCCAGGCTGGGCGGATCAAAGCCCATTTCGCCGCTCATTTGGGTGCGGATGGAGGCTAATGTTGTGGCTTTCAGGTCTGTACTAACTGTAAAGGGTATGCGCCACTTCTCCCATTCGAGGGCAATTTCCACAGACCGGTCCGTATGTTTGGCAAATGTATATTCCAGCCGCTCTTTGCTTTCTTTCCGGTCTTTTTGCTGGATAGTAGAAACCCGAAGTACATCCAGGTTGCTGTTATAAAAGTAGCTGCCCCAGCCCCCGGTGTTCTTATTAAATATCAAAACGGAAGAATCCGGATATAGCGCAATAAAAAATCCATATTTACCCGCAGCCAATGGTTTTCCATTGATCAGCACATCGGTGGAAAAAGACATTGTTGTACTTTCATTTGCACCAGCACGCCAGGGTGATTGCACGTTGGAACCATAACCCAGAACTGTAAATCCGTAAGGCGCGATATCCGTTCCCCAAATTTTCCCTTCCCGCCCCTTTACACCAGGAGCAACCCAATGTATTTCTATATCGGTTACCCCTACTCTTCTGCCGGCGTTGGAAATAAGATTTGTACCTCCGTCTGGTAAATGCAGCAGCTGTGCGGTTGAAATATTGGTGCTGAATAAGAAAAGTGAGAGAATGAATTTATAAAAATTTGGCTGCCGGTATGAATGAGTCATGACTTTCTATTTTACGTTTAAAATCTTACTTTAAAAGTATTCAGAAAATTAACAACAATCCTCTATTAGTTGATTAATAGTCAGTGAAAACAACCGTTCATCATTCTTTAGACCATGAAGAATGCATTAAACAGGTGATACGATAAAATTCATTGACTTAGGTTCGCCAGGTTTTGTTGTTGCTGATATCATTGTAATGCATAATGAATATTACGGAATCTGCAATTTTTGAAACTTTGATCGTTGGCAAGGAACAGAGGAAAACCTGAATATCTACAAAATTCATAAACTGAGATTTTTTTATGTTGTGTTTAATTGTGTATATTTAATATGACCGAAACTACTCAACAAAAAATGTTCCATGGCCGCTCATGAAATTGAAATAATACTGAACAGGCAACTGGCCGATTGCCTTTCGATGCCTGTTTTCATTACTGATACTGCAGGCAACCTCATCTATTATAATGAGCCGGCTGAACTTATCCTGGGAAAAAGATTTGAAGAGACCGGCGAAATGCCTGTTGCCGTTTGGGGGACCATTTTTAAACCCGTAGATGAAAACCGCAATCCGTTATCACCCGAGGATCTGCCACTGGTAAAAACAATCATGCATCAGAAGCCTTATCATAAAACATTTTATATTGAAAGCCTGAGTGGGAAAATTGAAAAGATTTCCGTTACGTCTTATCCGATTATGGGAAGGCCATCCAGGTTCATAGGGGCTGTTGCTTTATTCTGGGATACTAATAAAGAATGAAAATTACCATCTGGGGAAGTCGCGGCTCCATACCCACGACCGGACCCGAAATTAAAAAGTATGGCGGTAATACATCCTGCACATCTGTGAGTGCCCAGGGATGGCAACTCCTGTTGGATGCCGGTTCAGGCATGCGCAATGCTAACAATATGGAAAAGCCAATGCATAATCGGCTGGATATTTTACTTACACATTTGCATATGGATCATATCCAGGGACTCGGTTTTTTCAAACCCCTGTTTGATCCGGAAATGGAAGTGCATATCTGGGGCCCTGCCAGCAGCAGCCAGACATTACAGGCACGATTGGGCATATATCTTTCACCCCCTCTTTTTCCGGTATACCTTCGCGAACTTCCCTGCCAACTTCATTTACACGAAATCAATAACAGCACATTTGAAATCGGGCCATTTCAGATCAGTTCTTATTATGTCATACATCCAGGTCCAACCGTTGGATACAGGTTGCTGGAAAACAATAAGTCTTTCACATATATCCCGGATCATGAACCGGCACTTGGCATTCATGGCTTAGCAACCGACCCTTCCTGGATCTCCGGCTATGACCTTGCCCATGGTGTTGACCTGTTATTACATGATGCACAATATACCGTGCCGGAATATGCAAAAAGAAAAGGCTGGGGACATTCCTCCATGGAAGACACTTTAAGATTTGCTGCCAGAACCGGGGTCAAACATCTTTTACTGGGGCATCATGACCCAGGTCATTCTGATAAGGAACTTGAAGAGATGCTTGAGGATTTAAAAAAGAATACAGCATATTCATTTGAATTTGAACTGGCTAAAGAAGGCATGGAAATTATTCTTTAAGTTTCAACTGATTTTCCAAATAAAATGACTAAGTGACTGAAATTAACAAACAGGCCCACATAGAGCCGCTGAGGATAAACGGAGGGCCGCAGAGATAATGATTTGTACTTTTCTTTGTACTCATTAAAACATGTTGGAATTAATTAAATAAGTAGAAAATAAAATAATAAAAATATTTTCACTAAAATTTGGAATGATCAAAAACTAAATTCAACTTTTCACAGCAATTGAAAAAATATATGCAACACAAACTAATAAATATTGAAACAGTGAACGGCTTTAGTCGCTTTGGCGATTATTCCCCCTGCGGTGTATGTATGTCTACAGAATAAGTAATAAAACGAATTCAATGAAATACAGGCCCCGCAAGAGATTGCGGGTTTTTTTATGCCTGTAAGAACCGATTAATAAAAAAAACAATATCATTAAATTGAGGCTGTGAATTATCAACACAAACTAAATCATTAAAAACCAGGAAATAAAAATGCCGATAAAAACTCAACATACGCAATTAACAAAGCAGCATGATTACTTTATATCATTCCGCAGGGATTGCTATGTACAGATAAAAAAAAGCATGTCATTTTTTGCGAATGAGCGTGAGAGAATGTATAATCGACCGGAATATATTCATACATAAGGTACTAACTGTGCCTTGGAAAGGAAGCCCGGTCGTTTTGCGACCGGGCTTTTTATTTTTCTTATTGATCTGTTCGTCTAAACGGCAAGGACTCAGGATTTTCATTCCTGCAATATGGGTTCAAATCCCGTACAGATCACATGTAAAAATTGTATTTGTGATTACAGCTAAGCACGCAACGGTGATCTCGCGGCATGAATCAGTGGCTTGTATAGATTGGCTTATAGTTCAATGGAAAAGAATGCTTCACTACGGATGAAGAGATGAAAGTTCGAATCTTTCTAAGCCGGCAAAATGTCTCGAAGCTCAAGGGTAAGATGCACCCGACTTTTAATCGGGGGGTTGTGCGTTCGAATCGCACCGGGACAACTAAGGATAGATAGCTCAATGGCAGAGCAACGGTTTGTTAAGCCGCAGGTTGAAAGTTCGAGCCTTTCTTTATCCGCCAATATGGTGCCTTGGCAGAATGGTTTATGCGCCGGAGTGAAATCCCGGAGATCCAGGTTCAATTCCTGAAGGTACCACAGGTAAAACTAAAACAAATGACATGAGACAGGTCAATCAACAATGGAGAAAATTACAAGGCGATGCCGTAAGGTTACATATTTCTGAAGAAATAGACCAGGTACTTGCCCGTGAAACGGCTTCCGGACATGAGTTGAAAGTTTGCATCGGAACGGACAGCCAGGTGAAAGGCAGCACCACGGAGTTTGCCACGGTGATTGTTTTCCTCAGAAAAGGGAAAGGCGGTTTCATGTACATACAACAGTCAGAAACCAGACAAAAAATGAAGATCAGGGAAAGGATGTTAGTGGAAGTTGTAAAAACCATTGAAGTGGCCTATAACTTATGCGACACCATTTCCAGGCACAATGTTGCCCTTGAACTGCATGTGGATATCAACACTAACCCGGGCTTCAAAAGTAACGATGCCTTAAAAGAAGCCATGGGCTATATCATGGGAATGGGATTTGCCTTCAAAATGAAACCGGATGCATTTGCCAGCTCCAGTTGCGCCAATAAAATAGTGCAATAGATAACAGCATAATTGAGAAAGAAAAATGAAAAAAAATGGACAACTTATTTAATCAGAAAATAATCAGTGCAAACAATGTTTTCTCAGAATCATATATTGATTCGAAGATGCTCTTCCTGTTCAATTTTAACCTGCTTCCGAGCATTAGTTTTATTGGGGAGATCGATGGAGTGAAAGCATTTGCCGCCATCAAAGAGCATTTCGCAGGCAATATCAGGAATATTCACCAGTCGAACTGGTATAAGCGCATGGATAAAAAATTCCAATTCGGTAAGACACTGATCATCATGGATAATCAGTGCGTACTGGAACTGCACTATCATTACTGTGAAATACTCTATGACGGAAATCAGTCGGATTTTGCAGAAGCCATCAAAGCGTTGGTGATCCCATTTAAGGAAAAACAAAGGCGACAACCGCTGGAGATCAACCTGATTGTACAGAACCGGGGTTCACTGGAACTTAAAGCCATGGAAGTGAAAAGGACCAAAATCGACCTTGACCTTTTTTATGAGGACGACTTCATTGCTGTGGATGAACTGATCAGAAAGCGGATGAATCAGAAAAGCGACAAAGGGATCGTATTACTGCACGGGTTACCCGGTACTGGAAAAACATCTTATCTGCGGTACCTGGTAGGTAAGATCAAAAAGCGGGTACTGTTTTTATCGCCTTCTGTTGCCGGAAATCTGATGAATCCTGATTTTATTGAGCTGCTGATCGATAACCCCAATACGGTGCTGATCATTGAAGATGCAGAAAATATCATCATGGACAGAAGATATAACAGCAGTTCTTCGGTATCCAACCTCCTGAATATTTCGGATGGATTGTTATCGGATTTCCTGAATGTACAGCTGATCTGCACTTTCAACAGCGACCTTACCTCCATAGACCAGGCTCTGTTGAGAAAAGGAAGATTGATAGCAAGGTATGAGTTTGGGAAACTCAGAATAGGCAAAGCGCAAAAGTTAAGTGAACACTTTGGTTTTAGCCATAAAATAGACCGGCCCATGACCATCGCTGAAATTGCAAATCCGCATGAAAAACCGGAAGAGCAAAAAGAAAGGGAACTGATAGGTTTCAGGCAACATAAAGTACATCAGAATTAAAAATGAAAATAAGATCAACGCTTCCCGCAATTCCAGAAAGGAATAAGGAAGTAAGAAAAGCTTGCCCAACGGCAAGATGATATATGCCTGTTTAAAACAAACCAGGCGGATGTTTAAAGAACATCGCAGTGCAGACGCCATAGCTATCTGTATGCTGTTGTTTAAATGGTACATATATCACCAGCACTGTGTGTTGAGGTTCGAGTCCTCACCGGTTTGCAGCCGGTTAGCTCAATAGGAAGAGCAACAGTTCCGTAAAGGCCGCGGGTTCGACTCCCGCTCCTGCGAAAGCAGGATAGCTCAGGTGGTTAGAGCACTACACTGATAATGTAGAGAAAGAAGTACATCGCTTCGCAAAAAATGATGACCAGACAAATAAAGCCAGGGATACCTGCCTGCGATCATTGAACGGACTGAACCGAAAAATGAAAGCTAACCAGCAATCAGCCCTGAAGTTTTGATTGCCAGAAGGAGTAATTAAACAAAACATCCATAAACCCTTGTGATATGCGTATCATAAAGTAAGACCGGAGACATAGTTTAATTCCGACAAATGCCATTCAAACTCCGCCGTAAGCAGGCGGCGGGTAAACCTGACTTTAATAAATTTTGAAACAAACCCGATTAGCCTGACAGGAACAAACCCGCAAACAGGCACCGGGTAAAAAATGAAAGTAAAATGAAAAGAGTAAAAATAAACCCTTACCAGGTGGGTTTGGTCTTCAGAAACGGAGCCTACAGAAAAATGCTGGTCGAAGGAAATTACTGGTTTTGGAAAAATGAACTGGTATATCTTTTTGATATGACCCAGCCGTTCAAAGCGCCTGTAGAGTTGAATATACTTTTACAGGACAGTTTGCTCGCCGAATATCTCCAATTGGTTGAGGTAAAAGACAATGAGATCGTTATGCAATATGAAAATGGTCTATTAAAAACCATTTTGACTGCAGGCCGGTACAGTTTCTGGAAATCTGTTAACCGTTATGATTTTATTCGTGCGGATATCAGCAAGATCGGGATCCCTGACAATATCGACAGGGCAATGCTTTCCAGGCCCCCATTGAATGCATGGGTAAGAATGTATGAGGTTCAGAGTTATGAAAAAGCCGTTCTGTTTGTTGATGGTAAATTTGAAAAAGTGCTTGAGCCAGGCGCATACTATTGGTGGAAGAATAGTATTCCCATCCTGGTAGGTAAAGCAGATACCCGCCAGCAGCAACTGGAAATAAACGGACAGGAAATACTGACCAAAGACAAAGCTGCATTACGTATCAATGCATGGGCCCGGTATAAAGTGGTTGATATTGAAAAAGCCTTGTTAGACAACAAGGATTACGACAAACAATTGTATGTTGCTTTTCAATTATCCCTGCGCGAATATGTTGCCGGTTTCAGTTTCGATGAGGTACTGGAGAAAAAAGACAGTATTGTGCCTTTTATTTTGGCACGTGTAAAGGAAAAAGCTAAGGAACTTGGTATGGATGTCAGTGATTTTGGTATCCGGGATATTGTTTTACCCGGCGATGTAAAAGAGATCATGAACCAGGTATTGATCGCGGAGAAAAAAGCTCAGGCAAATACCATCATGCGCAGGGAAGAAACTGCCAGTACCCGTAGTTTATTAAATACTGCCAAACTCATGGAAGACAATACCATGTTGTGGAAGCTGAAGGAAATGGAATACGTGGAAAAGATCGCCGAGAAGATCAGCAATATCAGTGTGAGCGGTAATGGAGCCTTGATCGAGCAATTAAAACAGATCTTTCTGCCTCAGAAATTAACTGATAATTAATCGGTAGTTTAAAAAAATAATAACAGCAAGCGAGGTTATGTATGAGCAAATTAAAATTAACAGGAAAAGAATTAAGGGCTATCGGCTTTCCGGAAGGACCAGTGATAAGCATAGCCATGAATGTGATGCAAAAAGAATACAAGCATCACGGAAAGGAAGAAGTTATGGAACTATTGAAAAAAATACTGGCCTCTCCGGTGGAATATGAAAATGATGCGGTGTTTGGATTGATAGCCATGCAACTGTTACCGAAGAAAAAAGCAGAAGGTGCTGAAATATCTTTAAATCAACAGGGCATAGCATTCAATGTGTTCGGACAGGAGCATATTGAAGAAGGGGCCATGCACCAGATGTACCAGGCAGCCAAGTTGCCGATCAGTGTAGCCGGTGCGTTGATGCCCGATGCCCATAGCGGGTATGGGCTGCCGATAGGCGGTGTGCTGGCAACAGAAAATGCCGTAATACCTTATGGCGTAGGCGTGGATATTGGCTGCAGGATGTGCCTGAGCATATTCGACATCGATCCAAAGGAACTGCATTCAAGGGAGGCTTATTTCACCAGGGAGTTGCAGGAAGCCACCTTGTTTGGAAGCGGCGCGCAGTTTGAGCAGGCAGCAGATCATGAAGTGATGGATAACGAACTGTTTTACCAGCTGCCCTTGCTTAAAAAAATGCATGGCCGGGTATGGAAACAATTAGGATCATCCGGATCAGGGAATCATTTTGCCGAATTTGGCATCGTGGAAATTGGCGAAAAGGATGCTGTTTTGGGTGTTGAAGCAGGGTTTTACCTGGGTTTCCTGACCCATTCCGGATCCAGGGGCCTCGGCGCTAATATCGCCAATCACTACACGAAGATTGCGATCAGTCAAAGGCATTTACCACAGGATGCAAAAAACCTGGCCTGGCTGAACCTGCATGAAGAAGCCGGCATTGAGTACTGGCATGCCATGAACCTCGCAGGTGATTATGCCTCTGCCTGCCACCATATCATCCATGGAAAAATTGCAAAGCAAATGGGGCGCAGGCCTTTGCAAATGGTGGAGAACCACCACAATTTTGCCTGGAAGGAAAAATGGGAAGGCAAGGATGTGATAGTTCACCGTAAAGGAGCAACACCTGCTGGGAAAGATGTGCTGGGTATTATACCAGGCAGTATGACGGCAGATGGATTCATCGTTAAAGGGAAAGGGGAAGCTGCAGCCGTTAACTCAGCATCCCATGGTGCAGGCAGAAAGATGAGCCGCTCCCGGGCGATGGTTTCCATATCCGAAATACAATTCAGAGATGAGCTGAATAAATTTGGTGTGAAACTATTGGGCGGCGGTTTGGATGAATCTCCATTTGCTTACAAAGACATCAATGAAGTAATGCAAAGCCAGCGATCATTGGTAGATGTAGTTGGAAAATTCACGCCTAAGATTGTAAAAATGGATGGCGCCCTGCACAGAAACAGGGGGAAAAATGGAAACCGGGAAGCTGCTGGTGAATAAAAAACATCGGAAATTTTCAGGGGTTAAGCGGTGAGTGAAAAATTCACCGCTTACTTTTCCATTTTTAATCATACCTTAAATCAACCGTATATCTGAATACGCTACCAACGCTCCGCTAAGATTTTTCATACTCAAACCAACCAACATGTCTTCAACCAACCTGGTTGCAGGAGCACCTGTGGCCCAATCCGAACGTATTATTATTTTAGATGCACTAAGAGGAATTGCCATCCTCGGTATTTTACTGATGAATATTCCCGGTTTCGGGCTTCCCGAGATACAGGCATCAGATCCTTCCATTTATAACGAAACCGGCGTAAACTATCAAACCTGGTATGCCATTGACTGGATCTTTGCCGGAACACAAAGGGCTTTCTTCTCTATGCTATTCGGAGCAGGAATGATCCTGTTTATTACCCGTCTTGAAAAAAGAATGGATGGTATGATGCCGGCAATTTATTTCTTCAGGAGGCAAATGTGGTTGCTGGCATTTGGCCTTTTCAATGCATTCGTTTTGCTTTGGTTCTGGGATATTTTGTTTCATTATGCCTTATGCGGAATGATGCTTTTTGTTTTCTACCGCTTGCCGGCAAAAACCTTGCTGGTACTGTCTTTTGTAAGCCTCGTATTAATGACTGCAAGGGACAACAAAAATCTGTATGACAATAAAAACATAATTTCAAAAGGCGAGGCTGTTGCGCGAATAGATACAACTGTTTCCAAACTGACCGCATTACAAAAAGATGCGCTTGATGAAATGACCGGATTCAGAGAAAAATCATCGCAGGAATCTAAGCTTAAAGTTGCAGAAAAAGAGATCATGTATATGACCGGTAATTATGAATCGGTATATAAAGTTCAAAGTGAGAAAAGTGCCCATGTGCATATGTACTATGTGTATTTCGGGCTTTGGGATATTTTGATCTTTATGTTCATGGGTATGGCCTTTTATAAGAATGGTGTATTACTGGGGAATGCACCCTCAAAACTATACTGGCTTTTATTCATCGGTGGCTTAGGGCTGGGGCTATTGCTATCCTACCTAAGTATGGAGAATATTATTCAAAATAAATTCAGCAGGTTTGAATTTGCCAAAAACGTATCCTTTGATCCATACCAGTTGGCAAGAATGTGCCGGTCTTTGGGATTATTTGGATTTGCGATGTTATTATTTAAATCAGGCGCTTTTAAATGGTTCTTCAATTTATTCAGGCCTGTGGGACAAATGGCATTCACTAATTACCTTATGCAATCACTGATTGGGGCTATCTTTTTTTATGGATGCGGGCTTGGCTATTTTGGCAAGCTGGAAAGGCATGAATTATACATCTATGTAGGGATAGTGTGGACCATACAAATAATCTGGAGCCATATCTGGCTGAGATATTTCCGATTCGGGCCGCTGGAATGGGTCTGGAGAAGTCTGACTTATTGGAAAAAGCAACCCATTAAGAAGGGTGAACCTAATACAGATACGGCGGGGCTTGTTTAAATGATCTACTTTCTTAGCGGTTACGGCTAACCGCTAAGAAAGTAGATTTACATTATTTTTTAGGCATCAGTACGGCATCAACTACATGTATCACACCATTGCTGCCAGTGAGGTCAGCTGCAGTTACATTAGCACCGTTGATCATTACTTTACCATCTTTAATGGAAACAGTAAGTTCTTCACCTTGCAAGGTTTTTACTTTCTGGCCATCTGTTAAGTCGGCAGCTTTTACTGCACCAGCAACAACGTGGTATGTTAAAATGCCTGTGAGTTTGGCTTTGCTTTCAGGCTTCAGCAAACCATCAACCGTTCCTGCTGGCAATGCAGCAAAAGCAGCGTTTGTTGGCGCAAAAATCGTAAACGGACCGGCGCCTTTGAGTGTTTCAACCAGGCCGGCTGCAGTTACGGCAGCAACCAGTGTGGAATGGTCTGCAGATCCAATGGCAATGTCAACAACATCTTTTGGTGCCGGTGCAGCAACAGCTGTTGTATCTTCTTTGGGCATTTCAGAAACTGTTTCTGTTGTGGCCTCGGCAGTTTTTTCTGCTTCACCACCGCATGAAACCAGTAATAAAGAACTTAAAGAGGCGGCAATCAGCATGGAGAATAAATTCCTTTGCATAAAATTTTATTTTGTCATGTAACAAGCACAATGACTGATTGTTGCAAAAATTCAGGATTAAACGTAAAATCTAACTTCTGTTTATGCTTTGACAGTACAGGCAAGGAAAGATTAAACAACTATATAATTTTTCAACAGCCGGAACAAAATACTGCCCCTTTAGAAGTATAAAAATTCAGTGAATATTACTGATTTATACACCAAACTGCCGAAAGTGATGGTCGAGGTGTTTATAAAACATATTGTTCCATTCTGTAGAAGATAATTTTCCAAATGAATGGGATTCCTTCCCGTCGAAATATGCTGTGCCAAGAGAAGACGTTTTTTCGATAAAATTAATCAGCCGGTTCCGCTCTTCTTCAAAATTTTTATCCGTGGTGATCTTAAAATCAGGCGCCGTCTGGCTGTCATGCTTATACGGATTTTCAGAAACTATGTAACTTTTTACAAATAGTTTCAGGATGAATTTCATAAACGCCGGGGCTGGCTTATATTTACCCGGTTCATACACTTACTCATAGGAAACATTGCAATGTGCCAGCATCTGGCTGACGGACATTTTTCCCCACTGGGGTTGGGTTACCGGGGTAAGTTTTATAATCGGCTAATAAGTTGACGAATGACCTGATTCCAAATACATAGAAGAGTAACAAATATTTCCCCTTTTAATAGAATGTTTTTTCAAATTATATATCTATTTTTAAAAAAAGACTGTTTTTCACTAAAGTAATCAACGGAAGATAATCGGTTAAATCGAACTTTATACCCATTAAATTATTTTATCCTTGCAAAGAAGCATAGAGTTAATTTGAAGGGGCAATTCTGAATCCACAAATGGTTGTGATGCATTCATCGTTCAGGGTATTGAAGAAGGCAGAAAAATCGAAGCATTTCAGTTAAATTTACAAAATTTCATTTGAAGCACAAAAGCTGAAGTTTGTACTTCAGCCATGCTTTTGTCAGTACCTTATTAGCAGAAGTGGTTTAATATATTTGGTAATATTTCATTCGATTTTAAACTTGAAAGTCTTTAAATATCAGGCATATTTTAATGAACTTAATTAATTTCCATTTTTAAAACTTGCTAAATGCTTTTTAATTTTCATCATCAATTTATCTGGTGTTACTCTTGGCAGGTTACTCAAAATCCAATTCATAAACCCAACAATTTTTTTGCCTTTCCCATTCAAAAATAATTTGACTCCTACTTTGGCAACAACCTCTACTTGCATTGGTTTATTGGCAATCATTGCATTGGTTTGCCGCATTTTGTCTGTGTGAAAAGGTGTATCCACCGTTCCTGGGCAAAGTGCCGTTACAATTACTCCTGTTCCTTGCATTTCAGCAGAAACTGTTTCTGTAAAAGCCAATACAAAACTTTTTGTTGCGGAATAAACTGAATAATACGGAAACGGCAGAAATGAAAGAAGCGAGGCTACATTCATAATTCTCCCTTTTCCTTTTTTTATCATATCAGCACCAAATAACCTCGTTAATCCAACCAATGTTGTAATATTAACGGCAATCATCTTTTCAGCTTTTTTCAAAGACATGTCTGTAAATTTTCCATAGTCGCCAAAACCTGCATTGTTAATCAAGCCTGCTACTACATAGTTTCTTTCTTTGACTTGGTCATATAAATCTTGTGCAGAATTCGGCTCTGATAAATCATACAACAAATATTCCACATCAACTTTTGATTGATTTATTAACTCTTGTTGAAGTTTTATTAGTTTTTCTTCACTTCTTGCAACCAGAATCAAATTGATTTTTTTTGATGCAAGTTGTTTTGCCATTTCGTATCCAATACCTGAACTAGCTCCTGTGATTATAATATATTCTTTCATAATTATTTACAAATATTTTGGAAATCCGTCAGATGATTTAATGTTTTCTATTTGGGCAATGTGCCGTTCTAAATGAGCAGACATCAATAACAATGTTTGATACAGGTCAATTTCACCTATAAGTGGATGCTTCCAGTAATGATTTCTTAAATCATCTTTAGTTGTTTCAATATAAATAATTGTTCTACTTCGTTGAATCTGAACAGCTGTTATTACTTCTTTTGGATTCGAAAATTTATTTGAAGGCTTAAATTTTTCAGGACTTTTAGCTTTCCATTTTCTACTAGTCATTTTTGGTTGTATTTCATCATCCTCGATACAAATCTTGCTTCTCGAAGAAGGGTTTGCAGGTTTTTGCATTTCTCTTTCCAAAATGTTTGGAAATTCCAACTCTGCTAATGATATATGTTCTATGCATTCAGCGATTGTCCATTTTTCTGGCGCTGGCCTGAAATTAAGATGTGTTTCAGATAAATAACTTACCGTACCATTAAATTTCATCAAAGATGAATTCAAAATATTTTTCATTTTAGTTTTTTCCATTTCAGTAAGTTGAGGTGTTGTTTCTTCTGCTCTTTCTTTAATTACTTCAAGCCAATGTTGGTGAAGAATAAGTAGTTTATTAGGCTGAAATACTTTTTGTAAAAATGTCAAAAACCCATTTTGGACTTCTGGAGTTATCAGCCTGCAACCATTGTCTGTTGGCACAATTACCCATGCGTGATAGGCTTTTAGATTCCCCCTACGCACTTCCCACGCCATTCGTTCATTAATTACAAATTCTTTAATTACAGGCTCCAGATGCAGACCCATTGTATGCATTTTAAAAGCCAATGCATTTCTTAAAGTTGTTGCAGTAGTGTCTAAATATTCGACCGGACTTTCTACGCCTTTATAAAAAGTATGCCATTTTTTGGCATCAATTAAAATATTCCAAACCACTTCTGGTTTGGCATCGATTTCAATTTCGTTGTAAACATACCACTTAGCTTTTGCAGGATTAAATTCTTTGGGCCAAACTACAAGATTAGTAGATGTGTCATATTTTTTAGTCTTAAAAGAATTAGCTGCATTGTCTTGAGCTAAAACAGTTGCTTTTGTACTAAGCAACATCAATATAGAAGCGAGAATTATCTTTGCCATTACAATTAAGTTAAAATTATAAGGCAAAATTCGGTTAGTCTGCGAGTACCAAACGATAACAAATGTTTATATTTTTTCTATTTCAGCTTTTTTTAGTCGGCTTAAATGTATGGGTGTGATGCCTAGATAAGAAGCTATCATATGTTGTGGAACCCTGTTGTGAATGTTTGGAAAAACATCTGTTATACTATCGTAGCGTTGTTTATGTGTTCTAACATATGTATTTTTTATGCGATCGTCCTGGTAAATAAAGTAAAATTCTGCAATCAGTCGCCCCAGTTTTTGTCCGTCTGCTAAGTTTTTGTAACCCCATTCAATAGTAGAACGTGGCAATATAACAACTTGTGTATCTTCCAAAGTCTGTAAACTATAAATAGATGGTTGCTTCTGTATGAAGTTTGAGTAGTCCGCAATAAATTGGTTCTCTAAAGCAAAATGTATCGTGTGTTCAGTTCCTTCGTTATCGGTAATTAAAACTCTGATAATTCCTTTATTGATGAAAAATATTTCGTTTGGAACAATACCAGGTCTGCTTATAATTTCTTGTCGCTTAAAATATTTGGAAATAACCTGGCTTAGGAAGTCGTTTAGTTCGTCTTCCGAAACATTAATCATCTGTTTCATTACCTGTCTAATTTGTTCCATTTATTTTGTTAGTGTTGTTTGGTGTGTTAATGTCGGACTTAACATTACCGCTAAGATATTCATTTCATATACTAGCAAAAGAATTATGTTGGATTGTTTTATACTTTGGTTTTGTTGCTGTGCTGCGTTATAATGGAGGCATATCAGGCTGTATAGAATTATCCTAATTGTTTTTAATATTAAAATGGATAATGCTAGTTGGAATAAATGAAACTTTTTTTAAAGCCCCACGGACCTGATCTGTTATATCAAATTTTTTCTTCAGGCTCCTTTAAATCTGTCTAAGATTTCCAGTTTATGCGCCCTTGCCGTATCCTTAGCAATATCATACCCAGCATCGGCATGCCTTATCACACCCATACCCGGATCATTTCTCAACACTCTCCGCAATCTCGCTTCCGCGTCATCTGATCCATCTGCCACGATCACCATACCGGCATGAATGCTATACCCCATCCCTACTCCACCGCCATGGTGCAGGCTTACCCAACTGGCGCCGCCGGCTGTGTTCACTAAAGCATTAAGGATAGGCCAATCAGCTACGGCGTCAGAACCATCCAGCATAGCTTCGGTTTCACGGTTTGGTGAAGCCACAGAACCGGTATCCAGGTGATCTCGGCCAATAACGATAGGCGCTTTCACCTTGCCGGTGCGAACGAGTTCATTGAATGCCAGTCCGGCCTTCTCACGCTCTCCCTGGCCGAGCCAGCAAATCCGTGCAGGCAGCCCCTGGAACGCAATCTTTTCTTTGGCCATCTTCATCCAGCGGATCATGCCTTTGTTCTCCGGGAACATATTCATGATGAGTTCATCCGTTACGGCAATATCACCCGGGTCACCACTCAGTGCAGCCCAGCGGAATGGCCCCTTCCCTTCACAGAAGAGTGGGCGGATATATGCCGGAACGAAACCCGGAAAAGAGAAACATCTATTCCCCGGAAAAACAGGCAAATCATTCATCTGGCTGTTGCCTTCATTTTCGATTTTCGATTTTCCACTTTCGATTTTCTTCTCATATTCTTCAGCCCGGGCACGAATATTGTTTCCGTAATCAAATGTAATGGCGCCTCTGTCCATCAACTGTATCATTAATTGAACATGCAGATACATGGATCTGTATGCATAATCAACATACTCATCAGGATTTTTCTCCCTTAGCAATTTGGCTTCTTCGTAACTGATCTCGTGCGGCCAGTAGCCGATGAGTGGATCGTGTGCGGAGGTCTGGTCGGTGAGTGTATCCGGAATAACCTTTCTTTCGAGTAGCCGTTGCAGTAAGTGTACGGCATTGCAAAATACTCCGATAGAGATGACTTCGCCATTCTTCTTTGCTTCGAGGGCCCGGTCGATGGCCTGGTCGATATCAGTGATCTTCAGGTCGAGGTATTTTGTTTCCAGGCGTTTGTCGATGCGCCATTCTTCCACTTCGGCGATCAGCGCCACACCTTCATTCATGGTAATGGCAAGGGGTTGAGCGCCTCCCATGCCGCCTAGTCCGGCAGTGACGTTGAGGGTGTGTTTAAGTGTACCATGCACCTTTGAATGAGAGTCTTGAGTCGTGAGTCGTGAGTCTGAAGCAGAAGGTTCAATGGGTTTGGGGAAATGTTTATCGGCAACGGCGGCATAGGTTTCATAGGTTCCCTGCACAATGCCCTGTGAACCGATATAGATCCATGAACCGGCTGTCATCTGGCCATACATCATCAGGCCTTTTTTCTCGAGCTCATCAAAATGTTTCCAGTTGGCCCAGTTTGGTACGAGTTGTGAATTGCTGATAAGCACACGAGGCGCATCTTTATGCGTTTTCAAAATGCCTACCGGTTTGCCGGATTGAATGAGCAGCGACTCATAGTTCTCCAATACTTTAAGGGCTTTGATGATATTATCGAGTGCTTCAATATTGCGGGCGGCTTTACCGCGTCCGCCGTAGACGATGAGGTCCTCGGGGCGTTCCGCGACTGCTGGATCGAGATTATTCAGCAGCATACGCAGGGCGGCTTCCTGTATCCAGCCTTTACAGTTTAAAGAATTACCGGTCGGGGTCTTGTACTTTATGGGATCGTAATTCATACATTCATTTTTTCTTACTGTATTCTTTGCGGTTAAACTAACCGCGATGTTGCTAAGAACGCAATGGACGCCTTCATATCATCGTGCAGCACCCTGTCAACAGAAACAAACGATACTTTTTCCCTGTATGCAGACACGATCTCTTCCAGCGCCGGTGAACTTTTCAGCGGCCTCCTGAATTCCAATGCCTGTGTGGCAGTGAACAGTTCAATGGCCAGCACTTTCTCCACGTTGTTGATCACCCGTAAACATTTGGTGGCGGCATTGGCGCCCATGCTCACATGATCTTCCTGGTTATTGGATGAAGAGATGGAATCCACAGAGGCCGGTGTACACAATTGTTTGTTCTCACTTACAATGCCGGCGGCTGTGTATTGCGGGATCATGAAACCTGAATGTAAACCGGGATCTTTTACCAGGAACATCGGCAGGTTTCTCTGGCCGCTGATCAACTGGTAGGTCCTGCGTTCAGATATATTGGCGAGCTCGCTCATGGCGATACTGAGGAAATCGAGTGTTAGTGCCAGGGGCTGACCATGGAAATTACCTCCGCTGAGAATGAGGTCCTCTTCAGGGAATATATTGGGATTGTCTGTTACCGAATTGATCTCCCGCAGGAAAACCTGCTGCACGTAATCAACCGTATCCCTGGTGGCGCCATGCACCTGTGGGATGCAACGGAAACTATACGGATCCTGCACCTGTGTTTTCTTCTGTGCGGCGATCTCACTGCCATCGATCCATCTTCGTATAGCCGCTGCCGTTACTACCTGGCCGTTATGCGGCCTGATCCGGTGAATGGGTTCCCGGAAGGGCTCGGTCACTCCGTCAAATGCATCAAAGGATAGGGAGCTGATGGCATCTGCCCACTGGAGCAAACGCTGTGCTTTGGCCAGGCAATACAGGCCATAGGCGGCCATAAACTGTGTGCCATTGATGAGTGCAAGGCCTTCCTTGCTTTTCAGCTGAATGGGTTCCCATCCGAGCTGTGGCCATAGTTCCGCTGCATGCCGCTTCTCCCCTTTGTACCAGACTTCTCCAAGGCCAATGAGCGGCAGGCTCAAATGACTGAGGGGGGCGAGGTCACCACTGGCTCCCAGGGAACCCTGGGTATAAATAACCGGTAACACATCTTCGTTGTGCATTTCCATCAGTCGTTTCACCGTATCTATCTGCACACCTGAATGACCGTAACTGAGCGACTTTATCTTCAGCATAAGCATCAGCCGGATAATGGGCTGCGGCACTTCCTCCCCCATCCCGCATGCGTGCGATTTGAGCAGGTTGTATTGCAACTGTTCCAGCTGACTATCGTCTATGTGTACCTGCTGAAGAAATCCGAAGCCGGTATTGATACCGTAAATGGGGTGATCTGTGGTGGCGAGTTTGTGATCCAGGTAATCGCGGCAGGCCGTGATTCGTTTGTGCGCATCAAAAGTAATGGACACTTGCTGGTTGTATTCCAGGAAATCCTCCACCTGGCCAAAACTGAGCCAGGACCGGTCAAGGGGCAGGTAATTGTAACTCATATAGGAAGCAAAGCCGCAAGGTAGAAAATCTTTGCGTTTCCTCTCGTTCTTTCTTACTTTGTGGTCATGAGATACCTGATTATTATTACCCTCTTTTTTCATCAGCTTTCATTTTCCCAAACAATCGAAGTGCTGACATCCGGAACCAAAACATCGCTCCGTGGATTAAGTGCCGTTGACGATAAAATTGTCTGGGTCAGCGGCAGTAATGGTACTGTAGGCAAGTCGCTGGATGGCGGCATTTCATGGGAATGGATGACAGTCAAAGGTTTTGAGAAAACAGATTTCAGGGATATCGAAGCATTTGACGAAAAAACGGCGGTGATAATGGGCATAAGCGAACCCGCACATATCTTAAAAACTTTTAATGGGGGCGAAAGCTGGAAGCTGGTATATGCAGACAGTACCAAAGGGATATTCCTCGACGCCATGGATTTTTTCTTCGACGGCCGTGGTGTGGTCATTGGCGACCCCATAAACGGAAGAATGTACATGGCGCGGACAATCGATAATGGCAGCAACTGGCAACGCACTAATCCCGATAAACTTCCGGCTTTGGCAGAAGGTGAAGCTTTTTTTGCATCCAGCGGCACTAATGTCAGGCCATTGAATTATGATGAATCCGTTATAGTCACCAGTGGTAAAAGATCACGCCTATACTTACGTGGCCGGCTAATCGATATTCCCATCACCCAGGGGGGCGAAAGCACCGGAGCCAATTCACTGGCAGTATGGTACAAGCGTAATAAAGCAGATAAAATTGTTGTGATCGGCGGAGATTTCTCGAAAGATACAGTGCGGACAGATAATTGTTACTTCACAACCAACCTTGGCAAAACCTGGACAGCGCCTAAAGAAGGGCCCCACGGATACCGCTCCTGTGTGGAATTCATCGATAAAAATACACTGATTGCCTGCGGCACAAGCGGTGTGGACATTTCCAGGGACGGTGCCCTGAACTGGCAGCTTATTTCCCAGAAAAGTTTTCATGTCTGCCGGAGGGCAAAAGCGGGAACCGCTGTTTTCCTCGCTGGAGGAAATGGTACAATCGCCCGGTTTAAATAATTATTATATCCTTCGCTTTGCGGTTGATCCAAGTTTAGGAAAGTGAGAAAAAGTCTTCGGACAGGCCTGAGACGCTGCCCCACTGAGTCCTTCAGATGCAGGACAGACCGGCGATGGTTGCCGTTTTGTAGAAACCAAATCCGTGTAAGCCAATTAAAAAGGTCTGATCCCCGCCTGAAGGACTCAGTGGGGCAGGGCCTCGGGTGACCGTTTGTATTTTCTTTACCACTCTGTTTGCGGTTAAAGAAATTTAAGTATCTCCTTAACACTGGCCCTTTTTTTATAATCTTCATCAAAGAATACATACTTGATCGTTCCATCGGCACCTATCACATAGGTAGCCGGAACAGGAAGATTGGCTCCATTTTGCCCATTTGCTTTATCAAAATCAATATTGAATTTTTTATACCGGGCAATTGTAATTGTATCAACAGAAAACGCCACATCATAAGCCTTCATTACTTTCAAGCCCTCATCATGCAGTACCGGGAAGCTGGCCTTTGTTTTACTGACAGTCTTTTCAATTGATTCCTGCATCTCCGGTGAAATTGCCAGTATCTGCCCCCCTTTAGCTTTGATCATGTTCAATGAATCTTCCAGTTGGCTAAGATATTTGTTACAATATGGACACCACTGTCCCCGGTAAAAAATAAGCACTACCGGCCCATTGGCCAGCATAGTTTTCAGCTCAACTTTTGCCCCGCTTTGATCCTTTAATGAAAAAAGTGGCGCCATGGATCCGACCTTTAGCCCTTTAGGTTTATCGGGCAAACCGGTAAAAGCAAAACACACAAGGAGCATCAATATGCCTATTATCTTATTCATTTGAACTGGTTTAAAAAATGAAGTTATTTAATACTTATTTGATCTATGGTCAGCCTGCCGACAATAATTCAAACAACCTTAACCGTAAACCATATCAAAAAAAACCCCGCAAAAGCGGGGTCATTTTTCACATTTAGTGGGTTAGTTTTTACCAGGGTTAGGTTTAACTCCATTTACGGATCGTATATAGGGATTAGTAAGCCCTCACTGCAGTCTTTCTGCTAAACTGTTTTGTGTCTTTCACCTCCCACTTCCCAACTCCCACCTCCAATTTTATTAGCTCGCCACTGCCTGTTCTTTCAAATTCCTAAAGTCAACCGCTACCAGCTTACTCACCCCTGCTTCCTGCATGGTCACGCCATAAATGATATCCACAGTTGACATCGTTGTTTTATTATGTGTAACGATGATGAACTGTGATTCCTGGCTGAATTGTTTGATCATCTTGGTGAACTTACCAACGTTGGCATCATCCAGCGGTGCATCAACCTCATCCAGTATACAGAATGGTGCAGGCTTGATCAGGTAAATGGCAAAAAGCAGCGCTGTTGCAGTAAGGGTCTTCTCTCCACCGCTCAACTGGCTGATGGATGAAGGCCTCTTTCCTTTTGGCTTGGCGATGATATCTATGGCCGTATCTGCGAGGTTTTCCGGATCAACCATGATCATATCAGCCGTATCTTCTTCTGTGAAGAGTGCTTTGAATACCTTCTGGAAATTCTCGCGCACCTGGTTAAAGGTTTCAAGGAATTTCTGGTTAGCGGTTGCTTCCACTTCCTGAATGGTCTGCATCAGTGTATCCTTTGCCGTTACCAGGTCGTTCTTCTGCTCTACAATGAAGTCATAGCGCTTCTTCATTTCCGTAAAGGCCTCAATGGCCGTTGGGTTCACCTCTCCCATATTCTCGAGACGCTTCTTCATACGGTCGCAGGAAGCCTGCAACTCTTCAAGCGTATCATCCGAGTTGCGCGGTTCATCAATGATATTGTCGAGTTCAACACGGAACTCCACACTGAGCCTTTCTTTTATACCTGCCAGTTGTAACCTGAGTTCGTTTACTTTGTCTTTAATGAGGTTTAGTAACTGGTCAACCTGTTCACGCTCTTTGGATTTATGCCTTACTTCACTTTCCTTTTCATTGAGTTCGTTGCGCAGGTTATAATAGGCCTGGTCTGCATCATTGAGTTTGCGTTCTTCTGCATCCTTGTTTTGCATCATGTCCAACAGGGCGGTTTCCACTTCCTGTAATTTGGTGGATGTTTCACCGATATGGCTGCTGGCTTCTTCCAATTGGGTTCCACTATTGGTCATCTGCACCTGCAGGTCGTTGAACTGGTTGGTCTTGAATTCAAGCTCCTGTTTTAAGGCCACGAGCTTGCTCTGCTGGCGGGTAAACTGGAGGTTGATCTCATTGTAGGATGCATTGGCGAAATTATACTCCTGTTCGGCAAAAGTATAACTGGCTTCCACCACCTGCATGCGGTCGAGCAAGGTCTCGAGTTGGGTGTTGAACGATTCCAGCGATGCCCTTGCACCGGCAATGGCATCCTGGTTGCCCTGCAGTTGCGCTTCGAGGTCGGCCTTTTTATGCTGACTGGAAGCTTCTGCCTGGGTCAGGCTTTCGAGTTTATTCTGCAGGGCATATACACGGCTTACGCCTTCGTTGATCTCCTGCTGCATTTGCTTGATGGCATGTTCTTTCAACTGTTCATTGAAGCTGATCACTTCATTGTGCCTTGCCTGGATGGTGGCTTTGAGTTCGTTCACGATCTCTTCCTGCACGGCGATCTCTTCAACCAGTTTCTCCAGGTTCTTAGCACGACCGATCTTCTTTCCTTCAAACAGACCAACACTGCCACCTGTAAGGGCGTATTTCCCTTTTACATATTTACCGTGTTTCTCCAGCACCACATGGCCATTGGAATGGGCAAGCGCTTCTTCATTTTCAGCGATGAGTACATTGCCCAGTAAATAGTTTACCAGGTTCTTGTATTTGGGATCGTATTCCACAACATTCAATGCGGGCAGTGTGCCTACGATCTCGTGCATTTCCTCTTTCCCGTTGGGAACGCCATTCAGTTTGTCGAGCAAAAAGAAATTGGCCTTGCCCTTCTGGTTTGCATCGAGCAGGTGTACGGCCTGCAAGCCTTCCTGCAGGTCGTTCACAACGTAATAGTTGAGATATGGCTCGAGCACATTTTCCACAGCCGCCCTGAATTCTTCTTTTACATAAATGATATCAGACAGTATCGGAGCGGTATGGTTCCAGTTTGGATTGTTGTGAAGGAACTTCACACTTTCCGGGTAACCTTCCATGGAATCGATCAGGCTCTTCAGCAGGTCGTGCTCATTCTTTTTTGCATCCAGTTTCCTGCTTTCCTGGGCCAGTTGGTTACGCAATTGTTCCAGTGCGGATTGTGTCTGCAGTATTTGTTCTTTTGTCAGTTCGTGTATCTCCTGCAACTGGCGAAGTTCATTGCGCTTGTCTTCCAGTTCGGCTTCCTTATCATTCTTCTCCCTGTCCACTTCCTGCAGCTGTAACTGGCGGTGCTGCTGTTCTTCGGTAAGCTGATGGATGGCGCGCTGGATATTCTGTATGGAAGCATCGCCAACGGCTACCTGCTTTTCCGCTTCAAACTGCTGGCGCTGCAGGGCCTGGTTATCGCGACGCAGCAGGTCTATCGCTGCACGTTGTTCGTCAAATATCCGGCGTTTGTCTTCCACAGCATCCTTGCCCTGGTCAACTTTTTCCAGCAATTCGAGACCTTTTGTTTCTTCATCACCAATCTGGCGTGTAGTGAACAGGATGCTTTCTTCGATACCCTTCAGCTGGCCTTCAGCCTTCTGCAGGAATTCCTGCAGGGTCTTTTGCCTTTCGCCGAGGTATTGTAAGCGCTGGGAAGCGAGGTTCTTTTCGTTCTCGCGTGTCCGTAAGGTATTGAGGAGTTCATTGAAAGCATGCTGCAGGGATTGCAGTTCCCTTTCTTTCTCTATAAACCGAACTTTCTCCTGTTCCAGTGCAGCCTCTTCCTGCGCGATCTGTGCTTCCAGGTGATGCTTGCGGTCTGTTTCTGCAGATTGTTGTTCGTTCAGTTCTTTATAGGTACTGTTGAATCCTTCGAGGGCGGCCTTGGCCAGTTCCACGCTGGAGATTTTGTATTCCTTTTTGATCTCGAAATACTTCTCGGCTTTTTTAGCCTGGCTTTCGAGCATTTTCAGCTGGTTGTTGATCTCAAACAGCAAATCTTCGATACGCGCAAGATCTTGTTCTGTTGCATCAAGTTTGAGCTTGGCCTCTTTCTTCCGGGTTTTGTATATCGAAATACCGGCAGCCTGTTCGAGCATTTTGCGACGCGAATTCTCCTTATCCTTGATGATATCATCTACCATGCCCAGTTCGATGATCGCGTAGCTGTCGGTACTTACGCCCGTATCGAGGAACAGGTTATGGATATCTTTCAGGCGGCACTGCACATCATTCAAACGGTATTCGCTCTCCCCGCTTTTGTAAAACTTGCGGGTAACGGTAACGGTATTGAATTCTGTAGGCAGGAGGTTACGTGTATTTTCAAATGTCAGGCTCACTTCGGCCAGTCCGCTTGCGCTCCTTGTTTTAGACCCGTTGAAGACCAGGCTTTCGAGGTTCTCGGAACGCAGGTTACTGATCTTGTGTTCACCAATAACCCAGCGAATGGAATCCACAATGTTACTCTTGCCACAGCCGTTAGGGCCAATAATGCCGGTTATCCCTTCATCAAAATTGATGACGGTCTTATCGGCGAAACTTTTAAATCCTTTGATTTCCAGACTCTTTAATCTCACGGTTCAATTTTTTAAGTAAGACGGCAAATATAACAGATAGCTCATGTAAATTAAGAGGAGGTTTGCGGACACCCTTCATAATTATTCACGTTTTATACACAAAAACCCTGCCCCGCTGAAAGCCAATACCAGTAAGTGTTAGGGCGTAATGAAGTTATACACAGTTTGTGGAGAAAATTAACCAAAACAGCTTTGTAAAAACCCCGGAAATCATTTTTTGTCTGAACGGGGATCCGCCGCCGTTTCACTTCGTCGGACAGGTTTGGGGGGATTAAAATGATTAAGGGGATGAACAGCCCTGAAGCATTTACGGTAAAAATGTATCTGCCTTTAAATCTGTGTTGTTGGTGTGCACTCCTATTCAGAACAATATCACGACAAAATTTAAGCGCAACACCAACAACGGCGCAGAACAGTTCAATTTTGCAATACCGCGATTAGAAATCACTTTAGTTATTATTTCGTTAAATACTTATTGTCAATGCATTAATTCATAAATACATTAAAAATTATAAAATCCTGCTTTCAACAGGGATAGTTCGCAGCCAGCCAGCCATTTTTGATTATCTTGAGCCTTAGAATTTTCTCTGCTCAAATTTAAAATTGATATGAACCCAACCTGTTATAGTTTATTTGTGTACGGTTCCCTTCGCAGGGGATTTCAGCACCCGGCTTTTAAATACATTCATGATCACTTCGAATTTGCCGGAGACGCAAAAGTAAAAGGCATACTCTACGACCTGGGTGATTACCCGGCTGCAGTTCCAACTAAGGATGAAAAATACATTACGGGCGAATTATATTCCATCCGAAATATTGATGAATTCAGCTGGACAATCGCACAACTGGACGATTATGAAGGAACAGAACCTGAAACAGGAGATAAGGCCATGTACAGGCGTGAACTGGCAACAATATATATAAACAGTAAACCCACTATGGCCTGGATATATTGGTACAATGATGATGTTTCCGGAAAGCCGGTAATACATTCGGGTGATGTGCTGCAATATTACAGGGACAAAAAGTAATGGAATAGCCATATTTTTTATTTAATCACATGCTCTCTCTTTTTCCCTTGCTGCTATTTGCGGCCCGATTTATTCATTAACTCCTTTTTTGCGGTTTAATTTCCTTTTGCAATTTCTGCAAATAGCAAAATGCCCTTTGGCATAAATCAATAATACAAACTGATATTACCTGAATATTGGCAAAATCTGCCGGTAAAATTTCTTCTTCTGTTTCACATAAATTAATTCACACTTCATCCCCTTAGAAGGTTCTGTTTATCAATTGGGGCACACCTTCCCGTGCTGCTATGTTTGTCCTGCATGCGGTTCAAATCAACCAAATCATCATTGAACCGGCTAATAAAACATTAACCCTAAAACAGTCAACCATGAAAAAAGTATTTGTAACCGGAGCAGACGGCATGCTGGGCAGCAGCATATGCCGGGAACTTTTACAACAAGGATATGCCGTTAAGGCGATGTGCCTGCCGGAAAGAAAAACCTGCACCCTTGATGATCTTCCCATTGAAATTGTCCACGGCAATATCATCAACAAAAAATTCCTGTTGCAGGAAATGAAAGGCTGTGATTATGTAATTAATGTTGCCGCCTTAGTGAAGGTCTGGCCCAGGCGCCTTCCCACCATAAGGGCGGTAAACTTACTGGGTACACAATATGTGATGGAAGCCACGGAAGAACTAAATTTATCACGAATGATCCATATAGGAACCGCCAACTCATTCTCACCGGGACCAAAAGAGGACCCCGGCGACGAGAGTAGTCCTTTTACCGGCTGGAAATATGGCATGGATTATATCGAAAGTAAATATAAGGCCCAGCAAATGTTACTCAAACGTTTCAATAAAAACGGTTTCCCGGTTGTGATCATCAATCCAACTTATATGATCGGGCCTTTTGATTCCGGACCATCATCAGGACAAATGCTGATCGCATTATGTAAGGGGGCACTGAAATGGTACAGCAATGGCGGAAAGAATTTTGTGTGTTCGGTTGATGTGGCTAAAGCAGCCGTAAATGCACTGACCAAAGGCGTTATCGGTGAATGTTATATAGCAGGCAATGAGAATATGAGGTTCAGGGATTTTTTCTTTAAAGCATGCCAGGTCACCAACAGGGAATTTAATTTGAAGCCTGCCCCTTACCCATTGATTCTGGCAGCAGGTTTAATAAGTTCCATCATCGCCCGCATAAAAGGCAAGCCGCCAAAAATCAGTTACGGCATGGCTAAAATGGCAAAAGAAGACCAATACTTTTCACCGGAAAAAGCCAGAAGGGTTTTGGAAATGCCGCAAACACCAATCGAAGAAGGCATTCGCCAGTGTTTTGAATGGTTTAAGTCAAACAAATATATCACCTGAGAAAAGATAACTCAATCCCGCTACATGATTGAAAAGTAACAGCAAATCAATAATTGTTTTCCCCGTTCACCAATAAAAAAATCTTTATGTATTATTTACTAACCATAGATTTTACCTGGCAAAAAACAGATATGCACAGTTTTCTACCTGTGATGCTCACGCTTATATCATTCATCTTTTTCTGGTTCACTTCAAAATCAGCAAAGGTAAAAGAATACTTCTATGCCAAATATGATCATGACAAAGCATCCGTCATCCATATCACATTCAACCGGATCCTTGGTTTCATAACAATGGGAGTAATACCGGCCATCATTTGTTTGGCCCTGCTTCCGGAATACAGGATTGCCGATTTAGGACTGACCATCATTCCCGATACAATTGGCTATACTATTGCATGGACCGCAGTGCTTTCATTACTTGTGATCCCACTGGCTTACTTCAGTGCGAGGAAACCCAAAAACCTTGAAAACTACCCGCAGATCAGGGCACGAAAATGGACAATGCAAACGATATACATAAATGCCCTCGGATGGGCACTGTACCTGCTGGGTTATGAATTCCTGTTCCGGGGGATACTTCTTTTTCCCCTCGTCAAAGCACTCGGTGTTTGGCCTGCCATTGCCATCAATATCGCCTTGTATGCTGCAACGCATATACCCAAGGGGCTTGATGAAACAATTGGCGCCATACCACTAGGATTGGTACTCTGTGTGCTGACTTTAATTTCAGGAACCATCTGGATTGCAGTATTGGTGCACATTGTAATGGCATGGACCAATTGCTTTACGGCAATGAAATTTCATCCCGATATACACTACGTAAAAATCAACAAATGAAAAATCAAATATTAAAAGGAAAAGTTGCCATAATAACCGGCTCCAGCAGGGGTATAGGCAAAGCCACTGCGCTTGAATTAGCAGGAAAAGGAGCATGCATTGTGCTTAATGGACGCAACAAGGAACGACTAAATACTGCAGAAGCCGAAATTCGGAAAATACACCAGGAAGTTATTGCTGTTTGCTGTGATGTTTCAACCATTGAGGGAGGACAATTTCTGATTGATGAAGCCATTAACAAGTTTGGCAGGATTGATATTCTCGTCAACAACGTAGGAATCTCCATGCGCGGGAAACTGGCAGATTTAAATCCGGCTGTTTTCAAAACGATATTTGAAAGCAATTTGCTTGGCGTTGTTTGTCCGAGTATTCCTGCCATGCGGCATTTACGCGAAACAAAGGGCAGCATTGTATTCATTTCAAGCCTGGCTGGCATCCGCGGACTCCCCGGTCTTTCTGCATATTGTGCATCAAAAATGGCATTGCGGGCCCTGGCTGAATCCATCAGGCTGGAAGAAGCTTCCCATAAATTACATGTGGGATTGATCTATGTGAGCTACACAGAAAATGACGATGGCAAGGAAGCGATATTTTCTGATGGATCAAAAATTCTATTGGAACCGAGAAACCGAAAAGGCGCACAAACAAAAGATTCTGTTGCTAAAGCGGTTCTGGGAAATATCGTAAACAGGAAATACATTACTGTACTTACGGGCATGGGTAAACTAAATCTTTTCCTGCAGACCTTTTTCCCGGGATTGTTGGAATTTATACTATTAAAAAATCTCAAAAAGTTTGAAGAACATCTTAAATAAAGAGTTGAAATACTATATTGATTTTTTATGACAAATATTCGAAGGTGTTGATAAAACCAATTTAGAATTAACGTGTTGTGCTATTAAAAGAATATTTTCAATTTCACTAATTATGCATGAGATCATTCAACCTGGCATCTTGAGGATACAACTCTTTTAAAGAATCCACTGGTTCAGGATGACAATAAGCTCTTTTTGTCATGCCTAAACAGGAGGCATCTTACTGGTACGCATTGATAAGATCCCTCCTTCGTCGGGATGACAAGAGAGAGGTCGACAAATAGTCCTTTGCCAAATGATTGATCATCCCTAACCCTGTCATCCTATGTTTGTCATCCCGACGCAGGAGGGATCTTCAGGTATCACCTGGAAGATGCCTCGTTCCTCGGCATGACAGGTAGTTATTTGTCATCCTGAACCCGGGTGCCGGGCGAATTTCATTCACTTAAGATGAAAGGGTGAAGGATCTATTTTCGTAAACTACTATCTGTTTTCTTAAGATATACTATTTGAGCAATTGATAAACATAATTAACTGATTCATCCAATAGCACAACACGTTCATCCTTTAATAAATATGTTCATCGCAAAAATGCTACTGGTCTCTATTGCACCAGTTTAGCGATATCCGCAATTTTGATGGTATTAGCCAGTTCCACTATTTTATCCTGCGACAGTCCCGGGGCTTTAAAAGTGAGTAAAGAATTGGTCAGCGGCACCTGCACCTCATAATCTTCACGTCCGTTTGGCCCACTCACTTTCTGAACCAGTCCTTTATAGCCCGCAATGCGCACGATCTTCTGATCGGGGTTTATACCGGCCATCATAGGCATGGATAGCACGCTGTTTAGCATACCTACTATGGGTGAATTGGTAAGAATCTCGAGGGATGTCTGGCTGCCATCTGCAGCCCTGGTGCCATATTCACGGTGGACCACCACACCAACCCAACCACTGGCGCCGGATACATTATCCTTTGCCATATTTGCCGTTGCCGTATCCATTTTTTCCGGCAAGACTTTTAATACTTCTTTGCCGATAAGGATGTCCAGTTCCTGCATCATTTGCTGCATGGCAAAGCGGGAATCATCCAGTTTATTGGCGGCATAAGCAGTCTTTGCTTCAGTAAGTCGCTTTTCAAAATCCTGCTGGGCCATCACCTGGATAGAAGAGCAGATCAATATAAAAGAGAATATCTTTTTCATCTTATTAAGTTTGATGGGAAACATTATTTTTCACCCAGCTGGGCCTTGATCTTATCTACATCAAATGCATTGCAGGCTGTCATGAATTCCTGTTCCGTAGCAAAGTTCACGCCTTCAAGTATAAGTAGCGAAGTCTGGCCGATAGGAATACTAAGCTTATAACCGCTCGATTTATCGTATTCTATGATAGCCTTATATCCCTTCAACCGCGTTTGTTTCCAGTTCTGTGTCTCTCCCGAGCTTTGGGCATAACCTGAAAAATATAGGTTTATCACTTGCATCCAGGCTGCGTTGTTGGACAGCATGAAACTCAGTTCTTTCGGATCTTTTTCTATGTTCTGTCGGTAGTCCCTTTCCATGGTAAGCCCCACCCATCCCCAGCCGGAACTGGTCACTTTATCAGAAGTCGTATCCTTTTTCATAGGTGCTATGGAATCAGGGAGCCCTTTGAGGATCTCTTTCCCGATCATCATTTCTACGCCCAGCATGGCTTGCTGTACAGAAAAGCGGGCATCACCGTATTGATTTTTTTTGAAAGCCGCTTCTGCATCAATCAAAGCAGCATTTACATCAGGCGGAGAAGTGACAAGCCCCTCGCCGGCATTATTGCCAGACTTTCCTTTACCGCCAGTATTGCCGGGCCCAACGGGCTCATTATTGCCGGTAGTACCCAATTTTTCATCAACTTTTTTATCGATTACTTTATTGGTGATCTGCTCCGCCTTTTGCTTTATTTTTCTAAGCACTTGCGCTTCAGCGGGTTGAAAAGCCAGCGCCGGTAAAAGCAGGCATAACAACCATTTTTGCTTTTTCATTGTTGCCAGGTTAAATATTAATCAATCTAAATACTATGGACAGAGAGTAAATACTTTCACTTAGGAGTTGAACTTCACAGGCTTCAGGCTAAATAGGATAATTGGAAGAGATGGAATTCGGAAAATAGCTTTGTTATCCATCAGCAATTTACGATTAAGGTAAGATTAATCATAAAAAATAATTGTGATAAAGCTTATTTGGTATTAAATACCTGAAAACAGGATTTACATACATAATTTCAAAGCTGAAAACCAGATCCATAAGAATAGTCTATTTTTAAACCAATGTTACCAGAAAAAAAATATGATAACGATGCATTCTACGCAATGAAATCATGGCAGCAGAGAATGAAGCGCAAACCTTCTTTCACCAATAAACTGTCGAAAAGGATACAGAACAGGATCAATCGATGGATACCCGAAAAAGTCCACCTGTTCATAACCGGTGCCATAAAAGAAATGACCCGGGCCATGATCAGCGGTGCAGGCCTGATCACGCCTCCTCCAATACAAAACGAATCACTCGAATTCAGGGAAATAAAAGTGATGGAGCGGATCAACTTTTACCGGAAAACCGCAGCCGTTGAAGGTGCCGCTACCGGTGCCGGCGGCATATTGCTGGGCTTAGCTGACTTTCCACTGTGGCTCAGTATCAAAATGAAAATGCTGCTGGAAATTGCGGCATTATACGGATATGATGTAAAAAACAGTTCAGAGCGGTTATACCTCTTATATATCTTCCAACTCAGTTTTTCCAGCCAGCAACACCGCAACGATATTTATGCCAGGCTGGATGCATGGGATAAAGCAGACGGTTCAATTCCCCCCGACCTGCAGGAACTTGACTGGCGGAAATTCCAGCAGGAATACCGCGATTATATCGACCTCGCCAAATTCTTTCAACTGGTACCCGGCATTGGCGCGGTGGTGGGCGCATATGTCAACCATAGTTTGACAGAGCAGCTGGGCGATACGGCGATGAATGCCTACAGAATGAGACATTTTAGTCGGGAGTCAGGAGTCTTGAGTCGGTAGCAGCAGCCAAAAATCATTTAAAATTTCTCTGTCAACTCATTCTACCTTTGCGAATTCAATTTTATGCCTCTGCCCTCTGCCCTCTGCCCTCTGCCCTCTGCCCTCTGCCCTCTG
>JBGSHT010000006.1:0-93754 GCA_041752135.1 Chitinophagaceae bacterium | reverse complement strand
GAAAATACACAAGCTTACGATGGGTTAAACCCCCATTATACCTAAAAAAACTGCTTTCGAAAAGAACATATTTGAAACTAAAAAATATTTAAAAATCCATCCTTTAAAAATCACCTTGAAAAATATTCTCGGTCAGCCTCTTTTCACGAACCGGAAAACGAAATTTTTTCGATGATGGTTCGTGAAGACACGAACCATGGCACTCGGTTTGTAAACATAGGAGAGCCGCAGAGAAATTATAGAGAACCACTGAGTTTACATTAAAAGGCTGTTCCTCTGTGGCCCTCTGTTAAAACTCGGTGGCTCTCTGTGGGAAAAAAAATAATAGACTAATTCTATTAAACCGCTTATTCAAAAAATAATATCTCAACATGGCAAATCTCAGCTATAAACATTTCACCCTTGGCGTTGAAGAAGAGTATATGGTGATTGACCCCCAGACACGGGAGTTGAAGAGCCACGAACAAAAGATCGTAACCGAAGGCCAGAAATTAATTCGGGATAAGGTCAAAGCAGAAATGCACCAGGCTGTGGTGGAAGTGGGAACCGATATCTGCCAGAACATTGATGAAGCCTACAAAGATGTGTTTACACTCAGGCAAACGATTTCAAATGTCGCCGGTGAACTGGGATTCTGGATGGGTGCATCCGGGACGCACCCTTTCAGCCATTGGGAAAGCCAGCTGATCACAGATCATGCCCGGTATAAGGAAATTGTAAATGAAATGCAGGAAGCTGCCCGCAGCAACCTGATCTTTGGCCTGCATGTGCATGTGGGTATGCCTTCAAAAGAAATGGCGGTACATATTGCCAATTCGGCCAGGTACTTCCTGCCACACGTTTTTGCGCTGAGTACCAATTCTCCTTTCTGGGAAGGCAGGCTGACCGGTTTTAAATCGTTCCGGACAAAAGTATTCGACAAGTTCCCACGTACAGGCATACCCGATTATTTTGATTCGTACAGCGCCTATGAGAATTATGTAAACATACTCATCAAGACCAATTGCATTGATAATGCCAAAAAGATCTGGTGGGACCTCCGGGTGCATCCATTCTTTGGTACAGTGGAGTTCAGGATCTGCGATGTTCCGATGACCGTAGACGAAACAATCGGCATTGCCGCCTTATTCCAGTGTATTTGTGCGAAGCTCTACAAGCTGCGTGCACAGAACCTTAATTTCATCATTTACCCCAGGGCGCTGGTCAACGAAAACAAATGGCGTGCGTCCCGGTATGGCATTGACGGGCAAATGATCGATTTCGGTAAGGAAGAAGAATCCAATACCAGGGTGCTGATCTACGAACTGCTGGATTTTGTGGATGATGTTGTTGACGATCTCGGATGCAGGCATGCTTTAGGCAATATCCAGAAGATCCTGGATAAAGGCACCGGGGCCGACAGGCAATTGAAAGTTTTTGAAGGAACTAAGAACCTGGTGAGTGTGGCAGACTATATCCATGATTCATTCCTTGCACCGCTGTAAAATAAATTTACCATAATCAGGAGCTATGGTTCTTTTGGCGCCCCGGCACATTTCTCCAGAACAGGAAATCAGGATATACAGAGAGGCACATGGGGTCATGAACCTTGGCACCGGACTCTTGCCTTGCTCCTTTATAATAGATTTTATCATAATGTGTTAACATAAAATATTCAGGGTACATATTTTTATGTAACAAATTGCGTTAATAAGTACGTCATTGTTAACCCATTACCGCAAAAACCATAAATTTGCGCCATCTTTTATGCCCGAAAACAAACGAATACAGGTAGCCATCCTTGACCTTTATGAAGGTGTAGCCAACCAGGGTATGCGTTGTATCCGGGAAATCCTCAACCAGTACGCCGATTCCAATAACCTTGACATTCATTGGGATGAATTTGATGTGCGCCTTAAAAACGAGGTTCCGGGCATGGAATATGACATTTATATTTCAAGCGGCGGGCCGGGCAGCCCTCTTGAAAGTGAAGGAAGCGAGTGGGAGCATCAGTACTTTCAATGGCTCCATCACGTGGAAAAATGGAATAATGATACGGCCAATCAACAAAAGAAACACGTCTTTTTTATTTGTCATTCCTTCCAGCTGGCATGCAGGCATTATAAAGTAGCCCATGTCACCAAAAGAAAATCAACCGCGTTTGGTGTTTTCCCTATCCATATGCTGCATGAAGGGAAAGATGAAAATGTTTTCGCCGGGTTAAACGATCCTTTTTATGGTGTAGACAGCAGGGATTACCAGGTGATCCAGCCCTTTCATAATATGCTCAGGAAGATGGGCGGCAGGATACTTTGCATCGAAAAAGAAAGGCCGCATGTACCGCTGGAAAGGGCCATTATGGCCATCCGTTTTTCGGAATACATGATTGGTACACAGTTTCATCCAGAAGCCGATGCCATTGGTATGAGCATGTACCTGCAGACTGAAGAAAAGAAAAAAACGGTGATCGAAAGCCATGGATATGATAAATGGGAATCGATGATCAAACATCTGAACGACCCGGATAAAATACTCTGGACATATTCCCATATCCTGCCAAATTTTCTCAATGAAGCGGTGGAGCACCTGCAGCTGGTTGACAGTTGGTAAACAAGCCCAATCCCTTTTCTGCCTATTATTTGACAGATTTATCTTCACATCCCAATCAAAAAGTTTCCGTATTTTCAGTGACAATCTTGTAACATGGTTCCCCTGATCAGGAAAAATTTTAATGCCGCTTTTACAAAGGAAATATATACTCAATTCTTAGAAGACCTGAACAGCAAGCATACTGGTGCCATTGAATTCCGTATTGCAGAAACACCTGTTTTCATTCCAAAAGATTTTGGTCAGAAAGTATTTGATACCTGTGAGCATATTATTGACATGATCCTGGAACCGGGATTTAAAGAACTCACCAACCGAGCCATCCCGCCAGGTGAAAATGTTCCCAACGAAAATGACCATAGTCATTTCCTGGCTTTTGATTTTGGCATTTGTGAAAACAGCGACGGCACTTATGAACCCCAGTTGATAGAAATGCAAGGCTTCCCTACCCTCTTCGGTTTCCAGGTATATTATCCTGAAGTTGTGGAAAGGCATTTTAAAATTCCGGAAAATTATTCGCACTATTTTAATGGGCTGAATAAAGAAACGTATATCGCTGCATTAAAAGAAGTGATCATAGGGGATCACCAGCCGGAAAATGTGATCCTGCTGGAAATAAAACCCCACGAACAAAAAACGCGCATCGACTTCTATTGCACACAGGATTACCTCGGCATTCAACCCGTTTGCCTGACCGAACTCATCCAGGAAGGCAGGCAGCTTTTTTATATGAAGGATGGACGTAAAGTACAAATCAAGCGCGTCTATAACCGCATCATATTTGACGACCTGCATGCGCAGAAAGACAAACTTGGCAAGGTACCGGATATTACATCCGACCTTGATGTGGAATGGATACCCCATCCAAACTGGTTTTACCGGATCAGTAAGTTCACCCTGCCTTTCATACGCCATCCGTATGTTCCGCAGACATTTTTCCTGAACGAAGTGAAACAAATTCCCACTGACCTGGAGAACTATGTTTTAAAACCATTATTCTCCTTTGCAGGACAAGGAGTAGTCATTGACGTTAGTAAATCTGATATTGATGGTATCAAAGATCCGGAAAACTGGATCCTGCAAAGAAAAGTGAAGTACGCTGATATCATTGTCACTCCGGACATACCGGCTAAAGCCGAAATCCGCATGATGTATATCTGGAAAGATGGTGCCACCAGGCCATTACTGGCCACAAACCTGGCGAGGCTGAGTAAGGGTAAAATGATCGGGGTCAGGTATAATAAGGATAAAGAGTGGGTTGGGGCAAGTGTGGGATATTTTGAGGGGTGAGGTGCGAGGTGCGAAGCGGGAGGTGCGAGGTGCGAGGTGCGAGGTATAATTCAGATACAATAAAATAGAAAGATTAAAAATAAATAAAGTAAATTTTCATTATCATAAACCTTGTGCATTCAATTAAAAATGGCGTTTGAAGTATGAATTAAACTCCATCCATTTTGAATCTCCAACCTCCCCATACATATGCCACATATTGATGAAATCCCAGTAAAAGAACTTGTCCCCGGTATTCATGGCCAATACGTTCATGGAGATAAAGCCAGCCTGGGCTGGGTAACGCTAAAAGCAGGAACCATTATGCCCATGCACCATCATCCGCATGAACAGATCACCTGTATTCTGGATGGCGAAATGGAAATGGAAATTGGCGGTGTCCAAATGCTCATGACACCGGGGATGATACAAGTTATTCCATCTAAAACACCCCATTCTGCAAAGGTCATAAAAGATAGTATTGTTATAGATGTATTCAGTCCGGTGAGGGAAGAATATAAATAAATCCATTTTAGAATAACCGCCTGGGAACAAAGAATGCAAAGGATTCTTTTTAATCGCTGTGGGATTTTACATTTGCGTTCTTTGTTTCTTTGCGGTTGATGGCTTTTGACTCCCTCCTCCTTTACTCCTCCCCGCTATTCTTCAATGCTCCGAGCACACTATATGCATTAGCTGTAATTATTTTCTTCCCGGACAATGATTCATTACTATTTAATATCTCTACCATACCCTTATCATTTCCGCCTGTGTTTACATCCACCATACGGAAATTACCGGATCCGGATTCAACAAAAACATACTCCTTATTTTCAAACCGTACAATAGAACTTTCGGGTAAAACTGATACCATAGCTTCTTTTACCTGTATCCGGGCATTCAGGAACATACCCGGTAAGAGTTGCTTTGGATGGGATAAGAAATGACAATGAGCGATGGCGGTTCTGTTTTCATCTACATTACGATTTACCAGGATCACTTCGCCTTCATATTCTTTGTCCGGTTCATCTACAAATGAAATTTTTACATGCTGGCCAATATTAACTTTGCCAAGATCTTTTTCAAATATGGATAATGCCGCATGGATATCATCCGGATTGATCAGTTCAAACAATACATCTGTAGGCTGTACGAATTTCCCCGTGTTCACATTCACTTTTGACACATAACCGTTGATAGGCGAATACAACGCCACCTGCCGCGATATTTTTTCTTCGGTTAGCCGTTCGGGTGAAATATTAATGAGCCGGAGTTTTTCACTATACCCCTTCAGCATGATCTTCTGACTGGTAAAATCTGCTGTTACCTGCTGGAGTGTCTTATCTGAATTCACTTTATCCGCATTCAACTCTTTTTGCCTGCTGTACTCTTTTTCCAGGTATTCAAGCTTTGCTTTTGTTACCAGGTAGTCCTGTTGCAATTGTACAAGTGACTGATCCTCCATAAGTGCAATCACCTCTCCTTTCGTCACATGCATACCCGGTAAAAGCTTGGTATATTTCAGGTATCCGCCAAGTGGAAAACTCACAGATACCATATTTTGAGGGGGTACATCCACAACACCATTGACCGTTACCGTTGTGTTTAATTTTTGAGTAAGCAGTTCACCTGTTATGATCTCTGCTTTTTTGATTTGTTCTGCTGTCAGGGTAATTTCGTTTTTACTGACATTTGCCTTTTCTTCGGTTACTACTGCCTTGTCGGCCGAAGTACATGCCATAAAAGGCATGGCAATAATTAAATAGTGTATGAATGTAGTGCGCATAATTTTTTATTTTCCGGTTAGATAAATTAATTCTGCATTTGTATTCCGCAAGGATTGCAGTGCATCGAGGTAAGACAATTTGATCTGGACGGCCTGGTTCATCAACATGGTCCATTCCATATAAGACAGGTCACCTGCCTGAAAACTTTTTGCTGCGTTTTTTATGATCTGATCGGCGTGTAAAAGTCCTGTCTCCTTATAATATTTGACTGTCTCCATATTTTTGATATACTCTTCCTGCCACATATTCAACTGTCCGGATACCTGTCTGTATGCATTTTCCTTTTCGATCCTGTTAACATCTGCATTTATCTGTGAAGCTTTAATACGGCTCCGGGTGGCGCCGTTAAAAAGCGGCAACCCCATACCAAACTGGTATATATTAAATCTATCACCGGAACCATAATATTTCTGGTTAACACCGTCCTCGGTTTGCCAGCCAATTATTGACAGATTACTATAGCCTAATGAAAACTCAGGGCTTAACCTTGACCTGTCAACTTCAGCCTGTGCCAGAATCAGGCGATTTTGTCCGTTCCAATACTGAACCATCGGATGGCTTGATAAGACTGCAGTATCTGTTAGTTGCAGGCCGGTTTCCGTATTGTTCAAATAGAGGGGCAGCCATTTTTCAGTACTGTTCAGTAACATGCCCATCCTTTGCTGCTGAACGAGAAAATCTGCATACAGTTGTTTCCGTTGTAATTTCAATTGCTGCACGAGGGCTTCGGCTGTTGTCTTTTCAAGAATGCCGGTCTCCCCTGTTTTTAAGCGCAGTTCAGCGCCTGATGCAAAACGACTGTACACTGAATCCAAAAAACCCAAAAGGGAGTCTCTCTCCATCAAACCCTGCAGTAAATAATAACTTTTACGAATTTCTTTTGCCAGTTCTTTTTCTTTCATGGCGAGTAAGGCTGCATTAGCTTCAACATTCGCCAGGTAAAAATCTTTCTGCCTACGGTAAACAACGGGCATTTGAAACCCCTGATTCACAAAAAATCTTGTATCCTGGTTTGCACTGTTGATATTTCCATATTCAAGTCCCAACTGTGTCCGGGGCAATTCAAATGTTTTTTGTGAAAGAGATTCCCAGTACTGGCTGTATTTTCGGTTAGCCTGCAATGATAAGTTCTGACGGCCGGCCATTTGGAGCAGTGAATCGAGCGAAACCCTGTTGCCTTGCAAAGGCTGGGCTTCTGCTGTAAATGAACCTAACAAAGCCAGAATAATAACCGCTGTTGGTCTCACTTTTCTACTTTGTCTTTTCTCGAACCACATATAAAGTACAGGTAATAAAACAAGGGTTAAGAATGTTGCCGTAACAAGTCCCCCAATGACCACAGTAGCCAAAGGCCTTTGCACTTCAGCCCCTGCACCCTGGCTCAGTGCCATTGGTAAAAATCCAAGGGAAGCAACCGCTGCAGTCATCAACACAGGTCGCAGCCTGGTTTCCGTCCCTTGAAGGATAATATGTTTTATATCCATGTTACTGTCGTGTTTAAGCCGGTTAAATTCAGTGATCAAAACAATACCATTTAATACCGCAACACCAAAGAGTGCAATAAATCCAACACCCGCTGAAATACTAAAAGGCATGTCGCGTATCCAAAGCAGGAGTATCCCTCCGATGGCTGAAAGCGGAATGGCAGAAAAGATCAGCAACCCATATTTAAGGGAACCGAAGGCAAAATATAACATGAGTAAAATGAGTAACAAAGCAAGCGGTACGGCAATCATCAATCGCTGTTTCGCCTCAACAAGATTTTCAAACTGTCCCCCATAGTGAATATAATAACCGGTAGGCAGCTTCAATTGCTGGTCAACTTTTTGCTGCAATTCCTGAACTATGCTTTGTACGTCCCTGCCTCGGGTATTGAATCCAACAATAATCCTTCTTTTTGCATCTTCACGCTGGATCTGGTTTGGTCCTTCTTCCACTTTTACTTCAGCTACCTGGTAGAGCGGCAATTGTTTTCCATTAGGCGCAGGTATCAGTAACTGTTGTACATCTGTTAAATCACTGCGCGAATGCTCACCCATTCTCACTACCAGGTCGAACCGACGTTCATCTTCATAAATTTTTCCGGTTACATCACCCGCAAAAGAGGCCCTTACTATCCTGTTGACATCATTTATGGATAATCCATACATGGCCATCACATCGCGCTTATAGCGTATGACAATTTGCGGAAGGCCGGTGACCGATTCCACAAAAATATCTTTAGCGCCATCTACCGTACGCACCAGGGCAGCCAGTTGATGGGCCTGGTTTGCAAGTGAATCGAGGTTCTCACCAAAAATCTTACAAACCACGTCCTGCCTTGCACCTGCAATCAGTTCATTGAACCGCATCTGAACAGGGTATTGAAATCCTGCTGTCATGCCCGGTATTTCCTGCAAAGCTTTGCTCATTTTTTCTGCCAGTTCATCGTATGATTTTGCAGAGGTCCAGTATTTTTTTTCTTTCAGGCTGACAATGATATCTGTCATTTCCATTGGCATCGGATCAGTAGGGATTTCACTGGCGCCGATGCGAGTAACAATTTTTTCTACTTCAGGAAATTGCTGCAATATGGCCGAAGCCTGACCCGAAACTTTAATGGATTGTGTCAGAGAACTGCCCGTGAGTATGCGACTGTCAATAGCGAAATCACCCTCTTCCAGTTCCGGTATGAATTCACCACCAAGCCTGCTGGCAATAATGATGGAGAAAACAAATAAAGCTATTGATATCGCGAGGATTGTTTTAGGAAAGGCCAGGACTTTTTCAAGGGTTTGCTGATAGAACTTTTGAATGAATTTCATGATCTTATCAGAAATATTTTCCGTGTGCTTTACTTTTTTCGACATCACCAGAGACGTGATCATCGGTACATAAGTCAGCGATAATATAAATGCACCAACCAAAGCAAAAGCAACCGTTTGGGCCATAGGACGGAACATCTTTCCTTCAATACCCACGAGGCTCAGAATGGGCAGGTATACAATTAAAATAATGATCTGTCCGAATACAGCTGCATTCATCATCCGGCTCGCGGATTGCTCTACCGCATCATCCATCTGAGCTTGCCGCAGCCGGATCTCCCCATGATGATGTTTGCTATGATAAAGCCTGAACATGACAGCCTCTACAATGATAACCGCACCATCAACAATGAGTCCGAAGTCGAGCGCACCAAGGCTCATCAGGTTTCCAGATACCCCAAATGCGTTCATCATCCCAATGGCAAACAGCATGGCCAATGGTATCACAGATGCAACAATCAGTCCTGCACGAAGGTTACCCAGGAAGAATACCAGTACAAAAATGACGATCAAAGCACCTTCCATCAGGTTAGTCTTGACGGTACCGATGGCCCGGTTCACCATTTTTGTACGATCCAGAAAGGACTCAACTACTATTCCCTCCGGAAGTGTTTTCTGAATTTTATCCATTCGTTCTTTGATGCGTGTTATCACCTGCGAAGCATTCTCACCTTTAAGCATCAGGACCACAGCACCGGAGACTTCCCCTTTGTCTTTGTATGTCATTGCACCGTATCTAACGGCATGGCCTATGCGCACTTCGGCCACGTCCCGGATAAATACAGGGATGCCGCCATCAGTCACTTTCACAGGAATTTTACCAATATCCTCAATACTGGAAGCAAGGCCTTCGGTTCTGATGAATAAAAGCGAAGGGCCTTTTTCAATATAGGCACCTCCCGAATTTTGGTTGTTTTTTTCGAGCGCATCAAAAATATCGCGGATGGTAAGTCCCATGCTTTTTAGCCTGTCTGGTCTGACGGCAACCTCATACTGCTTAAGCATGCCGCCGAAACTGCTGACATCGGCCACCCCCTTGGTTCCAAGAAGTTGGCGGCGAATGATCCAGTCCTGTATGGTTCTTAAATCTTCAAGGGAATATTTCTGTTCATATCCTTTTGCTGGCCGAACAATATACTGATAAATTTCACCCAAACCGGTCGTAACCGGCGCTAATTCGGGAACGCCTGCTTCCCGGGGTATCTCATCTTTTACGCGAAATAACCTTTCATTCACCTGCTGGCGGGCCCAATAGACATCCGTTTCATCATCAAATACGATGGTAACTACAGACAACCCGAATCTTGAAATGGACCTAATCTCGGTTATACCCGAAATGTTAGAACAGGCCTGTTCAATGGGAAAGGTTATAAGGCGCTCCACTTCCGGAGAAGCTAATGTAGGCGTCACCGTTATCACCTGAACCTGGTTGCTTGTTATATCAGGTAAAGCATCAATGGGTAATTTAAAGAGTTCTATAATACCCCAAATGATCCAGCCAAGTATAAATAAACCTACGATCAGCTTGTTCCGGATGGAAAAGCGAATAATGGAATTGAGCATAATTAAATCTGCTGATTATGAATTACAAAAAACGGAATCGCCCACAAGAAAAAAAATCAGGCAATGGCCTTGGGCGGCTGGAAAATGGCAGAATGATTATACTGGGGTAAAAAATCGGTATAAACTGAACGGTAAGCTACAGTTGAAATTAATAAAGGATATGATAAAGAGAGTTCTTCAATGGGAGATTGAAAAACAAAACTCACACAACAACTTGTTTGGTGCAGGGGAAGTGTATTATGGTTTTGTGGATCCGTGCTTTCATGCCTTGGATCAAAATAATGCAATTGAATGAACTGAGCGAAGTCAAGGATGGAGCCATCCTGACGATGTTCCTGGTAATGCTCAAACAGATTCCTGAACTTCATTAATTCGTTCAGAAATTGACCTGAGCTTACGATCTGAAGGGATAATATGATGATGAATATCTTACGCAAGTCACTAAGGTAAGATTTTTTTATCCAACCCTCCAAGAGTTATCCACCCTCCAAGGGTTACACAACCCTCCAAGGGTTACCCCACTCTCCAAGGGTTACCCAACCCTCCAAGGGTTAAAAGTGCGACAAGCTTAGAAAATAGTCAGCCTGAAACCCAGGAATACTCTTCTTCCCTGGTTGGGGCCATATACATAGGTGGGATCAAAACTCAAGGCATAGGGATTTTCTGCAGTCTGTAAAATGTTGCCGTTTGCATCATATTCCACTTGTTTGTCGAAAGGATCATGAGCCCGGGCAATGATGAATGGATTACCCTTATTTGGTGTCCAGTTCAAAAGATTCTTAACTCCGGCATACAGCTCTGTTTTTTTACCCATCTTCTTTGTGACCTGGATATTTTGAATACTCCAAACCGGGGAATAGGGTCTGCGGGGATCAAGTGAACCGAGTAAAGGGAGCCTCATGGAACCGTAAATATTCCCGGTGTAGTCAATATTCAAGCCCTGTTCAGGAAAACGGTAACTTAAAGACCAGACACCGCTCCAGGATTCAGTTAAAACCGGACGGAAGGTTTCTTCTTTACCGTCAGCAGTTTCCCTGATTTGCCGGATATCCTGCAAAGTAAGACCCAATTGAGATCTAAACCTGTTCTTAATGTTCCATTCGGCAGAAAAACTGACACCTTTGGATACGGCCTGCCCGTTCAGGTTGTTGTAAATTATCTCATTGGGATTTGTATCATAATCAGGTACTATCTGGTTGGTAAACAATGTATACCAGGCACTGCCATCAAGAACCATAAAACCGTTTGAAAATGGAATGCGGTAATTATAGTTCAGGTTTACATTATAACTTTTCTCCGGTTCCAAAGCTTCCGCAATTACAACATTACGAGCACCGGTGAGCGCAGCGTGTTCTTCCGTAAATAGATTTACAACCCGGAATCCTGTACCTGCATTCAGCCTGAATACCCCTTCCCTGCCGGTTTTCCATTTCCAGGCAAATCGGGGGGTTACAATATTTCCATGTATGGGATGATAATCATACCGAAGTCCGGCTAATATGGTATGACGATCTGAAAAGCGAATTTCATCCTGTACAAAAATTCCCGGCAAAAGAGTCCGGGATGGCATGTTTCCGCCATTTATCGGATTTAAAGTTGCCGGCGAATTATCGTCGTATGCATTATAGCGCAATGCAAGCCCGGAAAGGAAATCATGTTTGCCCTTTGATTTATACCAGGTCATTTGTCCAAAGGCTATATGCTGAATACCGAGATAGGGCGTCTGACCATACCAGGAGTCCTGGTGATGATAATTATATGAGCCGGAGAAAAGTATCTTTTCGTGTACAGGTAACTGATAGTTTCCTATCAGTTCGAGCCTGTTGGTATAAATGCTTTCCCCATAAACCTGATCCGATCCGCGGTATGTTTTATTCCAGTTCATTTCACCACCCCAGCGGTCCTCATAGAAATACCGGGCTGCGATATTTGCCTCTCGTTTATCCTTTCTTTTCCAACTCCATTTATTGAAAAGGGAAATCCTTTGCTGCAGCGCCATATCGGTAAAGCCATCATTATTTTTATCGATTGGATGCTGATAGGAAAAGAAATTCATCCCCAGAATGGCATTCGCTTTTTTCCCTGCCTGCCATTTCACACCGGCATCAACAAGGTTCTCAAGCCAGCTGGTTGACATTATATCAACTGTCAGCAGTGGTGCTTTCAGCGGGTCCTTAGTAATGATATTGATGAGTCCGCCAACTGCTTCAGAGCCATAAAGCCCGGATGCCGGACCTTTTACGATTTCAATTCTTTCAATGAGCTGATTAGGGATCCCAAACAAACCATATACCGAAGATAAGCTGCTTACAATAGGCATCCCATCAATAGTTACCATGGTATATGGTCCTTCCAGTCCGTTGATATGTATATCCCCTGTATTACAGATATTACAATTCAATTGCGGTCTTACCCCATTGACACCCTGCATTGCTTCAAATACACTGGGCACCGGATTTAGACGCAGAAATTGAGTTGTATAAACCTCTACGGCCACCGGACTTTCTAAACGCCTTACAGGCCTCATTGTACCAGAAACAACAATATCCGAAAGCGTTCCGGAGAATAAGGAATCCTGCTTTTTGGCATATGCTGAATCTGTCAGCTGGGCATAAACCGGCAGCAAACTGAGCATAATTAAAATACCTGAAAGAAATCCTTTTTTCATTTATTTAGACTTGTCTAAATTTTAATTAAGACAAATATAAAATATAATTTATAGAATATTAAACATATTATTGAGTCTTTCCGAAAAAAAAAATGAAGAAAAAAGTAACTAAAAGGTGAAGTTTCAAGATGGATTATGGTCTCCGTGGATTTTGATAAAGACTCTAAGAGTAAGCAATTAGTAATATGAGACCATTGATATTCAGTCAATTAATTTTTTAAAGTGAATTTTGAAAGTTTGGGGCTTTGGGAAAGTCGGGGGACCCTTGGAGAGTGAAGGTACTCTTGGAGAGTAAAGGGACCCTTGGAGAGTGCGGGGACTCTTGGAGAGTGAAGGTACTCTTGGAGAGTGCGGGGACCCTTGGAGAGTGAAGGTACTCTTGGAGAGTGCGGGGACTCTTGGAGAGTGCGGGGACTCTTGGAGAGTGAAGGGACCCTTGGAGAGTGCGGGGACTCTTGGAGAGTGCGGGGACCCTTGGAGAGTTAAAAAAATCCCCAAAATCCAACCAATCCGTTCAACCAATCCATCCAATCCCCGGCATCCTGCTCACTTGACCCTGCTGAACTTCAACGCCTTCAGCATCCAATCCGGTAGCGGCTTGGTTGCATCCCTTTTATTGAGGTCAAGATACCATCCCAATTTCTTAAGAATTGGGATCCTTTTGGTCTCCACAAATTCTATTAACGCACCATCCGGATCTTCAATATAAGAAAAATGCCCGGCCGCTTCACCCATATCAAAGGTTGAGCCGCTGTCAACCGTATAAGGATGTCCTTTCTCGGTACAGATTTTTTTCATCGCCGGTTGATTTGTAATATCAAAGCAAAGATGAATGAAACCGCAATCACCCCAGAAACGGTTTTCAAAGATCTTCCGCGGGGTCCTGTCATATACTTTGATCAATTCAATTTCACTGCTTCCCAGTAACCGGGAAAAAGCGCCACAGCGGGGTTTACTATGTTTCAGCAATACCCTGTTTACCCGGTGCTCACCACTGGGTAAATTTTTGATGTCTTCAAATACACCCTCACGGTCATATATAACCGTATCATAACCCAGGATTTCTGCATAGAATTTTTTGGACTTTTCCATATCAGAAACACCGATCATACATCCCGCTTGTCCGCCGGTTAGCCTGAAGCCCTTTCCGAACCAGGAATCACTCTTGACGATCTGAAAAAGATTATCCCAGGGATCACGCAGATAAAATGTCTCATTACCGCCTGGATCTTTGGTGAGTTCTGAAACCAGGTTAACCCCCCTGGATTTCATAAATGTATATGTGCCCTTTACATCGATCGTTTTGATACGGGCACAATAGAATCCAAGATCGCCAACCTGCAACTTAAATTTACTTTCCTCGGGAGTTCTGCTGGTATATTGCCATATTTCGAATCCTCCGCCACCACGCATATTCAAAGCCAGGATAGCATGTCGCTGGTGCGGCTTGCCGCCTGTATAACGAAGCATAAGGTTAGCCTCTGCCGCTTCTTCAAAAATGGGAATGTCCATTCCAAAATGCTCGCGGTACCAGTCAAATGCTTTATGTACATCGGGTATTCCTATGCCTATTTGCTGAATTCCTGCGATGGTTGGTAAACTAATCATGCTTGCTTTATCTTTTTTTGGTCGAATTATCTGTACATTGAAATATAAATGAAACTTCGTTTTATTCGGCTTTTTGTTTACGGATCAATCGCGAAAACAGCTTCGGAAAAAATCGCTTGATCCACACAGCGCGTATCTCTTTCCCGCCAACAAATATCTCTTCCTCGCCTCGGAAAATCCCTTTTAAAATCCTTTCTGCACACTGAGCTGCTGGTATCCCGGCAGCAATTGCATCGTCCATCCGGTTATGTACCTGCCCATCGGCGGTCAATGCATGCAGGGAAAGTGATGTACTGATCTTGCCTGGACAAACAAGCAAAACCTGTACATTGTCTTTATACACTTCCATTCTCAGGGATTCAAAAAATCCATGTAATGCATGTTTGGATGCTGAATAAGCTGAGCGCAAATAAAATCCGAACTTTCCTGAAATACTGCTTATCACAATAATAAGCCCGCTTTTTCTTTGCACCATGGAAGGCAATACAGCTTTGGTCAAAGCTACCGTACCAAAGAAATTCACTTCCATGATTTTCCGGTCAATTACAAGCGGAGTATCAATTGTATAAGAACGCTGACTTACACCTGCGTTATTGACCAGGATATCAATTTTCCCAAATTCCCGCAATACTTCATCTGCTAAATTCTGACTCACTGATGTATCAGACAGATCCATAGGTAAAATCATGATCCGTTGATTACCTGAAGGCACTAATGATTTTTTTACTCGTTCAAGTTCACTATGCCTCCTGGCAGATAATACAAGGTGCGCACCTTCATTCCATACAGAATTGGCTAACGCTTCTCCTATTCCGGATGACGCACCAGTGATCCAAACCACCTTCCCGGCTAATTTACCCATAACGCCAAATGTAGCAATATTTTTCAACCCGGATAGGTGTGCCTGACCCTGATTCAAATATTAGCTGTTGTTATATACTTAAGTTGTTCACAAAGAATTATATAAAGTTGTTTTTACAACTGCATAAACTAGCGCTCATTTTTTTAAAGCCGCGGCCCTTCTGTTCAATTCCTTTACAGGCATATCAATCTGCCTTCCCATTGCTTTACCGTTTCGATAGGTGACTGCTTTTAATGTGACCGCTTCTTTCGGAACATACATGGGAGCAGAAAACTTAGGATAAAAATTATCCGGATGGGAATTATCGAAGCTGTAATGGATATCCAATCCCTCAACTTCAGTACTTAATTCTATAAGCAAGGAATCCCTGCTATCCTTTTTAACCGTGAAGATAGGATCAAACATAGCCCGGGCATATTTAACCTGCCTGATATCCATTCTGTCAAAATTACTTTCAACTTTTTGTGTAAAACTATTCCAGTTTTTTGCCGATTTAGGTGACCATAAACATTCAGCAATAGCCATTCCCCTGGGCCAGGTCATATACTGCAAATGGCGGGTATTGTATAGTTGTTCAGACCAGATATTTCCTTGTCCGCCCTTTATCAATTTCGGATTAACACCTTCAGGAACAGGATCAAAAGCATAACTTGTTTTTAAACGAAGGGTTGCATACACAGGAGGTTCTATAACCGCATCGCTTTGCATATAATCAAGATACGCATAGGTTGTAGGTGTCATCACCACTTCATGGCCCATTTTGGCAGCTTCGATACCCCCCTTCATTCCGCGCCAGCTCATCACTGCAGCATTTGGAGCAAGTCCGCCTTCCAGAATTTCATCCCAGCCTATCATCTTTTTCCCTTTATCATTGACGATTTTTGAAACCCTTTTTACAAAATAACTTTGCACCTCATGCATGTCTTTCAGTTTTTCTTTTTTCATGAGAGCCAGTATCTGTGGATTTTTTTCCCAGAAATTCTTGGCGCATTCATCTCCACCCATATGTATATACTCAAAAGGAAATAATTCCGCTAGTTCACCAAAAACCTTATCCAGAAAAGTATACACTTTTTCATTAGCGGGGCAAAGGGTATTGTCAACCAAGGCTGTGAATCCGCCCGAATACCAGTTCATGATCTTCTCTCCGGACCGTACTACATATTTATCGGCACCCGGCGTACAGGATAATTCAGGATACGAGACAATGGTTGCAAGACTATGTCCCGGCACATCAATTTCTGGAAGGATATTTACATACCGTTCTTTAGCATACTGAACAATTTCGCGAATATCTTCCTGAGTATAGAATCCGCCATAATCACGCGGCTCATCAGCAGCCGGCGATGCAAAGTTCCCAAAGGTACCTACCCGTTTAACATTCCAGGCTCCCTTTTCCGTTAGTTTGGGATAGCTCTTTATTTCAATACGCCAGCCTTCATCATCTGTCAAGTGCCAGTGCAGGAGATTATATTTATACCTCACCATTTCATCAATAAAATCTTTCACTTCCTGTTTTGTGAAAAAATGCCTTGACACATCTAACATCAATCCCCTCCAGGCAAAACGGGGATAGTCCATTATATCTGCAACAGGTACCTGCCAGTTAATATTGGCAACAGTTTGTTTCTGATCTATCTCCTTTGGAAGCAATTGCAACAGTGTCTGAAAACCATAATAAAGACCGGCTGGTTTATTAGCTGAAATCGTAATCAATCCCTGGCTGATTTTCATTCGGTATCCCTCCTCCCCAATCCCGGGATCAATATCCTTATTCAACTGAAAAAGAATATTGCCCATATTATTGGTCATTATACCGCCTGCCCTTACAGGCATTTTAAATCCGGTAGCCCTGGATAAGGAAGCGGATGCATATTCGCCCAGTTTATTCAGTTCTGCATCAGCTGAAGAGAGTGATATTGAAGAAGATGGATTCAGGGCAAAATAACCCTCCCCTGTTTTTACTTCCACTGGTTGGGGAATGATGGAAATTTTTTCCTGGGAAAAAAGAGGGGTCATTAAAGCATAAAGGCCAAGGAGGCAAAATATTTTTTTCATAATGGCATAATATTAATTGAAATTAATAAATCAATCGTATCGGAACCCAGACTGAATTAAATTTTCATCAACCTTTATACAATAAATCATATTCCGACAGGATAAACTTGATATTCTAAAGTTCAGTAATTCACTGTGGGAACTTCAAATCATTAGGATACTTTTTTTTATTTCAGTATATTGCCCATATGAAAAAATTTATTGTCCCGACTGACTTTTCAGATACATCAAAAAATGCAGCACGTTTTGCCGCATTAATGGCAAATGATATAAAGGATTGTTCGGTTATTCTGTATAATGCTTACGATTCCATTATTTCCGGTCAGGACGGCACATCTATTTTCAGCGATACGGAGGCCCGCAAACGTATTTCTGAAGCTGCCCTGATGAATCTTAAAACTGAACTTGGCTATATTTCTGCTGCACCTGTCATATGTTTAGCCGAAGAAGGTAACCTGGTTTCCAACCTGGAAAGGCTTTACCATCATTATGATCTTGACCTGATAGTTATGGGAATTACAGGTTCCACTCGCCTTGACCAGATCCTTATTGGCAGTAATACACTTAATGTTATTAACCAGGATATCTGCCCGGTTATGATCATTCCGCCAGATGCGCAATACCAAAAAATAAAAACGGTGATTTTTGCAAGCGATTTCAAGGATGTGGAAGCCACTACCCCCATAGAAAGCCTGCGAACGCTGCTTGACCTGTTCAACCCATACCTCCATGTGGTTAATGTTGATCATGAACATTTTGTTGAACTGACGGAAGAGTATAAGACAGAAAGGGCCAAACTCGATAAGTTGCTCGAAGGATACAAACCGGAATATTCTTTCATACGGATGTATGACTTTGTAGAATCAATCAATCTTTTTGCACAGGACCGAAAAGCAGATATGATCATCACAGTTCCTAAAAAGCATAATTTCCTTACCAGCCTGTTTAAAACCAGCCATACGCAAAAACTGGCTTACCACAGTCATATACCTATACTGGCAGTACAGGCTTGACCGATCAAAATTTTATTTACCACATGTAATTGCAGCTGCTTTCCTGCCGGCCTAATCAATTTTTCAAACCTGGGGGCACTCAGGCCTGTTTTGCACTAACCGAAAGTAAAATATGTTTAAGCGCATCTAAAGGATTTATTGAGTCAAAAACAACTTTTATGAAACTTATTTTACCGGTCATCTTCAGCCTTTTAACCATTTCTGTAACGGCACAGGTTAAAATTGTTGATAAAGCGATCATCAAAATGAAAACCGAAATCACATTCCCTGAAAACATGGGTGGTAATTCTCCCGGTGAGGGCGACAGGGTGATGATGATGGGCGGTGCTGGTGGCATGGAAGCCAATACCACCATGTATTACAGGGGCGATTTTTCCAAAGTGGAAAGTACTACCGACTTCGGTAACAACATCATTATAACCGACAGGAAAAATAAAAAAACCACAACATTAACTGAGGCCATGGGCAGGAAAGTGGGGTTCTATTCAACGGAGGAAGATGAACTGGCGATGCGCTCCAGAATGGATTCGGCCAGAAATGCGAGGCGTGACTCCCTGGAAAAAGCAGGGATTCCTATCGCCAGACCGGCCAAACCGGAAATAGAGTATACAAATGAAACAAAAAAGATCGCCGGTTATACCTGCAAGAAAGCCATTATCAAATCTAAAAATCAACGTGGTGAAGTCAATAGTACCATTGTATGGTATTGCCCTGATTTTAAAATGGCTGAAGGTTTTTCGTTTGGCGGCGGCGGCGGAAGGGGCATGATGTCCATGGCTGGCGTTAATGGCCTTGACCAAATCGAAGGTTTTCCCATGGAATACCAGATCGAGCGTACGAATGGTATGAAAATGCATATGACGGTTACAAAAGTTCAACTTGATCCTGTTATAGAAGATAAAATATTTGAGATCCCTAAAGGTTACGACATTAAACCCATAAAAGACATGCAGGGCGGTGACGGCCGGATGATCATGCGTATGGGCAGCGGCGGTAATCAATAATCCTGTTTTTAAACCATAACAGCGTTTCAATTGTAAGCATTAATGATCAGTTTGTCAGGAATTTTGAATGCTTAACTTTATTTCATGTACGCTGTTCTTACCGTTTCCCGCTATCCATCTAAGTTCATATATTTTGCCATATGTTCCATGGCCTTATTCAGGATACCACTGTCAGGAAATAAAGACATCATTTTCAGCAAACTCATGGGATGCGGAAAGAATGGGACATTTGACATTCAACCAGACTGGAACCAATGGGCAGTGATGATATTCACTAAAATTAAGCCCGATATTTCAGCATTGCGAGCCGATCAGGTTAACGGCCTGTCCGCTATTTACGGAAAATTCATTTCAAACTGGTGGAAACGTTTCCATTGTGAAACATGGACCATCGTGCTGGAGCTAACTGAAGGCCATGGCAGTTGGAACGGTGTAAAATTGAAGCCTGACGAAAATACTAAAAGCATAGAGGAAGGTCCCGTAGCTGTGCTTACCCGCGCTACAATAAAGCTTCAAAAACTCCCCTATTTCTGGGAAAATGTGGCGCCTGTTGCCAGGCAGATGGAGCATGCAAATGGATTGATAACATCTCTCGGTATCGGCGAAATGCCCTTTATCCGACAGGCTACATTCAGCATCTGGAAAAGCATGGATGACATGAAAAAATTTGCCTATTCGATGCCCGAACACCGGGAAGTGATTAAAAAAACCCGGAAAGAAAAGTGGTACAGCGAAGATATGTTCCTGCGGTTCAGCCCATTATATACAAAGGGCAACATTAAGGGCATTAACATTTTTCCTACGGAATAATATGCAGTTCCGCCAAATCTGTTTGACTATTTGGCGGAAAACCCTATTTTTGACTAAGTAAGCTTTTATGATCAACTCACGGTATACTATACACTATCATTCCTTTGGCTCCATGCTGTTGCCAGTTAATTACTATATCCCGGAATAAGTATCCCCTATTTACTGTTTTTTTTAGCAACGATTGTAGAACCAAGTTTTCTTATATGAAAAATATTAAATTAATTGAAGTAGCCTCGGAGATTGGGGCCGGAACAAGGGGCGCAAGCCTGGGCGTAGATGCGATAAAAATTGCGGCACTGGATTTTATGAGTAATTTCTTCATCCACTTCCCTTCCGAAAAAATTCCACACGAAAATAAAATCCTTTTTGAGCCCATTGAATCTCCCTATGCAAAAAGGATACAGGGAATTCATATAATGTATGAAAGGGTTAGCAAAGCAGTCTGTGATTCCATGAAACAGGGCTTTTTCCCGGTTGTCCTCAGTGGCGACCACAGCATTGCCGGCGCCACTATTGCCGGAATCAAAATTGCAAAACCCAAAAGTAAACTGGGGGTGATATGGATTGATGCACATGCAGATTTACATACACCCTATACCACGCCTTCCGGCAATATGCATGGCATGCCTTTATCAATTTCCCTTGATGAAGACAATGAGGATTGCAAAGTGCATGATCTTGATGAGAAAACAGAAAAGCTATGGCAGGGCCTGAAAAATATAGGCAAGATCTGTCCCAAAGTTTTACCCGAGGATATTGTTTTCATTTCCCTGCGTGATTTTGAAAAAGAAGAAAGACTGCTCATAGAAAAACACGGTATCAAAGTAATTACCACCAATGAGGTCAGGAGAAAAGGGCCTGAAAATGTGGTACGGGCAGTAACCCGTTACCTTAGCAACTGCACCGATATTTATGTAAGTTTTGACGTTGACAGCCTGGACTCTTCGATATCAAAAGGAACGGGAACACCAGTCAGCAATGGATTAAAGGAAAGAGAGGTAGAGGACCTTATTTCAAAATTCATGCAGAACCGGAAAATATGCTGCTTTGAAATTTCAGAAGTAAACCCAACCCTGGACAAAGAAAACCTGATGGCGGAGATAGCTTTTAATATTTTGCAGCGAAGCGTCAATGTACTGATGATGAACTAAGGAATTTTAACTGTTTTGTAAACAGGAAAAAAATCATCGGTAGGCAATGATGTTTTTTCGGATATTCCGGAATGCCATGCTGATCTGTTTTGCAAGGGTTTCCTTTTCCATCTGCAATCTTCTGATCGCTAATTGCTGCTCCCTGATAAGCATGGCTTTGCCCTTTATCTTTTTTTTCAGTGAAAGCAGTTTCTTTTCCAGCAAGAGCAGGTCATGCCACTGCCCAATCAGTGACTGTAAATTATCAAGAACCCGGAAAATTCGTTTGACCGGCCTCGGGAGTACAATTGCTTCTGCTATCCAATTCCTTGCATACAAAAGCTGCTTTATTTTTTTCCTTGTCTCATGCCAGCCAGATTCTGTTTTTACAGCAAGTACAGCAAGGAGGGTTTCCCGCCATTTTTTAGTAATATAGTGATCAGATTTTTGTTGCGTCAATTCCGGAAATATTTTCTCAAGCCTCTTCCGGATTATTTTGAAAGCATGAAGCATCTCAGGTACTTCCTGATGGAAAGACCTGTCAGACTTTTTAATCTCTTTGTCATATTCCATTACCCTGAGTAAATTAAACTTACGGTGCCTGTGCAGCCAGGCTGATTCCAACTGCAGTTCCCTTATTTGACCCGCTTTATGAAATATATGCCTGATCTGCCTGTGCGCTTTTTTAACTTTTTTACTGCCGGTTATATGCTCCATCTGGATAAGTACCGAGCGTATTTTTTTTACTTCAACCCTGAATTCATGCAGTATTTCCATATCAGGGTCATGGAAATAATTTTCCAGGTCGTTCACCGCTTTCTGGTGCTGGCCAATAAAAAAATCAACTGACCTGACTGCATTCATCGCATACTATTTTTCCAGCACCAGGCCCAGGCCTTCGCTGAAAGTAATGGGATCAAAACCCAGTTCGTTTCTTGCTTTTTCAATAATAAAACCGGTTTTCAAGGGCCTGATGGCGGGTTGGGAAAAAACGGAAGCATCCACTTTTTCCACCAGGTTACTGTCCGCCCCCAAATATTCAGCTGTTTTAATGGCGATATCATAGGGGGTCATTAATTCATTTCCCGATAAATGAAAAATACCGGTTGCTTTTTTCTCTGCAATCAGCCTCAGTCCTTTGGCAAGGTCACCCGCATAAGTGGGAGTTCTGAACTGGTCGCATACAACTTTGATCTTTTCTCCCTTACTCAGTTTTTCTGCAGCCCAGGAAATAATGGTTGTTCTGGCCACGGAATATGTTTTGCCATAAACCAGAACAGTCCTGGCAATGCTCCAATCCAAACCACTTTCCATTACGGCTTTTTCGGCTACACGTTTACTACAGCCATAATAATTTATCGGCGCAGGAATATCTGATTCTTTATATGGGCCCGCTTTTCCATCAAAAACGAAATCTGTGGAAACATAGACTAAAAATGCCCTTATTTTCCTGGCAACTTCAATAATAAACCGGGTTGCTGTAACATTTACATCCCAGCAGGCAACCTGGTTGGTTTCACAAAAATCAGCCTGGGTATGGGCAGCCGCATGAATGATGATTTCCGGGGAAAATGATTCCAATACTTCCGATACCTGGGCGGAATCGGTAATATCCAAAGACCGGTAAACAACTTTACCCCATATGGGCAGGATCTGCAATCTGCAAGGCCCTGGACCGGTGGCCAGCACTTCATGTCCGAAACGACCCAATTCAGGTACCAGGTAAGAACCCAACAAACCATTTGCACCAGTCAGCAATATTTTCATGTCATTAAAAGATTATTTTAATACTATTTTTTAAAAATAACCCTGATTCATGGTCAGAACAGGGATTATTTTAAATAAAAACCAATGTATCTTCATCCGCGTAATAACCCGGAATTGTGTATTTTTGACGCTACGCACAGTTAAATAACTGTTCTAAACGATTTAGCTTCCAGGAAACCACCTTTTACCCTACCAATCAGATAAGGAATGCAAAAGAAAGTTACGAAAATAGGTGTATTGACTTCCGGAGGTGACGCTCCGGGCATGAATGCCTGCACGAGGGCAGTAGTCAGAACCAGTTTATTCCATGATTTAGAAGTATTTGGAATAATCCGCGGATATGCCGGAATGATAGAAGATGATATCATTCCTATGAATTCCCGGAGTGTAGCCAACATCATACAAAGAGGAGGAACCATCCTCAAAACTGCCCGCTGCCAGGAATTCATGACCCCGGATGGCAGAAAAAAGGCTTACGACAACTTAAAGAAAAGAGGTATTGACGGCCTGGTGATCATCGGCGGTGATGGGTCCTTCAGAGGTGCACAGATTTTTTCCAATGAATTTGATATCCCCTGCATAGGCATTCCGGGCACCATTGATAAAGACATTGCCGGTACAGATTTCACCATAGGTTTTGACACGGCGGTAAATACAGCTGTTCGCGCCATTGACAAGATCAGGGATACTGCAGACGCACACGACCGCCTGTTTATCATTGAAGTTATGGGCCGGGACGCGGGATATATAGCGCTACACAGTGGAATATCCACGGGCGCCGAACATATCCTTATACCGGAAAGAAAGACTGATATGGAGTCACTGCTGCGCTCTCTCCACGAAAAAGAAAAAAGACAGAAACTCGTGAACCTCGTTGTGGTAGCCGAAGGAGATGATTTTGGGGGTGGTAACGAAGTGGCCAAAACCATAAAGGAAAGAATGCCCAACGTGGACATCCGGGTTGCCATCCTGGGGCATATTCAAAGGGGTGGTTCACCAACCTGCCTCGACCGCCTGATAGCCAGCAGGATGGGATATTCTGCGGTGGAAGCGCTGATCGAGGGCCGGCACAATGTGATGGTTGGTATCATGAACAATAAAATGCATTACACCCCGCTGGATAATGCCGTAAAAGCAAAACAAAAAATAAGCGATGAATGGATGAAGATCGTGAAGATCCTCGCCAGCTGAAGAAATATTTCATGTACCCGTATCAGATAGTAACAAACCCAGCAACTGCAGAAAAAACAAGGATAAACGATTATGAGCAAGAATGTTTCAAAATATCTTCACAGGGAAATGGACAACAAGGCCGGTTACCAGCATACGGTTCACCGCACAAAGATCGTTGCAACAGTGGGCCCTGCCTGTGATACCTATGATAAGCTTCTTGACCTGGTAAAGGCCGGTGTTAACGTTTTCAGGCTCAATTTTTCCCATGGCTCTCATGAAGACAAATTAAAGATCATAGAACATATCCGTAAGATCAATTCTACAGAGCCATATAATATTGCCATTCTGGGCGACTTACAGGGGCCCAAACTGCGCATCGGTGAAATTGAAGGCAACTACCTGGAAGTAAAAGAAGGCGATATCCTCACCTTTACCAATACAAAGGTGATGGGAACCCTGGAAAAAATATATGTTTCCTATCCTAACCTGGCCGGTGATGTAAGGATCGGTAATATCATTATGATCGATGATGGAAAGATCGAAGTACTGGTGAAAGAAATCACCCGTGAAGGTGATGTAAAAGTTGAAGTAAAACTGGGCGGTGTTCTGTCTTCCAAAAAAGGCATTAACCTGCCTGATACCAAAATTTCACTGCCGGCATTAACCGAAAAAGACCTGGTTGACCTGGAATTCATCATTGAGCAACAACTGGAATGGGTAGCACTTTCTTTTGTCCGTAGTGTAAAAGATATTGTGATCATTAAAAGCAAACTTGCTGAAAAAAGCAGCAAGACCAAGGTGATTGCCAAAATTGAAAAACCCGAAGCGCTTACCAATATCCGTGAGATCATCCTTGAATCTGATGGTATAATGATCGCGCGTGGAGACCTGGGTGTTGAACTGCCGGTAGAGCAGGTTCCTTTGATCCAGAAGCAGATCATCCGTAAATGCCTGCACCGCGCCAAACCGGTGATAGTGGCCACTCAGATGATGGAAAGCATGATCGAACGCACCAAACCCAACAGGAGTGAAAGTACCGATGTGGCCAATGCCGTTCTGGAAGGTGCCGATGCCGTTATGCTCAGCGGCGAAACTGCCGCCGGTAACCATCCGGTGCTGGTAGTGGAAACCATGAAAAAAATCATCATGGAGGTTGAGCGGAACGAATATCGCTTCAACCGTGAAGAAGACCTGAAGCCCCTGCCCCATTCACCCACTTTTTTAAGTGATGCCGTTTGTTACAATGCCTGTAAACTGGCGGAAGATACGGAAGCAGACGCACTGATAGGTATGACTCAGAGTGGTTATACAGCCTTTATGCTAAGCAGCTACCGGCCAAAATCCCTGCTGTACATTTTCACCAAAGAAAGGACACTTGTAAACCAGCTCTCCTTAAGCTGGGGCGTAAGGGCATTCTATTATTCGGAGGAAGACAGTATTGATGATATTGTTGCCGATCAGATTGAGATCCTTAAAGAAAGAGGCTTCCTGAAGCAGGGCAACATTGTGGTGAATACCGGCAGTATCCCCATCCAGATGCATTTGCCAACCAATATGCTCAAGATCACTAAAGTGATTTAAAATATTCCCGGTTCCGTTATAATCCATTTTAAATACGGCATAACACAATCCTGAATTTGTTACATTTACAATTCAAGATTGTGTTATGAAAAAATTAGTATTCTTTCTACTTATAGCCTTTCTCAGTTTCTCCGTCATTGCTCAAAACAGCCTTGATTCCGCGTGGATCATGGATAATTATTACAAAATCGAGCGCATGGTGCCCATGCGTGATGGCGTAAAGTTGTTCACCAGCATTTACATACCTAAAGACACCAGTGAGAAGCATCCTTTCCTGTTAACCAGGACACCTTATTCCAGCGCTCCTTATGGTGAAAAAAACTTCAAATTCTTTTGGAACAGTTATCAAAGATTATACCTGCGGGAGAATTACATCATCGTAACACAGGATGTTCGCGGACGATTTATGAGTGAGGGTGAATTTGAAGATATCCGGCCATTCAATCCCAATAAAAAAACAAACCAGGAAATTGATGAAGCCAGTGACACTTATGATGCCATTGAATGGCTGGTCAAAAACATTCCGCATAATAATGAAAAGGTTGGTGTATTTGGTATCTCGTACCCCGGATTCTATTCAAGCATGGCTGCACTCAGCGGACATCCGGCTCTGAAAGCAGTAAGCCCTCAGGCTCCGGTTACCGACTGGTTCCAGGGGGATGACTTTCACCATAACGGTGCATTTTTCCTGCTTGACGCGTTCAATTTTTATACAGGCTTCGGGGTACCCAGGCCCAGGCCATTAATGTCTTACAGAGGAGGTTACAGGGTAAAAACTCAGGATAATTATGATTTTTACCTGAAAACCGGATCCTTGAAAAATTTCGCTACCCTGATGGGTGATTCCATCCGGTTCTGGAAGGATCTATATGCACACCCAAATTATGATGACTGGTGGAAGGCCCGTAATATCAGAAACTTCGTAGTGAATGTAAAACCGGCGATGCTGACGGTAGGCGGACTCTTTGATGCGGAAGATTGCTTTGGCGCCTGGCGTTTTTATGAAGCTGTTGAAGAAAAAAATCCCGGAAAAGCATTCAATAAAGTGGTCATGGGTCCATGGTACCATGGGCAATGGAGCAGGCCCGACGGAAGCTCATTAGGCAATGTGAGGTTTGGTTCAAAGACGGCAGAATGGTACCAGAATAATATTGAAGTCCCTTTCTTCAATTACCACCTGAAGGGGAAAGGCAGTATTGATCAACTCGCAGAAGCAACTATTTTCATGACAGGCGCCAATGAATGGAAAAAATTTGATCAGTGGCCGCCTGCAGAAAGCAGGAATGAAACTTTTTATTTCCAGCCTGGTGGCGGACTGGATGGCGCTAAGCCAACTGTAGCCAATAGCTTCAGCGAATATATCAGCGACCCGGCAAATCCCGTTCCGTATTCGGAAGACGTACACAATGGCCGTACCAGGGAATACATGACAGATGACCAGCGCTTTGCATCCCGCAGGCCGGATGTGGTGGTGTTCCAGTCGCCGGTGCTGACAAATGATATAACGGTAACGGGTACTGTAATAGCAGACCTGCTGGTAAGCATCAGTACCACTGACGCGGATTTTGTTGTAAAAGTGATTGATGTATTCCCGGATGACATGCGGTATAACGCCGGGCCGCAGGAATATCCGATGGGCGGTTACCAGATGCTTGTGCGCGGAGAGATCATGCGGGGCAGGTATCGCAACAGCCTCGAAAAGCCTTCAGCTTTTACGCCCAACAAACCGGAGCGGGTGAAATTTGAATTGCCGGATATTGCCCATACTTTCAAAAAAGGACACCGCATGATGATCCAGGTGCAGAGCAGCTGGTTTCCTTTGGTTGACCGCAACCCGCAGCAGTTCATCAATATTTATACCTGCGATGATAAAGACTTTCAAAAAGCTACCATAAAAATTCACCATGATGCAAAAAATGCTTCAGCCATTATTCTGCCGGTACTCTCTAAGTAATTGCACAAAGCGTTTTGTAACTGGGTTATTATTGTTGCTGCTGCCATTTTATGGATTATATGCACAGACATATAAAGAAGATTCGGCATTCCTAAGGGACAACTACATAAAAAAGGAAGTGCGTATTCCTATGCGTGATGGTATTAGCTTGTTTACTGCTGTATATATGCCAAGGGACAGCTCTATAAAATATCCATTCCTGATGGTAAGGACGCCTTATTCAATTGCGCCTTACGGTGCAGACCAATACCCATATCGGCTAGGGCCCAATGTTGGACTCATGAGAGAGAAATTTATTTTCGTTTACCAGGATGTACGCGGAAGGTATATGAGCGAGGGGAGTTTTGAAGAGATGACACCCCACATAAATGCTTCACAAAAATCCAAAGAAACTGATGAAAGCAGCGACACATTCGATACGATTGAATGGTTGCTGAAGAATATGGCCAACAATAACGGACGTGTGGGTATTTGGGGGATTTCATACCCGGGGTTTTATGCCAGTGCCGCTTTACCTGATGCGCATCCTGCCATAAAAGCAGTTTCCCCACAGGCACCCGTAACCGATGAATTCATTGGTGATGATGCTAACCATAAAGGCGCTTTTTTCCTGTTGGATAATTTCGGTTTCATGAATTATTTTGATGCACCAAGGAAAGGGCCTGTAGAAGATTATGGCGATGGCATATTCAATGCAAATTATAAAGATGCATACCAGTTTTTTCTTAAAATGGGTCCTATCAGCAACAGCAACAGTGCTGCCTATTACAATAATAAAAGTAAAATTTGGAACGAATACATCACTCACGATACCTATGATGAATACTGGAAATCACGCAACATACGCACTCACTTCAAACAGGTAAAACCTGCCGTGCTTGTGGTAGGCGGATGGTTTGATGCAGAAGACCTCTTTGGTGCGCTGGAAACGTATCGGGCCATAGAAAAAAACAACCCGGTAAATAATAATAAACTTGTCATGGGGCCATGGACACATGGCGCATGGGCTTCGGGAAACTGGACTAACTATGCCACACATGATTTCAAACAAAATACCAGTAAGTTTTACCAGGAAGAAATGGAGACACCATTCTTCAATTATTACCTGAAAGACAAGGGCCAGCTATCATTACCGGAAGCCTATATTTTTGAAACAGGCAAATACGAATGGAAAAAATATGCTCAATGGCCGCCAGAAAATATGCAACCGGTTCCTTATTATTTCAGGAAAAATGGCAGTCTCTCTGCCGGGAGCGTTGCTAGCGCCGAAGGTTACACGGAATATACCAGCGACCCGGCCAGGCCGGTACCCTATACAAACCTGATCTCCCGCGGAAGAAACAATGAGTACATGTCGGAGGACCAGCGCTTTGCTTCCAGGCGGCCCGATGTTATTGTATTCATGACGGATACTCTGACGGAGGATATTACTTTATCCGGGCCTGTTACGGCCGATCTGTTTGTGAGTACCACCGGAACAGATGCGGATTTCATAGTTAAACTGATTGATGTATTGCCAGAGCGGACACCTAACCCATCACCTAATCCAAAACAATTACAGATGGGCGGCATGGAGCGGTTGGTGCGAGCGGAAGTGATCAGGGGTAAATTCAGGAACAGTTTCGAGAAACCGGAACCATTTGCGCCTGGAAAAGTTTCAGCAGTCAAATATGAATTACCGGACGTTGCCCATACATTTTTAAAGGGACACCGGATAATGGTGCAGGTACAAAGTTCCTGGTTCCCGCTGGTTGACCGGAATCCGCAAAAATTCCTGCGGATACCCGATGCAAAAGAATCCGACTTTATAAAATCAACGATTCGCATTTATCATGAACCCGGTAGGGCATCAAAACTCACACTTCCGGTATTGAAATAATTTCTTTTATCAATATGCGGTCAGTTAACGAAAACTTATGAATACAGACATTCAGTTCAATAAAAATGAGGACCAGCTGAAGCTGTCACTTAGCGAAATGAAGCGGAGGCTGGAAAAGATTTACCTCGGTGGCGGTAAAAAAGCCATTGAGAAACAGCGTGAGCGAAACAAGCTTACGGCAAGGGAACGGATAGAATACCTGCGTGACAAAAACAGGCCTTTTATTGAAATGGCGGCCTTTGCGGGCGATGGGATGTACGAAGATCAAGGTGGCTGCCCGGCCGGCGGTACCGTTGCCGGATTGGGGTATATCGCAGGAAGACAATGCATCATAGTGGCCAATGACCAAACAGTAAAGGCCGGTGCCTGGTTTCCCATTACCGCTAAGAAAAACCTTCGGCTGCAGGAGATGTCCATGGAAAACCTGTTGCCCATCATATACCTTGTAGACAGTGCCGGCGTATTTCTGCCAATGCAGGATGAGATTTTCCCGGATAAGGAACATTTCGGGCGTGTCTTTCGCAACAACGCACGCATGAGCGCCATGGGTATTACGCAGATTGCCGCTGTGATGGGGCCATGTGTGGCCGGCGGCGCTTACCTGCCCATCATGAGCGACGAAACCCTGATGGTGGAAGGCAATGGTTCCATTTTCCTGGCAGGGCCATACCTGGTAAAAGCAGCCATTGGTGAAGATACCGACCAGGAGACCCTGGGCGGCGCCGTTACCCACACCGAACTGTCGGGCATCGCCGATTATAAATTCAAAACAGAACAGGAATGCCTCGACCAGATCAGGAAGATCATGGAAAAAAAGGGACATCCGGAATCTGCAGGCTTTGACAGGATAGCACCAAAGGCTCCGGGAAAGAACCCCACTGATATTTATGGGATCTTTCCGGCGGATCAAACAAAGACCTATGATATGCAGGAAGTCATAGACAGAATGGTTGATGAGGGATCTTTTACGGCTTTCAAACAGGACTATGGAAAGACCATCATTTGCGGTTATGCCAGGATAGATGGCTGGGCAGTAGGTATTGTTGCCAACCAGCGAAAAATGGTGAAAAGTAAAAAAGGTGAAATGCAGATGGGTGGTGTTATTTATAACGACAGTGCTGATAAAGCGGCGCGTTTTATACTCAACTGTAACCAGAAAAAAATCCCCCTCGTTTTCCTTCAGGATGTCAATGGATTTATGGTTGGAAGTCGCAGCGAACACTCAGGCATTATCAAAGACGGCGCTAAAATGGTTAATGCTGTGGCAAATTCCATTGTACCAAAAATTACCATAATAGTTGGAAATTCTTATGGCGCCGGAAATTATGCCATGTGCGGAAAAGCCTATGATCCCCGTTTCATATATGCATGGCCAACTGCCAGGATTGCTGTAATGGGCGGTGAGCAGGCAGCTAAAACCTTATTACAAATCCAGGTATCAGCAATGAAGGCCAAAGGCATGGAAGTTGCGCCGGAAGAAGAACAAAAGCTGCTCGGTGATATTACCCAGCGATACCTAAGCCAGACATCCCCCTATTATGCAGCAGCAAGGCTTTGGGTAGACGCAATTATTGACCCCCTTGATACGCGAATGGTGATTTCTGAAAGTATCGCTGCAGCCAATCAAAGCCCGGTGACCGGACAAATGAAACTGGGAGTCTTCCAGGTGTGAGCCTGAAGTACCCTTAGTGAATTGATTGACGCTGAATTTTGATTATTTTTATGCAGTTCTAAAAATAAAAAGCCGTTATCATAAATCCAATCCATGAAATATGTAATCATTTTGGCTGGCTGCCTTTTATTGTTTCAAGCCTGTAGCAAGGACGAAAACAATACAAATCAAACCAATCCCAATAGCAGTTTTTCAGAATCCTTTGATGATGCTAATGAAGCAACAAGAAAAGGCTGGACTTTCAGCAATAGTAGCGTTGAAAAAGGCACCACACAATGGAGTAATCCGTCTCTCCCAACTTTTAATGCCTTTTCATCCGCTACCGGACCAGGCGGTTATATCTGGGCCGATTTCAATTCCACTTCTTCTGCTGCAGGCGTAATCAGCAACTGGGCAGTATCCCCATTGATCACCATGCAAAACGGTGATACCATTTCCTTTTTCACAAGAGCGGAATTATTTTTTTTCAATAACGATTCAACTGATTTTGTAAACAGGTTACAAGTAAGAATGAACCGGAAAAATACCGGAACTACAACCGGAAACGGAACGAACCCCGGCGATTTTGATGTGCTGCTGCTGGACATCAACCCGGAATACAAAACATTCGGGTATTCTGCATTTTTAAATCGCGATCCGGAAGCACGACTTGCTTACCCGCATCGCTGGACAAGATTCGAAGCCATTGTTTCCGGGCTTGATGCGCCAACCGAGGGCCGATTTGCTTTCCGATATTTTGTAGAAGACGGCGGCAATAATGGGCGTGGCTCTTCCATCGGGATTGATGAAGTAAGCTACAGGTCAAAAAAATAACAGACCATTGTTGCCTAAAAAGGCGCACTAATTATTCATTTACAGATTTTAACAAACGAGATGTGCTAATGGATGAATTAATAAATTAAGTTTATCAATTGCTCTGAGAATATATCTTAGTAAAACGTTTATTAATTTACAAAAAATAGATCCTTCACCTTTTCAATTTAATTGAATGAAATTTACCCGCCGCCCGGGTTCAGGATGACAAGTTTAGGGAAGATCAGTCTTTCGGTAAAGAAAATATTTGCAGCCCTCTCTCTTGTCATCCTATGTTTGTCATCCCGACGCAGGAGGGATCTTCAGGTATCACCTGGAAGATGCCTCGTTCCTCGGCATGACAGGTAGTTATTTGTCATCCTGAACCCGGGGATTCGCTAAAAAAGTTGCTTAATCAAGATGCAAGGGTGAAGGATCTCATGTCTGGTCAGCGAAATTGTAAATATTCATTTAATTACACAACACGTTATAACTAAAACTTTACGCTTAAAGCAAATTTAATTTATGACCATTCCGATATACCAGGTAGACGCTTTTACCAAACAAATTTATTCAGGTAACCCCGCAGCCATATGTCCCCTGACTGCATGGATACCCGAAGAACAAATGCAACAGATCGCTTTTGAAAATAATCTTGCAGAAACCGCATTCATTGTTCCGGAAGGAAATGATTTTCATATCCGCTGGTTCACCCCTTCCATTGAGGTGGCTCTTTGCGGACACGCAACGCTGGCCGCTGCGTTTGTATTTTACACCCAACTGGGATATCAGGGAGATAAGATCCGGTTTAATTCAAAAAGCGGCTGGCTTACTGTCACACCGGGGCCCGACAACAGCTTTACGCTGGATTTCCCTTCTGATCCACCAAAACCCATAACCGAAATTCCAGATGGACTTTTTGAAGGTTTGGGTATATCTGCAAGGACAGTCTACAAAGGGAAATTCGATTATATGGTGGTTTTAGATGACCAGGAAATGGTAGCAACACTTAAACCCGATTTTAAGAAACTATCAACCATCCCTTCAAGAGGCATCCTGGTTACTGCCAAAGGAAACGAGGTGGATTTTGTATCCCGGTGTTTCTTCCCACAGTCAGGCATAGACGAAGACCCGGTAACGGGTTCAGCACATTGCCTGTTGACCCCTTACTGGGCATCAGTGACAGGAAAGTCGGTTTTCAAAGCCATTCAGTGGTCGCCCAGAAAAGGCTGGCTGGATTGCCAGCTCCACAACGACCGTGTTCTTATGAGTGGCCATGCGGTACTTTTCCTGAAAGGAGAAATTTTAGCGGCATGATACATGAAAAAGGACTGACCATTTATACAGACGGATCGTCCAGGGGTAACCCAGGCAGAGGTGGCTATGGCGCAATTTTAATTTGGAAAGGTGTTCGCAAAGAATTATCCAAGGGATACAGGCTTACTACCAATAACCGTATGGAATTGTTGTCGGTGATCGCTGCACTGGAATCCCTTAACCGGACGGGGCTCAATATTATCGTGTATTCAGACAGTCAGTATGTAGTGAAGGCCGTGAATGAGGGTTGGCTGAATAACTGGATGCGGACGAATTTTAAAGGTGGTAAGAAAAACCCCGACTTATGGCGCCGTTACCATGAACTGGCACAAAAGCACCATATCAAATTTATCTGGGTAAAAGGTCACGATTCGAACCCCTATAACAATCGATGTGATGAATTAGCCACTGCCGCAGCAGACGGACATCACCTGGAAGTTGATGAAGGCTATGAGGAAAGTCAGTAAATCAGTATGACTTTACCGGGTGCATTATTTCTTATGCCGTGCGAATGGGTGATTTCACCAGGTACCTTTTTGTGAGGTATAAGCCTCCAAATAATAGGGTACTAAAGAAGAAAGTGCCATATAAACTGGTCTGGAAGAAAGGCAGCCCGTCAGCGTAACACTGCAATAATCCTTCAAAAGTCTTTGGCCTGGCGAACCCGCCGCCACCGATCCAAACCATAAAGTTTGAAGAAAGGAAATAGATCACCGGACCTGTAACCGCTCCTGCAAAAATCTGTCCCACATTAGTTTCCCTGATGGCAAAGCCAATAATGGTAAGCAAACCAAATAGAATATAGTTTCCTATCATGCCGTCATAAAAACCGGCGATAGGTGTTAGTCCGTTCAGGTAGAGCACATGATAGATCAAATCTGACAAGAAAAGAGAAAGAACCGGCAATAAAAAAGCCAGTTTACGGTCTTTAATTACTGAACCCCCGAAAATAGCCATGGCGATATGAGGGGCAAAACCCCAGATCCTGCCTGGCATAGCCCTGTACATTGCGGCCATGATTATCAGCAGGACAAAGGAGATCAGTATATTCTTTTCCAGTTTCATAAAGGATGCAATTTTGAGCAGCAAAAATAAGTAATTATCTAACCCCTTCAAGAATTTAAGCTGGCAGTTTTCCTCATACTGTGGACAGTTTATGGAACCAATGCCCTGAAAAGTTGCAAATCTTCCCTGGCATGTACCGTAAAATATTCATCAGGGAGTATAAAAACGGCTTCTCCCTGGCGGGAATGGACCGTCCTGAAGCCCGACCATTCAGCCTGTCCCTTCAGCATGATCCATATTTCAGGGCCACTTGAATGATCAGAAAACGATTCCCCTGATTTCAGGTTCAGGGCGTGGACCCTGAAGTCGGGAACCGGACAATTATAGCTGATGAGTTTTCCAACAACCTCCCCGGAAAGAACTTCAGGCTGGATATATTCAAATTTGGTATGCTTAATCAACTCGGGGATGTCCATATATTTAGGGGTAAGGCCAGCCCTTAGTACATTATCAGAGTTAGACATTAATTCAATGTTTTGTCCTTCCAGGTAAGCATGCGGAATGCCCGCGCCCTGAAACACAGCTTCTCCGGGCTTAAGTTGAAGAATATTGAAAAAATAAATGGCGAAAATCCCCCTGTCAATATTTTCATAAAGAGGTTTTGTATGAGCTAGCACCTTTGCCGCCCAATAATCCGGCGAAGATTTGGAGAGTTGATCATTTTCAAATTGCGGTACGATCCGTTCCGCCAGCGGGCGCAACATTTCATCAACCCCGGCCTGCGGCAATTCCATCACGTACTGGTACAAGCCCTTTAGGCCTTTGGTTTCCAGTAATGGCAGTAAGGGCCCTAATATGTCGTGTGTATCGAGAATCTGCGGCAGGTTAGGATTGAAACCATGAAGCAGCCAGAATTCGCTTAAAGCCACCATTACTTCCGGCTTATGGTTGGCATCTTTATAATTCCGATGAGGGGCATCAAGCGGAATGCCGGCGGCATTTTCAGCTTCAAATCCCTTGCGGGCCGACTCTTTATCCGGATGTACCTGTATGGAAAGCATGCCTTTTACATCAAGCACTTTGAGCAGGAAGGGCAATTCACCAAATTTTTCAAATACAGTTTTACCCAGGTAACGGCGGGGTTCGGAGCGAATTATGTCTGCAAGACCGGTTGAAGCGTTTTCACTTAGCCATACACGTGACTGCCCGCCGGCATGCGTTCCCATCCAGTATTCAGCAAACGGCTTCAACTCGGGATTATGCATAGACAATAATTTAGGGATATAATGCGTACCGCCCCATGCGTAATGTTTGATGCTGCCAGTCAATAGATACATAAATAAAAATTGCGGATTAAAATTATGCGTTCAGGATCGAAATGTAAAATACAGATGACCCTGTAAAAAATTATCTTCGAATATACTTAATAGTGAAATACATGCCCACTAATCAGCAAAAAGGACAAAAAGGGGAAGCACTCGCGGCCGAATGGCTGATTGGAAGGGGCTATACATTACTGCATCGGAACTGGCGCTTTTCCAAATTTGAAATTGATATAATAGCAACAAAAGACCAGACCCTTCACTTTATAGAAGTTAAATCCAGGACCTCGTTAAAATTTGGAAATCCAGAGGACCAGGTTGACAATAAGAAACTCCGAAAGATGATCGATGCAGGTGAGGAATTTATATACCAGAACCCTGGATGGAAAAAGGTGCGGTTTGATATCCTTGCGATAAAAATGTTTAAAGGACTGGACCCGGAATTTTTTCTGATAGAGGATGTTTATATGTAGTCAAAAACACGAACAAGGCTATATGTTAACGTGTTGTGCTATTAAACGAAAGATTACCATTTCGCTGATGTATACATGAGATACTTCACCCTGGTATCTTGAGTAAGCCACTCTTTTAGAAAAGCCCGGGCTCAGAACCAGTAACTACCTGTCATGCCGAGGGACGAGGCATCTTATTGTGATACCTGAAGTTCCCTCCTTCGTCGGGATGACAAACAAACATAGGATGACTACAGAGATTTCGACTAATCGTTGCTATGCTAAATGACTGATCTTCCCCCAACCTGTCATCCAGAACCCGGGTGGCTAATGAAATTCATTTAATTCGGAAGACAGGGGGAAGGATCTATTTTCGTAATCGTCTAAACGTTTGCCGCAGGGATTCGTTCACAGTTAATGGTAAACTTATTTTACTGAATCGTTCAATAGCACAACACATTATATGTTGTCAAAAAGACCAATAAGGATGTATGTTATTTTTTTCCTGCATTAACCCTGTCCATCATCTTTTCAACCATCTTAAACGTAGCGGGACAGTATTCGACATTCTGCCTGTGCCATTGCATATAGTCTGTCATCTTTTTTCGGGCAAGGTGCGGGAAACCGGCACAGTCTGCAGGACGTACTTCATAAATTCCGCACATATTGGTTTTCTTATCGAGGAACTGGCAGGGGTTGCTGGTATTCAGCCAGTCGCCATTATTATCTTTGTAAAGCCATTTTTCTTTGAAAGCTGCAGGGGTCATGCCAAGGTGGTTGGATATTCTTAAGATATCAGCCTTTTTATAGGTGGGGGTCATTTTCTTGCAGCAGTTGGCGCAGGTCAGGCAATCCACTTCCTGCCATACTTCCTTATCCAGTTCAGCAGCCAGTGCATCAAGTTTTCTCGGCGGGTTATTTTCCAGTCGGGTCAGGAATCCCCTCATCTTGCGTTTATACTTTACCACTTGCTGTTTAAATGAGCGGAGATTAACTGCTTTCATGAACCGTGTTGGATTGTTAGTATTATTGGTAATATTGGTCTGCGAAAATAGAGGTTTAAATCATAATCCGGCCTTGCGTCAAAAATAAAATAACCTGTTTCAGCAATATGTGGGATTCTTACAAAAAGGGGTTCAGGGCTTATCTGCAGCTGGAAAAATCACTTTCCCGTAATTCAATTGAGGCCTATCAGCGCGATCTGGATAAGCTTACCCAGTATATTCAATTAACAGGTGTGCTCCAAAACCCAAGCGACATCACCCTCCCCTACCTGCAGGAATTCATCAGATGGGTGGCTGAATTAGGAATGAGCGACAGCAGTCAGTCGAGGATGATTTCCGGGCTTCGTTCATTTTATGCTTACTGCCTCACAGAAAAAATTGTTGCAACGGACCCTACCGAATTGCTGGAAGCACCTAAACTAAGGCGCTCATTGCCAGACGTACTCAGTTTTGAAGAGATCGAATCGATGATCGCACAAATAGACCTGAGCAAACCGGAAGGCGGACGAAACCGGGCCATACTGGAAACCCTGTACAGTTGCGGGCTCCGGGTAAGCGAACTGGTGAACCTCCGCCGATCACATTTGTACCTGGATATTGGCTTTGTAAGGGTGGTTGGTAAAGGCGATAAGGAAAGACTGATTCCCATAGGCAAGGAAGCAATCAGGTATATACAGATCTACCTGCAGGATCTTAGGGTACACCTGCCTGTTATACCCGGTTTTGAAGATATCCTTTTCCTGAACCGGCGCGGCCGGAAGTTAACCCGCGTGATGATCTTTTACATTATCCGTGACCTGGCCAAACTGGCAGATATAAAGAAGCAGATCTCTCCGCATACCCTCAGGCATTCATTTGCCACCCACCTCGTAGAAGGTGGCGCAGATCTCCGGGCTGTACAGGAAATGCTGGGACACGAAAGCATTACCACCACGGAGATCTACACTCACCTCGACAGGGATTATTTGCGGGATACCTTACAGCGGTTTCATCCTGGTTTTACCAAAACTTAACCGCAAGGGTGCAAAGGCCATTACCGAATACTCAGATCCTCATCAACTTCAACCTTACTTAACCTGGCTGTACCGGACACCAGTTTCAGGAATTCCTTTCTATAGCCTTCCTTATCTGAACCAATTGAGGATTTAGCCATTTGTTGAATGATTTGGTAATTCAGGCTGCCTGCAAATTCAGATTTACGCAGCAGCATGCCATATCCGGCCACAGCGGCTGCAAATCGGAAATTCTCTGAAGCATCGCGCCAGTTTTTTGCGGCATCCGATACCGGGTGCTCCAACAGCCTGCTTTTTATTCCATCCGGTTTTTTGTACCGTAGCTTTATGGTCATGAGTTCTTTACCCGTTGATACATTTGCAATAGGTGAAAGCGGCTGGTATTTCAGCGAATCAACATGGCTGAGTAAGGAGGTTTTTACACCATTGGGTATCACTTCATATAAAGCGGTCACCGTATGCCCGCTACCCATGTCTCCCGCATCCATTTTGTCGTTGTTAAAATCTTCTTTCGCCAGCATCCTGTTCTCATAACCGATCAGGCGGTACCCCTGTACGTTAGCCGGGTTGAATTCAACCTGCAATTTCACATCCTTTGCAATGGTAAATAAAGTGCCGCCAAATTCATTGACCAGTACTTTTTTGGCTTCGCTGATCTGGTCGATATACGCATGATTCCCGTTCCCTTTATCGGCCAGTTTCTGCATTTTGGCATCCTGGTAATTACCCATTCCATAGCCAAGTACGGTAAGGAATACGCCGGAATTTCTTTCTTCCTCAATAAAACGCTCCATGGCATCATCGCTGCTGGCGCCAACGTTAAAGTCGCCATCGGTGCAAAGTATCACCCGGTTATTACCTTCACGGTTAAAATGTTCCTTTGCTGTTGTATAAGCAAGCTTGATGCCTGCGCCACCGGCAGTGGATCCGCCCGCTTCGAGCGTCTGTATGGCTTCTTTGATCTTTATTTTATCAGACCCCGGGGTAGAAGGCAATACCAGTCCGGCCGCACCCGCATACACAACGATAGCCACATGGTCCTCTTCACGTAACTGGTCAACCAGCATATTCATGGATGCTTTTACCAAAGGCAGTTTATTGGGATCCTGCATTGAACCGGATACATCGATCAGGAATACCAGGTTTGATGGCGGAAGTTTATCCACGTCAATTTTCTTTCCCTGCAAACCCACCAGGACCAGCCGGTGGTCCTTGTTCCAGGGACATTCGGCCATTTCGGTATGTACAGAAAACGGATCTTCGTTTACGGGTTGGGGATAGTTATAGGTAAAATAGTTCACCAGCTCTTCAATGCGTACTGCCCCTGCAGGCGGTAGCTGGCCATTCAGAATGAAACGGCGAATATTGCTGTAGGAAGCAGCATCCACATCAATCGAAAAAGTTGACAACGGGTTATCGGACACTTTGAGAAAACCATTTTCTTCGATAAAATCATAGCCCTCCCTTTCAAAATCCTGATCGGCCTGGTCAAAAAGGGGACTGCGGCTACCATATATTTTTGATTCTTCAGCCTTACCCAAACTGCTCATTCCCCTGATCCTAATTGAAGTAGCAGCACCCGGATTACCCTGAATATTCACTCCCGCCACCTTACCTTGCAATTTCTGTACAGCAGGTTGCTGGTTATTGTAAAAATCCGGATTGATGGTTACCACTGAACCCGTCAAGTCCTTTTTTTTACGGGTCGAATAACCCATAACTACAACTTCCTGCAATTCATTCGTTGCATCTTTCATTTTCACCTGCAGATTTTTTTGAGATTTTACTTTAACCTCCTGGCTTTCGTAGCCCACATATTGAAATACCAGTATGGCATCGCTGCCGGGAACCTCAATAGTAAACAATCCCTGTGCATCGGTTAGGGTTGATTTTTTTGTGCCCTTAACCAGAACCGTTACATTGCCCAATGGGTTTCCCTGGTCATCCGAAACCGTTCCCGAGACTGTAATAGGCTCCTTCCTGGTAAATGCGAGTAACAGCACTGCTATCACGAGCATGGTTGAAAAAATGTACCTCATATTTTTTGTATTTAGAATGAGGATGCAGCCAATTTCAGGATTACATAATCTCCTTAATATAATCTTTGCTTTCTTTGTCGTTATATAAAAAGAACCTTTAGATATATTTTTGAATTTCCTAAAGACCATACCGGATAATAAAAGCAGTGATGCAGAACTGGTAAGTAATTACAAGCATCAAGGGGATCTGGGTATATTGTCACTTTTATATCAGCGGTATATGGACCTTGTCTTTGGTGTTTGTCTGAAATACCTGAAAGATCCAGAGCAGGCGAAAGATGCAGTGATGCAGATATTTGAGGAACTTGTGGTCAAACTCCGGAGTCATGAAGTAACCAATTTCCGGGGCTGGCTGCATACATTGTCAAAAAATTACTGCCTCATGCAGCTTCGGTCGCCTAAAAACCTGAAAACCACCGAATGGAACCCGGATATTATGCAATCCGAAGAAAATCCGCATCTGAATGGCATGCTGAACAGGGAAGAAAATCTTGACCGGCTGGAAGATTGTGTGCAGGGGCTGCCTGCCGAGCAAAAACTGGCGGTTTCCCTTTTCTACCTGGAAGAGAAATGTTACAACGATATCGTTGCGGCAACCGGCCTTGAATGGAATACCGTAAGAAGCCTGATACAAAATGGCCGCAGAAACCTGAAAATTTGCATGGAGAAAAAAATGAACAGCGAAAATGCATAATAAAATATATAACAAAAACGTATAACCGAAATAAAGATGCCATCCCCTTCCGATAATCAGCCAGGCTACAACAGGGAAACCCTGTTACGGTATATCTCCGGGCAAATGAGCCCGGCAGAAATGCATGCGCTGGAAAAAGCGGCTTTGGAAGATCCGTTCCTGGCCGATGCACTGGAGGGACTACAGCAGGAGGAATCTTCAAAGGTTAAAAAAGATTTTGAAACACTTGATCAGCGATTAACAAACCGGACCGACCCCAAAGTGATCCCCATGCCACCCCGCATAAAATGGTGGCGCGTGGCTATAGTGGCATCTATCATAGGTATGATGGGACTATCCTATTACCTGTTTACATTACGAGACGAAGAACTTCCCGCCATAGCTCAGGTTTCGACCAACACGACAAAGGATTCAGGAATTAATCCGGGATCAGAAATGTTTTTACCTGATTCGGCTTTCACTACTGAAAAAGCTGAAGAAAATAAGAACGACTCTGAAAAAGGTAAACCGATCAATTCTCCTTCTACAATTACTAAAAACAGCCCATCATCAGTAAACAAATCAGCCAAGAATTTACCTGGCCAACTGCCAGCACCCATAGAACAAGATGACCGGGCTATGGCAGAAGCAGCTAAGGTTTCCGCTTCTCAGGCAGAAAGGGAAGAAATGGCCGAAACACTGCCGGCCAGGTCCGAAAAAAAAGCACGTACAAGAAACCTGCAACCGTCCTCATTGGAAAATGGCCCTGTAATTTATTATTTTATTGGCCGGGTAACCGATAAACAGGATAAGCCGGTAGCCTTTGCCAATATTGCGATCCGGCAATCTCAGCGTACAAATTATACGGATGCCAATGGCAACTTTAAACTCATTGCCGGCGACAGCACCTTAGAGGTTGATATTAAATCGGTGGGTTATCTTTCGCGGTATGTGCAATTGTCTCATTCCAAAGCAGTGAATAAGGTAATTATGCAACCAAAAAGCGGGTCTAAAAAGAAATCAACAGAAAAATTAACCTTAAAACCGGCTAATGAAGTTTCCGATGACAGTGAAAGCGACCCTAACCTGGAAAAGCCGGATGCTGAACCGCGGGATGGATTTGCAGCTTACCAGTTTTATTTACTCAATAATATCCGTCTTCCGGCTGAGGCTGGTAACAGGGGCATGAAAGGGGTTGTGGAACTATCCTTCCTGGTTGGGGAAAATGGTCGCCTTTCTGATTTTAAAGTGGAGAAATCCCTATGTCATTCCTGCGACAAAGAAGCCATCAGGTTAATAAAAGACGGACCACCCTGGATACTTTATAATAGTAACCAGCCTATTCGCGCCAGGATATCTGTCGTTTTTTAACGATAAGACCTTTTTCTGCTTTCAACAGAAGCCTTACCTTCGCTCAAATTTCAAGAAATGAAAAAAATCGCTTTATTATCCATTCTTTGTGGGGGACTTTATTTTGCAGAGGCACAAACTGTAAAAATGCCTTCTCCTTCCACCACTCAAACCGTAAAACAGGAGTTTGCGCTGACAAATATTGAAGTCTCTTATTCCCGTCCCAACATGAAAGGCCGGAAAATTTACGGAGACCTGGTTCCTTTCGGAGCGATCTGGCGTACTGGTGCTAACAACGCCACTACCATCACTTTTGCCGATGAAGTGATCATTGGTGACAAAAAAGTACCGGCCGGAAAGTATGGCCTGCTTACCATACCGGGCGTCAGCGAGTGGACTATCATCATCACAAAGCAACTTGATGTTACCAGTCCTGCAGCTTACAAAGCCGACCAGGATGTTGTGCGCGTGAAAGCCGCAACCGTTTCAATGCCATTTGACATGGAAACTTTTACAATTCTTTTTGGTAACGTTACTTCAAACACTATTGACCTTATGATGGTTTGGGAACAAACTGCGGTAAGCCTCCCAATCAAAATGGAAGTGGATTCAAAAGTGATGGCCCAGATCGATAATGTCATGAATAAGGACAACAAGCCTTATTTCCAGTCTGCCATGTATTATATGGAAACCGGCAAAGACCTGAATAAGGCCAATGCATGGTTTGATAAAGCCATTGAACAGAACCCAACTGCGTTCTGGATTTATTACAATAAAGCAAACTGCCTCGCTAAAATGGGCAAGAAAGCAGAAGCCATTGCAGTTTCAAACAAATCCATCGAACTGGCCTCAGCTGCAAAGAATGATGATTATATAGCACTGAATAAAAAATTACAGGCAACCCTGAAATAAATTAAGCCTCGTCCAAAAAGAAGCTGTCTGAAAAGGCGGCTTTTTTTTTGTCTTCGCGTTTTTTTGTCTGAACCAGGATTTGGGGGGATTTTAGTGATTAAGAGGATTAACAGCCCTTCCTCTACAACACCTGTCTGCGGTTAATAAATTTTACATTTTACTTCCTTAATTCTTATTCCTTATTCTTTATGCCTTATTCTTTATTTATAACTTCTTGGAACATCAACTAATGCCTGGAGTTTTTTCTGAACAATGATTTGGGTGGATTTTAGGAATTAAGAGGATTAACAGCCCCTCCTATGCAAACATCTGCGTTCCTTATCTCCATCGATCAATGTATTTTGCCTTTCACTTTCTTATTCCTTATTTCTTATTCCTTATTCCTACCGGTTAAGTAATTTGCATACTTTATAAAATCAGCATGAGCAATACGATCAAATGTCCCGGTTGTGGCCACCAGTTTCCCATGGAACAGGCTGTTTCAGAGGAATACCGGAAAGAATTACGGGAAAAGATGCTGGAGTTCAAGAAAGCCAAGGAAGAAGAAATGGCTAAAAAAGAACAGGAATTCCAGCAACAGTTACAAAAGAAGGAATTCGAATACAATAATCAATTACAGAAGGAAAAGAATCTCTGGCAACAGCAGATAGAAGAACAGTTAAGGAAAAGAATTGCAGGCGACTTCGAAAACCAGCTGGCTTTACTCCGGCAAAATAACAAAGAACAGGAAGAGCGGTTAAGGCTGGCGAGGGAAAAAGAATTTGCCTTTTTACAGCGCGAACAGTTACTGAATACCCGTGAACAGGAAATGGAACTCGACCTGCAAAGAAAAATCCAGGAAGAGAGAGTACGGCTGGCTGAAGATATCCGGAAGGTAGAGGAACAGAAAAATCAAGCCCGCGAAACTGAACACCAATTGCGTATCCGGGAATACGAAAAGCAACTGGAAGATCAGAAAAAGCTGGTCGAGGAAATGAGGCGAAAATCTGAACAGGGCTCCATGCAATTGCAGGGAGAAGTGTTGGAACTGGCACTGGAAGAAATGCTCCGCCAACAATTTCCCTTCGACAGGATCGAAGAAGTGGGAAAGGGTGTAAAGGGGGCAGACTGTATCCAGGTTATTCGTAATGGTTTTGGCGTGGAGTGCGGAAAAATCATTTTTGAAAGTAAGCGGACAAAGGATTTTTCACGGGAATGGATACAGAAGCTGAAAGCAGATATGCGCAGCCAGGGTGCCGATATGGCGGTTCTTGTCACAACGGTCATGCCAAAGAATATGGACCAGTTCGGGGAAATTGAAGGGGTCTGGATCTGCAGTTTTGCCGAAGTTAAGGCCCTGGTGCATGTACTCAGGGATAGTGTACTTAAGGTCTTCAGTATTGCGAAATCGCAGGAGAATAAAGGGGATAAAATGCAGTTCCTTTACGCTTACCTGACCAGCCACGAGTTCAGCGAGCAGTGGAAAGCCATCCGGGAAGGCTTCCTTTCCATGAAACAATCAATCGATAAAGAAAGGGATGCCATGGAGAAGATATGGAAAGCCCGGGAAAAACAACTCGAAAAAGTGCTGCTTAATGCCGCCCATATAAAAGGTTCGATTGAAGGCATTGCAGGTCAGGACAGTATAAGTTTTAACCTTCTTGATGAAGGTATCCAGGATACTTAAACGGTTTTCCGGGCGTTATATCCATAATCCGAGCTTTGCATACCCTGATGGAAATAACGTTGACTGTCATAGTTTTATGCCTGGTAATTACCCTAATTATACGAAATAAAAAACGTGTAAATAGCTCGTATTCAGAGAATTCAACCAATGAACTTCAATTTAATAAAGAAGTTCCTACCCTAACCAGTCCCCTTGTTTATTACGGCGAAAACCTGGAATTCCAGGACGAACTTATCAGGAATATCCTGTTGAAACATTTCCCCTATTTCTCTCATCTTCTGCCACCAGATCAGGATAAATTTATCAGTCGGCTCAAGAAATTCATGAAAACCAAATGTTTTATCATTCATGATGTTAAGGGATACCGGGAAATGCCTATCCTCGTTTGCGCCTCAGCTGTACAACTGACCTTCGGCCTTGAAAAATTCCTATTACCCCACTATAGTGTTATACAGATCTACCCACAGGAATTCATTGGACTTGAGCCGATGCGTGTGCTGATTGGCAATGTCAGCGGTAATACGATCAATATTGCATGGAAACAGTTTCTGGAAGGATACAAGGTGAGTTTTGACAACAATAATGTGGGCGTACATGAAATGGCACATGCGCTGTACTACCAGAATTTTGAAACGGAAGAACACATAGACAAAAGCTTCAAGGATTCTTTCCACCTCTTTAACTCATTTGGCGACCAGGTCTTTTTAAAAGAGAAACAACGTACAATTGGCTTGTATTCAGACTATGCCAGGAAGAATTTCCAGGAATTCTGGGCAGAAAGCGTTGAGATATTTTTTGAAAACCCGGCCCGCCTGAACTCCCATTATCCCGAATTATATAATGTCTTATGCGACCTGCTTTGCCAGGACCCCCTGCGTTACCCTTACCATAATTACCCGGTATAATTTCCCATGACCCAGCTCAGGCATAGGTTTTCCATTATCTTATATTCAAGCGAAAAGGAGAATGGTTCGTTTTTGCAAAAAAAGCCCGGAATCGCCCCTTCCATACCAAAGTAAAAAGGGTTAAGCCGGATATGCTCGCTGAAGTCAACCCGCCCCTCACCATACCATTTAAAGACCGATTCTTTTGCACTCCACAGTAAGGTAGGAAGCAGATAGTCGGAAAAAATATCATTATCCTGATGATTTCCTGGAGTTAAGATATTTTGACTGTTCAACCAATCCAATTCTTCCGGATGCAGGAATTTTTTCAAAATACGGCCTATCCTCGGCGTGGATTCTTCCACATCAACACCAACCCTATGGGTGCTGCTGACCAATGCCGCCGCTGTATTACCACAATGGGAAATGGAAAAATGATAGGCCTCATCCTGCAGGTATGGTTTTCGGGTATCCGCAATTCTTATCAGTTCATAGGGGAAATCTGGAAAAAGGGCCTGGAGCAAATATCTGCCTGCCAAATGCTGAAGCCGCTTATGAGGATGCGTTATTTCCCTGCTTAAGGGAACTTTTTCCATGAAGAAAGATTCCTCTTCGGTAATTTGCCAAACGCCAAGCCGGGTTGTTTCGTTGATATCTTGTTGATAAAACAGGGGCATAATTGAAGGTGCGATATGCGAATTTCGAGTTTTGAAAATAACAACAGAAAAGGAAGCAAAGTATGATTTTATCAGATACGCGAATACTGGAAGAAATGGAAAAGGGAACAATTAAGATTGAGCCCTATGACCGTGAATGCCTCGGCAGCAATTCTTATGATGTACACCTGGGAAAATCTCTGGCTACTTACCGCGAACATATCCTGGATGCCAAAAAACATAATACCATAGAACATTTTGAGATCCCGGAGGATGGATTTGTACTCTATCCGCATATTTTTTACCTCGGCGTTACTGAGGAATACACAGAAACCCATGAGCATGTGCCCTTCCTGGAAGGTAAATCTTCCACCGGCCGGCTGGGTATTGATATCCATGCAACTGCGGGAAAGGGTGATGTTGGCTTTTGCGGGAACTGGACCCTGGAGATATCCGTCAAACAACCGGTGAAAGTGTATGCCGGAATGCCGATCGGTCAATTGATCTATTTCCCGGTTGACGGTGAAATTGAGATCAAATACAACAAAAAGAAAAATGCCAAATACAGCGGCCAGATAAATAAGCCGGTGGAGAGTATGATGTGGAAGAACCAGTTTTGAGAAATCGAAAGTCGAAAAGCGAAAATCGAAAGTTAAAGGCAGAATACAGAAAGCAAAGGCTGATAAAGTGTTTAATTTATCTTAACTTAAATTTCACCAAATTGATCATAATAAGCTAGTAACCAAAGTACTACTTTGCTGTAAGTTCTGTCACCATCCGGCTGTTGATTCATCTTCAGGTAGCGGTCATAGAAGATACTGATCAGTTTATCCAGCGGATTTTCGTACCTGATCCTGTAAGCCCTTAATTCCGCCAGGTCTCGCTGGACCCCGGGTTCGAGCCTTTTTATGTTCCTCCTGGCAGCCAGGGAGTCAATACGAAAAAGCTCTGAATTGGCATACAGGAACATCTCGAAATAAGCGGAATAGAGGAAGGCTGTATCTTCAGATACCCTTGCAGCCAGGAACCCTACAAAATTAGCTTCGTTCTCTTTGGCATATCCCAGCTGGTGGGCAATTTCATGACAGGCAACAAAGGGATGGAGAAATCCAGGCACTGCATCATTGATTTGCGCTTCGGCGGTAAAAGGGTTATAATACCCGGTGTAACCCATATAATTACCCAACACTCCAAACAGGGATCTTTTAACCGACCTGGGCCGATACTCCAGAAAAGGGTATGCCTTACTTAGCTTATCGTAATTCCTGACGGATTTGGAGAGTACTATATCAGATGGCATTGCTTGATTTCTTCCTGCAGCAGCAGCATAGGAATTGGCCCTTAAAATTAACCTGTCTGTCAGGCCCGACAGTTTTGATTCCGGTTGCTCAGTTATCCTAAGGTCAAGCTGATGAGAAATCCCTAATCTATTATAATTCAGCCCCCAAAACAGGTTGAAGTAAATATAAACTACAAGTAATCCATTGATCAAAGAGGTAAGTCCAGAGGCAATCTTACTGGTATCTGTTTTTTGCTGAGCAAGGCTTCTGATCATCCTGAATAATAGAAAGATCAGCCATATAAATACCAGGGAATAAAGAATATCACCCAGGCTGAAAGGCAGCCAGCCAAATAATCTGCGCATCCCTGCCCCGATAAAAGGGTAAATACCAGCAGAATAATATGCCTCAACCCATCCCGACTGGTATGAAAAAAGATTAATGGCTATTGCCAGAAATCCAAGAATCAATGTTAAGCGCCATTTTTTCAGCCTGAAATTCAATTCCTTCATCACCGGAAAATTACAATTTGTACGGCGATTGTTCCATACGGATCTTTGCTTTCACAAAATCTTTGTGGTGATTAGTTTTTACTTTGTGATTTCCGCATTAAATACTACCTTTGCCAGCCTTTAAATGGAATAGTTATGTCAGGCCGCAGGGAATATGAGATAGCATTTGTGGGGCTGAAACCCGGTGAGCACGAGTTTAACTATGAGGTGGATGATAAGTTCTTTACATCTTACGGCCCTCAGGAATTTAAAAACTGCAAGGCCAATGTTAAACTGGTACTCGATAAACATACTTCCTTCCTGCTGCTCAAATTTGCGGTTGGCGGGAATGTGGATGTTATCTGCGACCGTTGTGGTAATCCACTTACAATGGAACTCTGGGATGACTTCGAGGTCCTGGTAAAGATGGTTGATAACCCGGAAGAAATGAACAATGCAGATGAAGATCCTGATGTTCATTACATCGGGAGAAACGAAAGCCACCTGAACGTAGCCAATTGGATTTATGAGTTTGTCAATCTTAGCGTACCCACGCACAGGATGTGTGCAGAGTCTGAAATTGGCGGCCCGAAATGCAATAAAGAAGTGCTGGAGATGCTGAAGAAAATGAACGAACAGGAAGATAAGACAGAAAATCCCATTTGGAAGGGATTAGATAAATTCAGGAATATTTAAAATTAAGTTATATGCCAAATCCCAAACGGAGGCACTCACAGCAGCGTAGTGCTAAAAGAAGGACACATTACAAGGTTGACCCGGTTACCCTTAGCAAGGACAGTGCAACAGGCGAACTGCATGTACGCCACCGCGCACATGTAAGCGAAGGCAAACTTTACTACAAAGGAAAAGTTGTGGTAGAGAAATCACCCATAAACTAAGGAACAATCCCTTTATAGGACATTCCAAATCCTGAAATGAAGTTTTAAACATTTCGGGATTTGGAATTTATTTTTTCGGTATTTTACCCGGAGATTTGCACCATGAGAATAGGATTGGACATGATGGGGGGCGATTATGCTCCGCTGGAAGCTGTAAAAGGCATCAGCTTGTACCTGTCGGAACAAGGATCCGCCGCTAACCTGGTTTTACTGGGCGATGAGGAGAAGATTCGTCCGCTCCTCAAAGAACATGGACTTGATTCACATGACTTCTCCATCGTTCATGCACCGCAGGTGATAGACATGCATGAACATCCAACCAAGGCACTTAAGGAAAAACAACAGTCATCCATAGCCATTGGGTTTCATTTGTTGGCCAATGGGAAAATTGATGCATTGATCAGCGCAGGCAATACCGGCGCCATGATGGTTGGTGCATTATTCAGTATCAAAGCTATCCCGGGCATACAACGTCCAACCATTGGCGCCTACATGCCAAGGGAAAATGGCAAGCTTGGCTTATTGCTGGATGCGGGTATAAACTCAGATTGCAAACCGGAGAACCTCGTGCAGTTTGCCATGCTGGGCTCACTGTTTGTACAGCATGTGTGGAACATCGAACAACCTCGCGTTGGGCTGATAAATATCGGTGAAGAGGAAGGAAAAGGGAATATCCTTGCCCAGGCCACCTATCCCCTGCTCAAAGAAAATACAGCCATTAATTTCATTGGTAACCTTGAAGGCCGGGATATCTTCCTGGACAAATCAGACGTAATGGTTTGTGAAGGATTTACAGGCAATGTAGTACTAAAAATGGCTGAAAGCATTTATGATATCATAGAGCGCCGTAAAATCCATGATGAATACTTCGACCGGTTCAATTTCGAACAGTATGGCGGGGTCCCCGTACTTGGGGTAGCCAAGCCCGTTATCATCGGTCATGGCATCTCACATGCCACTTCATTTAAAAATATGATCAGGCTTGCCCAGACGATGATAGAAAAAGACCTTCTTGGCAAAATTAAAGAAGCCTTCATCTGATCGAAACAGATCAGTAGCATTTTCTTAGTAGTCTATGTGATAATCCCTTTTGAATAATTGACCGCTCCAGGCTTTTTTAGAGGTCCAGTCGCTCGGAGGATCGGACCAGAAACGGCTTTGAGGAGGTAAGCCCAAAGCCAGGAATCCCAATGTAGCCATATATAAGCTTCCGGTTGAAGTATAGAGGTCGGCTACCAGTGGTTGATGTCCGTTAAAACCCAGCACCAGCCAGCCGTTGGCGTCAAAATTACCTTTATGGTCGTAGAGATTATGCATCACGGCAGTGAGTCCGCAGCGCACTTGAGAAGGTTCCATATAGTCTGGCAGTCGTTCCATCAGTGCTGTTTGGGAAAGTGCCTGGAAAGCACCTGTGCGATAAGTGATAGAACGTCCGAAAACCGGGTAAGTACCTTCGGGTGAAATAATATGTTCAAGGAATTCTGCATGGCGAGACATACGCTTTATGGCCAGGTCGAGTTCAGCCTGGCTGGTGAGTCCTTTTTCCGTTGTTATTATCAGGAAGTCAACCAACACCGGGTGTATCACATGGGAATTATAATAATCAAGACTGAAGTTAGCACCATCAGAAAACCAGCCATCACCCTTATACCATTCATTCATTCTTTTCAGTGCCAGTTTGATTCTCTCCATATCGGGCTGCTCCCCTATTTTCATCAGGAAAGCTTCGCGAAGGGCCGCAAGAAAAACCCAGTTATTATCCGGACCGTTTCTGTCGCGCAGGCTTTTAAATTCGGTCACTACCCTTTTTTTAGTTTCAGCATCAAGGGGTTCCCATAAAGCTTTGGGCGCCCTTAGGAATGCGTGTGCCATACAACCCGCATCAACAATAGGCTGGTTCTCAGTGCGAAAATTCAGATAGTCGGGACTTTGCGGGTTAAAAGCATTTGTAATCCCTTTTAATAATTCGGTCCGGAGTTTTTTACGTTGCTCCCCTTCTTTGGAATTATCATCAGGCAATTCTAGCCATGGAGCAACACCCGCCATGGTTCTGCCTACAGCTTCCAGGTGAGAAACCTTTCCAACAGCCATGCCATAACCTTCGGATGTTTCCAACGGCATGTTTTTCTTTAGCGTCCCCTCCGCCAGGTTATGAATAACAGGATAAGAAATTTTATACAGGATTTCCGACCAATATACACGGTCCTGGGCTCCGGTTGTTGACTTGCGTTTTTGCAGGTCTATATTTGTAAAATCCCGGCTTTTCTTCTCAGCTAAAAAACTATAACCAACCATCAGCAAGGCAAATAGGACGGTTAATGTATAAACCAGGTAGTTTTTCTTAAACATGATAATTAGATTCAAAGGTTGTTGGCTTTAAAAACAGGCTCTATAAGAACGTAAATTATTGAATATCCATTGCGTATGATACCAATTTTTGAAAAATAACCTGCAGAAAAAATGCCTCTCTTTTTGCCCTTAGATCAGTTCAAAATATATTTAAACCTTGATTTGAGCATAAAATGCAAGTTAAAAAGTATCCTTTACTTCCTCTATGTATACCTGTTAATCAAAGGATTTCTGCTATTCAAAAAGTTTCTATCCAAGCTGATGATATGATATACACTTCTTTTTGCGGTGAAAAACAGAAAAACGGGGGAAAAATTTTTTATCCCATTCCTGTCCAGTTTAATTAACCTTATTTGTAATTAACGGGTATTCCTATATTCATAAAACAAAAACTCAACAACATGAAAGAATTCCTTTTAATCATGAGACATGAAGACGGAGCAAAATTGGCATCCCCGGAACAAATGCAAATTTGGATGAAACAAACCATGGACTGGATTGACGGCATTGCCGCAAAAAACAAATTTATCAGTGGCACAGGTTTGCCATTTGATGATGCCCGGGTAGTGAGACAAAATAACGTGGTCACAAACGGACCATTTGGGGATATAAAAGAAACCATTGGCGGTTTCATTATTGTAAAAGCTGAGACAGTTGAAGAGGCAGTGGAATTTGCAAAAGGCTGCCCCGTTTTACAAGGAGAGGGGAATAGTGTTGAAGTGAGAAAAGTTGCCAAAAATGATGGTGTACATTGATGATCATTCAACCTGTAAAATAAAAATCCAGTGATTCTTTTATGGAAAACCAGGTTTTAATTCCGCATTTATTCAGAACAGAGTTCAGTAAAATTATAGCTGTTCTATGCAATCGCTTCGGCATTTTGCATATTGAAACTGCAGAGGATATTGCCAGCGAAACATTTTTGCTGGCACTTGAAACCTGGAGCTTTAAAGGAATTCCAGCCAATCACACTGCCTGGCTGTATACTGTTGCCAAAAATAAAGCCATCAATCATCTAAAACGCAATCAACTCTTTTCAGCCAAAATTGCGACTGAATTGAAATATTCAGTTACAGTCAAAACGGAAATTGAAATAGATCTATCAGAGAAGAATATCAAAGACAGCCAATTACAAATGCTTTTTGCCATTTGCCATCCGTCAATATCAACGGAAGCACAGATTGGGTTGGCATTGCGCATCCTTTGTGGATTTGGAATCGATGAAATTGCAACTGCGCTTTTGACAAATAAAGAGACAATCAATAAAAGACTTTTGCGAGCAAAAGAAAAAATCAGGAAAGAAAATATACAGCTTGAACTCCCCTCCAATGATGAAGTCGGCAAAATACTGGAAACAGTTCTTACCACTTTATATTTACTCTTTAATGAAGGTTATTATTCAGAAAGCCATGACGCTGTTTTGCGGAAAGATCTTTGCCTGGAAGCCATGCGGCTGAGAAGCATGCTTACAGAGTTCGAACAAACGAATAAACCTGCAGTAAATGCGCTGCTTTCGTTAATGTGTTTTCATTCATCCCGTTTTGAAGCAAGGAAAGATCAATACGGTGCGTTGATTCTTTATGATGAACAGCTTGCAGACCAATGGAAACAATCCCTGATCGCAAAAGGTTCAATGCTTCTTAACCAGGCAACCCGTGGAACTCAAATTTCCAGATACCATATTGAAGCATGTATTGCATACTGGTATACTCAGAAAAAAGACACCCACGAGAAATGGGAAAGTATTTTAAAGTTGTACAACCAGCTATTGTCGGTAGCAGACTCACCAATTGCTTCACTCAACAGGCTTTATGCTTTTTCAAAGGTTAATGGTAAAGAAAAGGCCATAGCAGAAGCAGAAAAACTGCAGCTGCCGGATAATCAGTATTATTATGCTTTACTGGGGTACCTGTACACCGGGATAAATAACACAACGGCTAAACGACATTTTCAAAAAACACTTAAACTGGCGAAGACCGAAGCGGATAAAACTACCATTCTAAAAAGATTAGAAAACCTGGTTTAAACGCACTAACAAACTGGCAGATTATCCTGCCTGAATACAAAGCTTTAGATGATCAGGTATTCCGTTTGAAATAAAGTGACCGGATTCAGATATTATAGACTTAATTTATATAAACAAATATATAATATGCCTTTACGGGGTTGCCCTGATTAATGTACATACCTGTAAAAAAATAGAATCATTGATATCAATGATTTATTATACTTTTCTAACACCTAAACAAAAATAAATTAAATCAACTGCATGAGAATTTCATTTTTTCTTCTACTAATACTGACCTGCAATATCCGTCAGGCTATTAGCCAGGAAGAATCAATCCGGATTAAAACCAACGTGCATTCTTTTATTGAGAGCTTAACGCCAATTCAAAAGAAAATGGGCATATTGCATTTTGCAGATACAGCGAGGGTTCAATGGAACAACCTCCCGGTGGGGCTCAGGGCCAGGGCAGGCATCAGCATGGGCAGCCTCTCTGATGAACAACGAATGATCATACACAGAATTCTCTCCGCATCTCTTAGTTCACAGGGTTACCTTAAAGCAACAGGCATAATGCATCTGGATAATCTTATCAATATGTACTATGATACTTTATTTGAAAGAAAGGCCTTTGACGCTAGGACCCATCAATTTTTGAAGGATTTAAAATGGAGCAACAAAAATTATTATTTCGCGCTTTTTGGAAATCCCCACACTGACAGTGCATGGGGGTATAAACTGGAAGGCCATCACCTTTCATTGAACTTTACTTTTGATCATCAGCATTTATCCGTAACGCCTATGTTTGTGGGCACAGATCCTTCAGAATTTCTTATGACCGAATATGCCGGATGGCGGTTGCTCGGACAGGAAGAGGACCTCGGTCTGAAATTAATACAATCCATGACACCGGCGCAGAAACAAAAAGCCATAAAAAGTACAGAAGTACCTGGCGATATAATTACTGCTGCTGAAAGTGGTATTCGGCTTGTTGACTATTGGGGCATCAAGGCATCAGACTTAACCAATAAGCAACAAGATGTCTTAAAAAGCATAATCCGGGAATTTGTCTATAATCTTGAACTGGAAAAGGCCGACGAAGAATATGAAAAAATTGTAAAGGCAGGCATCGGGAATATTTATTTTGGCTGGATCGGAGAAACCGATGAAATAAAACCCCATTATTTTATCCTGAATGGCCCCACATTTATCATTGAATTCGATAACAACGGCGGGCCCCGGGAACGTGCCAATCATATACATGCCATCTGGCGGGAAAAAGGGAATGAATACGGTGAAGACATCCTGAAAAAACATTACAGCGCAGAAAAACATCTGTAAAGTCTGCATATGCATTTTTTGATTAAATTCATATTGTACTATCATACTTTAATCTAATAAAATCTAACACAATGCCTAAGTATGTAATCGAAAGAGAAATACCCGGAGCGGGCAACCTCACCCCTGAACAACTCAAAGGAATATCCCAAACTTCCTGTGGGGTGTTAAGTAATTTAGGGCCCCAGATTCAATGGGTACATAGCTATGTGACAGACAACAAAATCTATTGTGTTTATATAGCGCCCAATGAAGAAATGGTAAGAGAACATGCCAAACAGGGAGGCTTTCCTGCAAACTCAGTTAGTAAAGTAACAACCATGATTGATCCTACTACGGCGGAATAGTAATGATTTGTGAAATTTCTTTTAAAAAAAACAACTGGGCAAGTCCCGGTTTTTTTTAAAATAAATGATGAAAGGAGAAATAAAATTATTCCCCTTCCACGATCTTCTCTTTATTTTATAAATTAACATGTTGTGCTATTAAATTTTATTTGAAATCAGATCAAAGCTATAAGGTATAGCATTCCGGCTGCACTGTTAATGATATTTTTGGCCCACAGAGAGCCGCAGAGAAAAAATAGAGGGCCACAGAGTGCAACCTGTATTCCTCTGTGGCATTGTATTATTTGTTTCATTCTATTCGCTCTTTCATTTAAAATGCCAATTCTATTTATCCTCCGTAGCTATACTTAAAGTAAATACAACCCAGTCTGGATAATAAAGGTCTGGCTTGATATAGCCGAATAAAAACGGTCGGTTTTATTTCATATTTTTATTGTTGACTTTACAATACCAGCTAATTGGTTATTTAAAAGCAAAAACGTGATATATTATTTCATCACAAAAAACGGATCTGACTCAAACAGCGTTAAAGTGTATTGTTCATGAAAAGAATCAATAGTATTGATTTTACGCGGGGGATTGTAATGATTATTATGGCACTGGATCATGTTCGTGACCTGATACATGTTGACTCCTTAACACAAAGCCCAACAGACTTAAACACAACTACGCCCATTCTTTTCTTCACAAGATGGATCACACATATATGTGCTCCTGTATTTGTTTTCCTGGCAGGAACATCAGCCTTTATCTCTTTTCAGAAAAAAAAGGATACCAGGCAATTCAGGAATGGCTTATTTAAAAGGGGCCTTTGGCTGATATTTCTCGAATTTACTTTGGTAAATTTTGGCATTTATTTTGATCCGGGTTTCCATACCCCTTTGTTTGAAGTTATTGCAGCCATAGGATTGGGATTTATTTTTTTAGGTTTAATGTTACGTTTTTCAATCAAAACAATTGGGATCATTAGCCTGGTGATTTTGTTTTTTCATAACCTTACAACCTTAATACCATTCCCTGAAGGCTCCGTATTCAAAACCATACTGGCACCTTTTTTCCAACCTGCAGCTTTTCCAATTGGTGCAAACAGAACATTTATTTTGGGATATCCGCCAATACCCTGGCTGGGCATAATGCTCCTGGGCTTTGCAACCGGAAAATTATTTTTCATCCGGGAGTTGAACAGGCGGAAAGAATTTCTCCGGACAGGCTTAGGTATGCTGATATTCTTTATAATACTTCGCACTATAAACGTCTATGGCGATTCAACTAATTGGTCGGCACAAAAAAACGAAATTTATACTTTCCTCTCATTCATGAATGTCAGCAAGTATCCTCCTTCTCTACAATTTTGTGCTGTTACATTAGGAATAATGTTTTTGATACTGGCATTTTCGGAACGGGCAAAGAACAGGATTTGGGAAATCGCGAGAGTATATGGAAGGGTTCCATTATTTTATTTTGTTTTACATTTTTACCTCGTTCATATTATACTCATAATAATATTGTTCTCACAAGGTTTAAACCGGGCTGATCTGGATTTTGCTTCAGGAACTTTTGGCAGACCAAAAGGTGTTATAACAGGATTAAACCTTGCCGGGATATATATAATTTGGATTGTTGTGGTATTGGCTTTATACAAACCCTGCCAGTGGTTTGGCAGATTCAAATCCAAACATGATTATTGGTGGCTGAAATATATGTGATAAATGCGTGAGGGTGAATACTGTTAAGTTGATATCCCCTAAGTTTTTTAGGTCTGAGTGATGACAGGTTCCGGGTGTGATTTTTATTTCTGAATACCGCTTATAGAATGTCGCTCCGCCGCGGCGGACTCTCCTCAAACTAACATTTATTTTCTACAAAAATATCGCTCCGCTGGAGCTCTAATACAGAATATAATCAATTCTAATACAGATTCAACCCACAACGTAAATAAATTACTGAATTCTTGCCTTAGAACTCCAGCGGAGCGAAATTCTTGTAGAATAAGATTACATTTTGTCTTTAAGCACCAGCGGAGCGAAATTCTTATAGCCTGGGATAGCTGATATTAGCCACACTCTTTACCAGAACCCGGACTTCAATAAAAAATTTGCTTACTTAGAATATCAGGGCGAAGGATCTCATCCGGATATTGACATGTATTATTTGTAATTCAGGCTCGCTAATTCTTTTTTGCCTTTTTCTGTAAGATACGGACCATATACATGATGCATGATGCCCCTGAGATAAACGGGTTTCATTTTTTTATACCCCCGCTCCTGGTCGTACATATCATGATAAACCACCCATTGAGTTAGCTGATTAATATATATGAAAATGAAAGCTTCAAAAGCTTCCTTTTCAAGTATTTCTAGTTTAACCAATTTATTACTGACCATCATGGAGATCCGGTTCCGGATAGCCTCAATATTTCTAACAGCATTTCGGCGGGTATGCATCCGCAATTCCGATTGTCCGGGGCTCAATACATTCAGGTAAATGATGGAACACCGATAATCAAATTGCAGATCCATCACGGGAGAAATTAAAGACATAACATCATCCATTGTTTTAGAGGCATACTGTTCCCTTAAACTTGTCAATGTATTTCCAAGCTGTTCCTCATAATCTGCCAGGATAGCCAGAAAAAGTTTGTCTTTGGTGGCAAAATGATTGGTGATCTTACCTTTTGTCACGTCCATTTCCGAAGCCAGGTTATCAATGGTCAGATTGATCCCCTTTTCATTAAAAATCTCCCTGGCGGCATCCAGGATGGTTTTCCTGGTCAACATTCCTTTTCCCAATTTTTCCATAAATAAAAATAATATTTTTTTTATTTAATTTCATTTTTTACTTTGCACCTGATTTCCGGTTTCTGCACATTCCGTTCCCTTAGCATTTCCCCTTGCGGCTATTTACTTGACGATACTGATATTATTTGTTGACAAAATTCATCATTTTTTAACTTAAAAAGTAAACAAAATGTCAATTAAAACACTTTTCGACCTGTCCGGCAAAGTAGCTATTGTAACCGGCGGAGGTAATGGCATTGGCAAGGCATGTTGCGAAATCCTCTCAGATGCAGGCGCTTCGGTGGCCGTCAGCGACCTAAAATTACCGGATGCAGAAGCCGTTGCTAACCAAATTAATGCCGCTGGTGGCAAAGCCATCGCAGTTGCCTGCAATGTAACTAAAGATGAAGACCTCGTAAACCTTACTGAAAGGACTGTAAAAGAACTCGGCGGAGTTGATATTCTGGTAAACAACGCCGGCGGCGGCGGTGGCGGCAGAGAGAATCCATTTAAAATTAGCGTAAGTGATTTTGAATGGGTCTTTAAACTTAATGTTTTCAGCGCCTGGCGCCTTTCACAGCTTTGTGTTCCCCACATGAAGCAAAGAGGCTATGGAAGCATTATCAACATCACTTCCATGAGCAGCATAAACAAAAGCCCGAACATGAGTGCTTATGCGGCTTCCAAAGCGGCTCTCAACCATATGACCTGCAACCTGGCGCATGATTTCGGGCCTGAAGTCCGCATCAACGCCGTTGGCCCTGGTGCCACAAAAACAGCTGCACTGGCTTCAGTGCTTACACCGGAGATTGAAAAAACAATGCTGGCCCACACCCCTATCAAACGACTGGGTGAAGTAGGAGATATTGCCGGGGCCGTACTATACTTCGCGGCGCCGGTTTCTGAATGGGTGAGCGGACAGATCATCTTCGTTAATGGAGGCGGCGTGCAGACGCTGGATTAATAAAATGTATAACCAATCAAATTATTTTTTATGAAATCAATCAATGAATTATTCTCATTCGAAGGGAAAGTAATAATAATTACAGGCGCAGCAGGAGCCATTGGCAGCGCAGCTGGTCATTTGTTTGCCTCTCTTGGAGCGAATGTGGTGATATCCGATCTTAATGAAGAAGGTGCATTAGCAGTTGCTAAAGAAATTGAAAAGGAATCCGGAAAAGCAACCTTAGGCATTAAAACCAATGCTACTGTGGAGGCTGACCTGGAATTACTGGTAAGTGAAACACTTAAAAAATTTGGAAAAATTTCTGGCCTGATCAATAATGTGGGCTGGGGAGCCAACACCCCTATCTGGGGATCTGATACGGATAAAATGGTAAAATCCTATCTCCTGAATACAGTTGGTTCCTATAACCTCACTAAAATGTGTATGCCTCATCTGGAAAAAGAAGAGAATGCATCAGTTGTTTTCTCCGGTTCAATGGTAGGTGTAACTCCTTCACCGGAGTTCATAGAGTATAGCACTGCAAAAGCCGGTCTTATGAATATGGTGAGGAGCATGGCTGTTGTTTCAGGCCCAAAAGTCCGTTTTAATACGGTGCTCATAGGTTCTGTTGATAACGGGGAAGCGACGCTAAAAGCCGGATACACCAAAGAAATGCTGGAAACCCTCGCGAATATGTTTGTTATGAAACGGCGGGGTGCACCCATGGAAATTGCATATGGTATGATGTTCCTGATGAGTGATGCTGCCCGGTGGATCACGGGGATTGATTTGCGGATCGATGGTGGCGGCACGTTCAAAAGCAAAATGCCAACAAAAGATTAATCAATAACCAATGTGATGGATGTGTTGCATTCAAATCTTCACATCCATCTCATTCTTTACTTATCCAGCATTTTTTCATGAATCAGTTCAGATACCTGTTGATGATATGTTTATTTTTGTCGATACCAGTTTGGTTATCGGCGCAAACAACATCCGGTATTAACCCGCCATTCCCGGTACAGCCTCAATTTGCCGAAGGTCTCACCATACAATCTGTAATCATCATCCTGGAAAAGCCAAATGAAAAAGTAATTGCAGATTCACTGGAAACTGAAACATTCTTCAGGGCATTCCAGCTCAGGCCCGGATCAGTTTTCAGGCAGAGCTTTGCTGATTATGCCATAAAAAGAATCAGCGAAGAGGGATTTGTAAGGAATGCCGCTTATGAACTTTTCAACAACAATTTCGGTTCACCGGTAGTAATGGTGGTTCATGTATATTACCTGAAACCCGATGAACACAAAATCATTGCCGGTAAAAAAGGTATGTTAAAAACAGGAGCAAAAAGAGACTTCCCATTGATCATTGAAACCAATAGATCACAACTGACCTTTTTGCTCACTGGTGGTGCCGGGTTTTTCAATGAGAACAACGCCTTCTTTTCAAAGGGTGCTGAATTTACAAAAGGAAATCCGGTGGCAGACAATCCTGCCGGAAAAGGAGTACGGTTCTGGGGTGAAATGTACCTTGAACCAGGCATTGCCGGCATTACAAAACTAGGCAATTCAAAGTTCTATGCTTATGGCGCTGCATCCGTATTGTTCAGCGGACGGAACACCAGTGATATTTATTCGGAAGGTCCTGCCCTGTATGCTGATTTTGAGCGCCTTTATGCAGGTGTATTAGTTGCGGGTTTGGGTAAAAACAAACAAACCAATATTGATCTATCTGCAGGACGTCAATTCTTTCAATTGAACGATGGTTTTTTAATCGCCAAATTTTCAGGCTCCGCCAATGCAGGGGAAAGGGGCAGTGTTTACCTCAATTCCAGAACCGCTTTTGAAAAAACCATCATTGGCAGGTCTCAAATAAAAAAATGGCATTTGCAGGCATTTTTCCTGGAGCCGCAGGAACTCTTTAAAGACAAACAATCCAATACCAATTACACCGGCATCAGCGTGATGTATAATAATAACAAATTTATTGATGCGGGGCTTTCCTATATACATACCACCGGAGGTACAACACAATACAGGACACTACAGGGAGGCTTTGGAAAGAAAGGGATGTACGTTATCAACCCAAAAGTCTGGCTGAAGAACATTTCCTCAACAGGTCTCTTTTTCAGATCTGAATACGCTTACCAGGCACATAGTTCGGGCGACATGAGATCCAATGCCTGGTACCTTGGATTAGGACTTAAAAAAGACAAATGGAGATACAGTCCTTCACTATATTACAGGTATGCATACATGCAGGGTGATGACAGTACTACAAAAACGTATGAAAAATTTGACCCGATACTGACCGGGGGTCTGGGCAACTGGGTGCAGGGCCTCAACTTCAGAAAGGTAGTGGGCAATGGGAATATCATATCACACCGGGTAGAACTGAAAGCCAATTTCACAAAGTCATTTGAAGCCTCACTTGATTATTTTTTTCTACAAGCCCATACGCTTTCAAACCTCGGAGCATTAGCTCCTATTGCCAAATTAAATGCAAAAACTTATGGGCAGGAATGGACCCTTACCACAAGGTATTTCCTGAACACTCATTTCATGTTACTAGGCATTATTTCATATGCCAAACCCGGGAATGCTATTCAAAATGCATTTCCGGATGAGGTTTATACATGGACATCGGTACAGGCAGCATTATTCATGTTTTTTTAAAACCATTTAAAATGAGTGCAAAAACGATAAAATCCGAACTGCTGAAAGGAGCGATCAGTGGCGGGGGCATCAATGGAATCATAAACGGACTTATCTATTGGTTCCAGGAAAAAGATAAAAAGGAAATATTACTGACAGACAACCTGATTTCTTCTACGGAGCACACTGTTTTTGCCGGTGCAGTTCCGCTGGCCACTTCTTTGGCTTTCATTCTCTCAAGCATTGCCTATTTTACCATAAAAGCCCCGGGCAAGCCACCTTATTTTCCTAAAGTATTTTTACTTGCGTTGAAGAATGCCATTTTTGCATTTGGCATCGTAACAATTTCCGCCATATTACTGCAAAGGTATGCCGGATCTATAGCTGTTACCCCGGTTATTGCCACCCTTATTACCGGGGTAATTGCCGGACTGGTTGGCGGAGTGGTGAATTATATGACCCAAAAAGAGTTTCTTGTATAAGTTTCCCTTTTAACACCATTTGAAAAATAACAAAACCAACTTTTTTCCAATGATTGATTTAAATGAAAAAAAAACGAATAGCCTGATTTAATCCCTTTATAATAAAAGAAATTCCCGAAAAATAACTGGTTATCTTATTCGATTAAAAGGCCTGACAACAAAATTTTGATTCCTGAAAATATTCGACCTTTGTTTCACACTTATTTGCCATGAATTACAATAAATATGAGTTCACTGGTTTGCTTAGATTGGTTTTTGTATTATGCATGTGCCCCGCAATAAGCCTTGCGCAAAAAAAAGTAAGCAAATATCCCGATGGAGTGGAAATAAAAAAAGGTGTCTGGTTTACGAGCCTTACCTTCTCTGCCGGAAAGAAAACGGCTGAAAACGATAACCAGCTTCTTTTCTATGCCATTGACCAGAAAAAAAGCAGCATGCAATTGAGACTGGATCCAGGTTATGTCATAAAACAAAACCTGGCCGTTGGCCTGGGTTTGCTTTATGGATTCGAAAGAGAAACAAGCACGCGGCAAAGCAGTGACGGAACTATCACTGATTTCAGAAGCTATGAAAGAGACTTTGCATTCCGGCCGTTTGTCAAAAACTTTATTCCGCTTGGGAAATCCAATAAATTTTATATCGTGATTCCCACAGAACTGCAATTCGGATACGGCAGCAAGGTCACAGAAGCAACCACTAACCAGTTATTGGACAGGACCTATACCAATACATTCTATTACGGACTGGAAATGCGGCCAGGGCTGCTTGCCTTTATCGTGGAAAATTTTGGCTTTGAAGTCAATGTAGGTGCATTCGGGCTAAGTTCATCCGTAGAAAAAACTACCCGTACCAATTTCCCTGATGGGGAAGTTAAAAACAATGACCTGAGCCTGAAAATTAATCTTCTTCAACTTTCTTTTGGCTTCGCCGCATATTTCTGAATTATGAATATAAATACAAGATACATTTCAGTGATTCTTGGCGGAATTTTCCTGTTGTTTTTCGGCTGTGTGAAGGAAGACTATTTTGGAAAATCCGGCTTTAACGAAATCAGGTATTTTTCTGTTCCTCAACAGGCAGGAAATACACAAATCGATCAGGACAGCCTGCAGATCAGGATCACTGTATCCGCAACCGCTGATCTTACAAAGTTATATGCCGATTCTATTGGGCTAAGTTCCTATGCTACAGTAAGCCCGAAAACTGGCGAAATCCAGGACTTCTCAAAGCCTGTCATCTACACGGTTACAGCAGAAAACGGAACAAAATCAGCATATTCGGTTATAGTTACGCGTGAGTCATCCACTCCGCAACTGGAGAATGGAAGTCTTGATGACTGGTATACACCTTCCGGTAAAAATTACCAGGAGCCAGGTTTAAATGATGCCACTATCTGGGCAACCGGGAATGCAGGCGTCGTAACATTGGGAGCTGCGAATGTGAAGCCTGTTACCGTAACGGGTACTGACCTCGGAGCTGAATTGGTTACCCGTGACCTGGGCGCACTTGGACAATTAGTTGGTCAACGGATAGCGGCAGGAACTATATTTACCGGTAAGTTTATATTGGACATTGCCAATCCGTTGAATTCCGCGAAGTTCGGAATTCCGTTTACAGGCAGGCCTGTTAGCTTTACATTTTCTTACACCTATGCGCCCGGCTCACCTTACCGTAACGGCCAGGGGCAGATTTTAACGAAGAACGATTCCTGTGATATATACCTGCTGCTGGAAAACCGTGAAAATAACCAGGTGAAAAGAATTGCTACTGGTTGGTTCAGGGATACTGAAACGGTTGATACATATATAGAAATCACTATTCCCCTAACTTACGGTACAATTCCACAAGGGTCGCCAGTCTATATGTACCCGGTTAACGGCAGTTTCGGTACCGGATCCGAACCAGTCACCCATATCAGTTTTGTTGCCGCATCCAGCGCCTATGGCGCTTTATTTGAGGGCGGTGTAAACACGAGGCTTGTGATAAATAATGTGAAACTGAATTATTGATTTTACAATTTGGGGTTTAGTATTCGGAGAATTGCATGATTCCGGTTTCTGAATAATTTTTTAAATGTATTGAAAGGACGAAGCAACCCGGTTGGTATAGATACTGGCGGGGGAAAATCATATCCCAGGATAATGTTTGAGAGCATTTTGCACCTGTTATATCACCAATTGAATATGAAAAATCTTAAATAGAAAAATAGGCAGACCGGCTCCACAAGTTCTAATTTATACCCGAATGAAGATTACTTTAAGATAAAAGATAAAGTTTCAATTTAATACATCACTAAGGTATTTCAAACAACCTTACAAAATGATTCTCCAGGTGATTACGCATGGCATTCCGGAATAATTCAGGAGATCCATTTTCCAATATATCAACCAACCCTTTATGTGAAACGAATTTCCGTGGCGTCACCAGTTTCTTCAATAAACCGCTGCGGTGAACATAATCGAAAACAGGTAACAACATATTTTGAAATTTTTTCAGGGTTTCATTTCCGGTGATCTGATACAGTTTACCATGAAAAGCCACTTCATGTTCAATATTAAATAAATGCTGTTCTGTTGCGGAAGGTTCTTTACGCACAATTTCCCTGAGTTCTGCAATATCCTCCGGTGTGATTCTTTGAAAAATAAAATCAGCCATCCCAATCTCTAAAACAAGCCTTATTTCAAATACTTCCCTCAAAGTCCCTTCATCCAGAATATATGGATTCAGGGTTTTACTCATCGTCCCAAAAAGGTCCGGACTGGTTATAACTGCTCCTTTTTTCTTTTTAGAATCAATCAGGCCGAGCATTCTTAAACGCAACAGCGCTTCCCGGATAACTGTCCTGCTCACACCAAGAGTTTCTGCCAATTCCATTTCTTTAGGTATGGAATCTCCAACCTTAAGTTTTCGCTCCTGTAGTAGCGCAACAAGGTTCTCTTCTACCCTGTCCACCAGGGAACTAGTGTCAATTGTTCTAAAGTTTTCCTTTATTCTGATTAAATCCATTTTGTATTATGTATAACATTAAATCGATTAAGCAACTATGAAAATTTTTTATTTTAATCAAAATACAACATTTTAAAAATATATTCTGATTTTTAAATTTTATTTGGCTGATAAGGAGAAGTTATTATCTTTATTATGTTATACATAATACTTAAAAACTGCTGTATGTTTAAAAAATTAATGTTGGCCACTGTGTTTGCCTTCTTCCTGATGGCTGTTTCGGCCCAGGTTAAGAAAGTAACAGGCAAAGTTACATCAGAAGATGGTAGCTCTTTACCCGGCGTGTCTGTAATCGTCAAGGGAAAATCGGTTGGCACTCAAACCGATGCAAATGGAACCTTTTCCATTGAAGCTTCCGATGGCGATGTACTGGTATTTTCTTTTACCGGTTATGTAGCACAGGAAATGGCAGTTGATCGGACTTCTGAACTTAATCTGTCGCTTCGGCAGGCTGGAGGTAACTTGAATGAAGTAGTTGTTGTTGGTTATGGAACTCAATCACGCAGGAATGTGACCAGTGCCATTGCCAAACTGGACAACCAGGTTCTTGAATCAGCCCCCAGATCTAACCTGGGCAGTGCTTTTCAAGGTACTTTACCCGGGTTACAGGTGATTAACGCAACCGGCAGACCTGGGGCAACACCCCTGCTGCTGTTAAGAGGCGGTGCTTCGATCAATAACCCCGGCTCACCATTGGTGGTTGTAGACGGAGTGATCCGGGGATTTGAAGACGTTCCACAGGAAGATATTGCTTCTATAGAACTATTGAAAGATGCCGCTGCAACCGCTATTTATGGAGCCAGAGCCAACAACGGGGTAATTTTAATAACAACAAAACAGGGACGTTCCGGTAAATCAGAGATCACCTATAATTTTGCTTACGGCAATAATAAAATAAGAGAAGGATACAATTATTTAAATGCTAAAGATTTCATTTATTATAACAGGCAGGGTAATCTTAACTCAGGAAGAACACTGGCACAGGTCAACTCATCCAACGGGTACGGACTAAGGACAGATGCCGCATTTCTGGGTGCGTTTGACATCCTCCAGTATAGCCCTTCAAATGCCAACTTGTTGCAACAAGGATGGGATACAGTGGGCGATCCATATGGTGGAACCATTATTTTTAAGGATCATGGTGGAGAAATTGAAGACCTGGTTTTCAGGGATTCTAAAACCCAGAATCATTTTCTGAGTGCCTCAGGTGGAAATGACCGGGGGAAATATTATGCCAGTTTTAATTACTACGATGAAAAAGGTATCATAATTGGTTCCAGTTATAAAAGGTATGCCGGAACATTTAATGGTTCCTATAAAGTGAAACCCAACGTGGAGGTGAGTACCGGAGTGCTGTTGTCAACTTCTTCAGAATTGGGTGTAAACGGGTCTGAAGTAAATAATCTCTACCGTAACCTGGCGATCTGGCCAACATTGAAACCCTGGCTGGATTCTGCACAAACCAAACCTAATCCGGGTAATGGTATAAACGACGGCAACCCGTTGTATTGGCTGAGTAAGCAGGTACGAAAAAATGAAGTCAACAGGATAACTCCAAATGCTTCCGTAAAATGGGACATCATAAAAGGACTCTTTATTAGAGGATCTGTCAATGCCAGTTCAGTGGATATCACCAACGAAGGGTTCACAAAAGCTACGCAAAACTATACACAAATGCTGGGTGTTCCTTCCAACCCCGGAAACCTGACTAGGCCGGCATTCCTGAATAACACCAAACAATTTTCCACACAGTATAACGCTTTTGCAAATTATACAACCTCATTCAAAGAAAAGCATAAAGTCAGCGCAATGTTAGGTGCTGAATATTTTAAGTTCAATGAAACTTTAACGCAGGTCTCTGGTACACTTGCACCTACTGATGATATTCCTACCGTTAATGCTTCTACAGTTTTTGCAGCAGGAAGTAATTATTCATTTGAATCAGCTTACTCAATTGTCTCGCAATTCGGCAGGCTTACCTATGAATATGATCAACGGTTTTTATTCACAGCCGTTTTTCGCAGGGATGGGGTATCCATGTTGCCTGAAGATAACCGCTGGGGTTTCTTTCCGGGAATGTCGGCAGGATGGAATGTTCATAACGAAAAATTCTTTATGAATTCTAATCTGAGTAAATATATCTCCAGTGTCAAGCCAAGAATAAGTTATGGAGAAAATGGGAACGTTGCGGGGCTCGGCCGTTATGAAGTACAGGGGACTTACGGCTCACAGGGAACTTATAATGGAAATGCCGGTTTTCTTAATACCGGTATAATCAATAATAATTTGCGCTGGGAAAAAAGCAAAACAACCAACATCGGCATTGACCTAGGTTTCTTAAAAAACAGGGTTACGGTTTTGTTTGATTATTTCGACAGGAGGACTTCAGACCTGCTTACAAACCTGGCATTACCAAGTTATACCGGTTTCACTTCTGTACGTACGAACCTGGGCACATTTCAAAACAAAGGATTTGAAATGGCCATTACCGGCAACGTTCTCAATAAACCCAATGGCTTGAGAATTGATGTTGGAGCTAATGCTTCTTTTGTAAAAAATAAGATCCTTGAACTGCCTTTCAACGGAAATGAAAATAACCGACAAGGCGGCTTACAGATATATGATCCCAATTCCGGAAAAGTAATCTGGGTTGGTGGTTTGCAGGAAGGCGGCCGATTGGGAGATATCTATGCATTTAAGCAATTATCTATTTTCTCCACTGATGCTGAAGTTGCAAAAGTAGCACCCAACAGGAGAGACCTGGTAGCTCTCATTAGCGGGCCGGGTGTAACTTTTGGCAGCGGCAAGATCGTGGCAGGTGATGTAAACTGGATGGATGTAGATACGAATGATACCATTGATTCCCGTGACCAGGTTTATATGGGTAATATCTATCCCAAGTGGACAGGCGGTTTCAATATAAATGTTACATATAAGGGTTTTACTTTTTATACACGATTTGATTTCGCAACAGGCCATACTATTTACAATGACCTGGTTGCCCGTACACTTGGAAACTTCCAGGGAACGTTCAATTATATCGACCTTCAGAAATCTGCCTGGTCACCTACCAACACCAACACTGATGTACCTAAAGTGTATTATGCAGACCAGGTGGCAGCGCCATTGGGAAAGAAAAACTATACCCGCTCTAATAATGCAGGGTCCGTATTGAACAGTAACAACTCAAGGTTTTATGAGAAAGGAGACTACCTCGCGTGCAGGGAAATTACCATTTCTTATGATTTTGGAAAAAACCTTTTAAGTAAAACGAAAGTGTTATCACGCAGCCGGGTATACGTGAATTTCAATAACCTGTTTTATATAACAGAATTTACAGGCCCCTCACCAGAGCCTCCGGTTTCAGGAGGTAGTATAACAGGTGTCTATGCGGGTACATTCCCAACGCCAAAATCAATTGTATTAGGTGTTCAGGTTACTTTCTAACAAATCAAATAAGCAGAAATGAAAAAGATTACAATACAATTTTTGTCAGGGCTTATGATGCTGTTTGGCATCCACTCCTGCAGTGAAAAACTGGACTTACGACCCATCAGTACCATATCTGATGCAAACTTCTGGCTAACACAGGATCAGTTTGATGCCTTTGTTTCTGGCATCCATGCAAGGCTCAGAACAACTACCACGCAATTTGTTTACCTCGGCGAAATGAGGGCTGATATATTTGGCACCGATCCGGGTTCTTCATCAGCATTCACCGGAGAAGCTACCCAGGGCGTGGAAAACTTATGGAACAATACTTTGGGAATTGATGCTGCAGGTGTTACTAATTTCGGCGGATTTTATAATAATATAAATCAACTTAACCTGCTGATTGATAAGTTAAATACGACCAATATTATTACAGCAGCCAATAAGAATTATTACACAGGTATTGCACATGGATTGAGGGCATATTATTATTTCCATTTATATCGCTCATGGGGTGATGTGATTATTGAAACAGAACCCACTTATTCAATTGAAGTTTCAACCCTGGCAAAAGCAGCGTCTCCGGCAGCTGAAGTTTTGGCTCTGATAAAGGATGATATTGAAAAATCATTGACTGCCTATGGCACCGACTACACATTTAAAAATTCAAAGTCTTACTGGTCAAAAGCGGCTACTCAAATGCTGAAAGCAGAAGTATTTCTGTGGACGAGCAGCAAGGGTGGCGGAAATGCTGATGCAGCAGTAGCAAAAGCAGCTTTAGCAGACATACAAACAAATGTTGCATCACTTTCTCTTCAATCAAGCTATACATCTCTTTTTGCTTATAATAACAGGGGGGGCAATGAGATCATCTTCAGTTTAAGAAACCTGGTAAATGAAAGTTCACTGCCTTTCAGTACTACCTTTTTCCCGCAAACAGGATTATTGCAAAATTTCCATGACTCTGCAAATGCACGTCAGTTTAACAGTACAACTGATAACTGGGGTGGACTATTAAGGGCCCCGGTGAAGATTGCCACATTCAGGAAATTCAATGATCTGGACAGTCGCAAAAGAGTTTCCATTCAGGCTGCTTATAATAAAAGCGGGACCGCTTATACGATTGCAGGGGCATTTGTTAACAAATATCAGGGCGAGCAGGTAGCAGGTGGCCGTTCATTCACCAACGATTTTCCCATTTACCGCTATGCGGATCTTTTGCTGATGCTTGCTGAGGCCAAAAATATTCTGGGAGAAAGCCCGGCAGACGAAATAAATCGTGTCAGGGCAAGAGCATTTGGTTCAAATTATGATATTGCCGTTCACGGTTTTCCAAACCAGGCTATCGATGCTGATCCAAAGAAAGCGATCCTGGAAGAACGCCTGTTTGAATTTGTTTTTGAAGGTAAGCGTTGGTACGACCTGAGAAGGGCCGGTGATGCTGAAGTGTATGCGAATACTACCATAACATCCAGTGAACCGTTCAAATTATTGTGGCCCATAGACAGGAGCACACTGACCAATAACCGGGCACTGGAACAAACTCCGGGTTATCCAAAATTTTAGTTTACAGACACACAGTCAAAGTTGATATTAATCACACCGGGGATAGTCTTATCCCCGGTTATCAACCTTTTTCTTATTTTCATAACAGATGAATATGACAAACAAACACCTCGAAGGACTTATAGCGGCACCCTTTACGCCTATGCATCCAAATGGGTCACTCAATCTGGCACAGATACCCTCCTATTATGAAATGCTAAAGCTGAATGGGGTTACAGGTGCTTTCATCTGTGGTTCTACCGGTGAAGGGGTTTCTCTGACATCTATTGAAAAAAAGAAAGTAGCTGAAGCCTGGGCAACTGCAACAAAAGATGACCAAAACTTTACCGTCATGATGTTTTTAGGTGGAACCTCCATCGAAGATTGCAAAGACCTTGCTATTCATGCAAAAAAAATTGGATTACAGGCCATTTCCTTTACGGCACCTTTTTATTTTAAGCCTGCTAACGTGGAGATGCTGGCAAAAGCCTGTGAAGAAATAGCTGCAGCCGCCCCCGAATTACCCTTTTATTATTATCATATTCCTGTTCTCAACGGAGTAGGATTTTCCATGTACGACCTGCTGCAAGCCATTGATGGTAAGATTCCCAACTTTACAGGTATCAAATACACCCATGAAGATTTCATGGATTTTCTTTCCTGCATGCAATATAAAAACGGCAAATATGACATGTTATGGGGCAGGGATGAAAATATGCTCCCGGCCCTCTCATTAGGCACAAAAGGTGCAGTTGGCAGCACATTCAATTATGCTGCTCCCTTATATTATGACATGATCAGGGCCTTTAACAAAGGAGATTTGAAAGCAGCACAGCAACTGCAATTGCAATCGATTGAAATGATCAGGCTACTGGGTAAATTCGGCGGTATTGCTACCGGAAAAGCCTACATGAAAATACTGGGACTGGACTGCGGAGCTTTCCGTTTACCTGTTAAAAACATGACAGCTGAGGAATTTGACCTATTCCGGATAGATACCACTAAAATAAATTTCAGCAGTTATTCGTCCCGTATGCCGGTTGCTGTAAATACCTGACCCAATGACCCGACTGACGATTTTATTATTTGCCCAATGTATGATTTTCAGCAAATCGCCTTTTGCACAAAACAAGCTAACCGGTTCCATGAAATGGAAAATTGCCGCAGAAATTCATGATTCAAAAAGCCATGTAAAATCCCTGGGTTTAGCAGGGCTGATTGCAGGGATACACGAAAACAAACTGATCATAGCGGGCGGGTCCAATTTCCCTGAGCAAAAACCCTGGATGGGAGGAAAGAAAAAATATTATCATGACATATACCTTTTTTTACAAAAAGGGAAACGCATCGTTCAGGAGAAAAAAACGTTCAAACTTCCATTCAACATAGCGTACTCCGCAAGCTGCACGACACCTGAAGGTATCCTCTTCATCGGCGGAGAAAATGAAAATGGCATCAGCGATAAAGTATTTTTATTGCAGTGGGATGTTGCAACTGAAAGAATCCAAACCAAAAACTTTCCGGATCTGCCGGTTGCAATAACCAATGCTGCGGCGGCAATCATAGACAGGATAGTGTACCTGGCGGGCGGTGAAACAATTTCAGGAACTTCCAGTCACTTTTACAGTTTACACCTCGATGAATTGTCCAAAGGCTGGGAACGGCTACCTGAAATTCCACATCCGGTTTCACATGCTGCCCTTGCAGCTCATCGAGCCGAAAACAATTCAGCCATATACCTTTTTGGCGGCCGAAATAAAAAGCCTGATGGGATCAGTGAACTCTATTCAGATACCTATACATTTGATGTCAATAAAAACCGCTGGATCGTAAAAAAGCCATTACCTTATCCCCTAAGTGCAGGTACGTTCATCACCCATGATTCAGATTGTGTTCTTCTGTTTGGCGGGGAAAAGGGTGAAACCTTTCACCAGGTTGAAAAACTGATTGCCGCCATCAATGCAGAAAAAAATGAGCTGGCAAAACAGTCCCTTATTCAACAGAAAAATTCATTATTGGAAAACCATCCCGGCTTTAGCAAGGAAATTTTATCATACAATATTTCATCTGATGTTTGGAGTGTTGCAGGAATGATTCCATACGAAGTACCGGTTACCACAGTAGCCCTGCTGTGGCATAAAAATGTGATCATCCCGAGTGGTGAAATAAGAGCAGGTATCAGAACAGCACAAATATTATCAGCATCAATTAATATAAAGTGTAAATGAACAACGCCAAAAATTATCCCTGGATACTGGTTGGCCTGTTGTGGGTCGTAGCTTTGCTGAACTATATGGACAGGCAGATGCTGTCGACCATGAAGCCATCTATGATGGTAGATATTGTGGCATTGGAGAAAGCAGCCAATTTTGGGCGATTGATGGCTATCTTCCTGTGGATTTACGGATTCATGAGTCCGTTGGCGGGAATGATTGCCGACCGTTTCAGCAGAAAATGGCTGATCGTATCCAGTTTATTTGTCTGGTCGGCGGTTACTTTCACCATGGGTTATGCAACCACCTTTGATCAGCTTTATTGGCTTCGTGCAATCATGGGTGTTAGTGAAGCCATCTACATTCCGGCAGGCTTAGCCATGATAGCCGATTTTCATACTTCCAAAACAAGGTCGCTGGCCGTTGGCATCCACGGCACCGGGCTTTATATGGGACAGGCATTAGGCGGATTTGGCGCTACCATTGCGGAAAAATTTTCGTGGAATGCGGCATTCCACTATTTTGGGATAATAGGCATTGTGTATTCCGTAGTGCTGATACTTTTTTTAAAAGATAAAAATGCTACACCCGATCCCGCTGAAGAACTGAAAGCAACAGCGAAAAATAAATCTTCCCTGAAAGGATTGGGTGTATTACTCACTAATTTCTCCTTTTGGATCATCCTCTTTTATTTTGCCGTACCCAGCCTGCCGGGCTGGGGTGTCAAAAACTGGCTTCCGACTCTTTTTGCAGAAAAACTTTCGATAGATATGTCCCGGGCAGGTCCATTATCAACGATCACTATTGCAGCATCCTCCTTTTTAGGGATCATCTTTGGAGGGATCCTTTCAGACAGATGGGTACAAAAAAATATCCGCGGAAGAATTTATACCAGCGCCATTGGCATAGCTTTAACCATCCCCTCTTTATTGCTGATCGGATTTGGGGATTCGTTATTTCATGTGATAGGTGCAGCATTTTGTTTTGGATTTGGTTTTGGCATGTTTGATGCCAATAACATGCCCATACTTTGTCAGTTTGTTTCCTCCCGGTACAGGGCAACCGCTTATGGCTTAATGAACATGGTGGGTGTGTTTGCCGGTGCATTTATCACCGATTTGCTGGGCAAATCAACAGACAATGGAACACTGGGAAAGGATTTTGCCATGCTGGCAATAATTGTTTTTGTGGTATTGGTCATCCAACTTTCCTTTCTACGGCCGAAAAATATTGATTTCACCGATAAATAAATATTTATGAAATATATTTTTTCCGGTTCACTATTTATCCTGCTGATGACAATCTTAAGCAGTTTTGAGCGTTCAAAAAAATCAAAAGAACCCATTGCAGGAGAAATTCAGGCCATCTCATCTGTGATTTCGATACCGGTATTAAAAGGCCTTGCAACCAACCCGATTGTGCGGGTTTCCATTGCGATCCCTGAAGGCCATACAGAACAACAATATCGAAAAATCAATTGCACATTGAATGCAGTTGCCCTCAACGACATACAAAAAATCGATGTATTTTATACGGGCGCCGAACCTTTTTCTGCTAATATGCTGCTCACTACGCTGGTTCCATCATCCACAACTTTTGATATCCCGGTGGATCTGAACCTTAAGCCTGGCATGCATTTTATCTGGCTCAGCGTGGTCTTAAAAAATGAAGCCGGGATTAATCATCCTATAGAATTACATGCATTGAAAATTTCAGATCATACAGGCAAGGGTCTGATGATTAAGGAAACCCCGGGTAATTTTGTAAAAAAAACAGGAACGGCCATAAGAAAAGCAGGCGATGACGGAGTCAACACATATCGTATACCGGGATTAATTACCACAAATAAAGGCACATTGATTTCCGTCTATGATATCAGGTATACTAACAGCAGGGACCTTCCGGGCAATATCGATGTGGGCATGAGTCGAAGTACCGATGGCGGTAAAAACTGGGAATCTATGAAAGTCATTATGGACATGGGTGCCCCGCATGAAAATAACGGTATCGGCGACCCGGCTATCTTAATTGACCCGGTTACCAAAAAAATCTTTGTGGCTGCATTATGGAGTAAAGGCAATCGTTCCATTGCCGGCTCAATGCCGGGATTGTCACCGGATACAACTGGTCAGTTTGTATTGGTCAGCAGCAGTGATGACGGGCTCACCTGGTCGGCTCCTGTATCCATTACACCACAGGTAAAAAACCCCGGATGGCATTTGTTTTTTAACGGACCGGGAAGCGGCATAGCCATGCAGGATGGCAGGCTTGTTTTTGCAGCTCAATACTGGGATGAAAAAAAGATCCCCCACTCCACCATTATTTACAGTAACGACCATGGCGCCAGCTGGAGGGGAAATATTGTCGGTCCGAAATCAAATACAACAGAAAGCCAGGTGGTGGAAGCCCAGCCAGGCACACTCATGCTCAATATGCGGGACAATCGCGGAAGTTTCAGGAGCGTGGCTACCACAAATAATATGGGAACAACATGGACAGAGCATTCAACATCATACAATACCCTGCCCGACCCCGTTTGCATGGGAAGCCTGATAAAAGCCAGGGTGAAAATAAATGGTGTGATGAAAGAGGTATTGTTTTTCAGCAATCCGAATACTGTTTCAGGGAGGTATAATATCACGATAAAGGCAAGCCTCGATTTCGGGCAAACCTGGTTGCCAGCAAACCAGCTTTTAATTGATGAAAGAAACTGTTATGGTTATTCTTCACTGACCAAAATAGACGATAATACCATTGGGATCTTGTATGAAGGAACAAAGGATCTATACTTCGTGAAAGTGATGGTGAATGAAATTGTTAAAAAACCATAATTTATTGCTTTCGATGATGTTTTTGTTAACGGTAAAACCAATGATCCGCCATGCCTGAAAATAAATTGAAGCTAGAAGAATTTAAAGTTTTCTACAGGGATCAATTGCTGAATGACACCATTCCCTTCTGGTTTCCCCGGTCTGTTGACCACGAGTATGGCGGTTATCTGCTGATGCGGGATGCAGACGGAAGTTTAATTGACGATGACAAAGCCGTTTGGATACAGGGAAGGGCAGCCTGGATGCTTGCCACTTTATACAATACCATAGAACCAAAACAGGAATGGCTGGAAGGATCGAAGGCAGGGATAGATTTCCTGCTGAAACATTGCTTTGATACAGATGGCCGCATGTTTTTTCATGTTACCCGTGACGGCAGGCCTATACGGAAACGGCGTTATTTTTTTTCCGAAACATTTGCGGTTATAGCACTGGCAGCTTATGCAAAAGCCAGCGGAGATGAAAAAATGGCGGAGAAAGCCAGGGATCTTTTTGGAAGGTGCATTGCCTTTGCCACTACCTCCGGTTTGCTGGAACCGAAGTTCATGGATACCCGCCCTGCCAAGGGGATCGGTGTTCCAATGATCATGATCAACACAGCCCAGCAACTGAGGGAAACGATTGGCGATGATCGTTGTGATGAATGGATATCCACCTGGATACAGGAAATTGAAAGAGATTTTGTGAAGGATGATATACGATGTGTGATGGAGCAGGTTGCCCCTGATGGCAGCATTATTGATCATATTGACGGTCGTACGTTAAACCCCGGACATGCCATTGAAGGCGCATGGTTCATTCTACATGAAGCAAAATACCGGAACAATGATCCAAATTTGATATCGCTGGGTTGCAGGATGCTTGATTATATGTGGGAACGCGGATGGGATAAAGAACATGGCGGTATTCTGTACTACCGGGATGTTTATGGAAAACCAGTTCAGGAATACTGGCAGGATATGAAGTTCTGGTGGCCGCACAATGAAGTGATCATAGCCACATTGCTGGCTTACGTTATGACCGGAGATGAAAAATATGCAGACATGCACGAGCAAGTACATGAATATGCGTACAGCCATTTTCACGACAAGGAAAAAGGCGAATGGTTTGGCTACCTCCATCGGGATGGTTCTGTGGCGCAATCAGCAAAAGGAAATCTTTTCAAAGGCCCCTTCCATCTTCCCAGGCAGGAATGGTATTGTTACCGTTTATTGCAAACGATCGAATAGACAGTGTATGAAATTATATATTTTCATTCTCCTTGTATGCCCGTTTTACAGTCTTGCACAAATCTCTTTTGATAAGATCTTCACGGATCACATGGTACTTCAGCGTGACAAACCCATAACCATTTCAGGAAGATCATTACCAGGCACAAAGGTTAAGATCCAACTCCAGAAACAAATAAAGCAAACCATAACAGGAACGGATTCTGTATGGAAGGTAATTCTGGACCCGCTTACCATGCATAAATCACCCCTGCAGTTAACTGCAATCGCAACAGGTAAAAAAATCATACTAAAAGATATACTGGTGGGTGATGTTTGGGTATGCCTTGGACAGTCAAATATGGAATGGCCGATGCAAAATGAGATGCATTATGACACGGAAAAAAATATCCCGCCAAACCCAATGCTCCGCTTTTTTGATCCGGTATATGCGGGACAAGGTGTTTATGGAAAAGCATTTTCAGACTCCATTTTAAATCGGTTAAACAGTGATGATTTTTATCAGGGGTACTGGGAAAATTCAGACAGTACATCCTTGCCCGGAATGAGTGCAGTGGGTTACTATTTCGGGAAGGAGCTGCTGCTTAATACAGGAGTACCTATTGGACTGATCAATCTTTCCATTGGAGGCGCCCCTTTGGAAACCTTCATGAGTATTGACGCTTTAGAACGTGAATTCCCGGATAAAACGGCTGGCAGCTGGCTGGAGAATCCATCCATTGCAACCTGGGTAAAACAGCGGGGAAAAGAAAACCTGGAACGGGCAAAAAAAGATAACCATCCCTTCAAACCCGGATTTGCATTTGCATCAGGAATTCAACCATTGCTGAATTTCCCGGTAAAAGGAATTATCTGGTACCAGGGAGAAAGCAATGCACAGGAGCCTGAACGGGTTAACGAATACCGGAAATTATTTATTTCCATGGTAAACGATTACAGGCAAAAATGGAAAGACAAAGATCTGCCCTTTTATTTTGTACAGCTATCTTCAATAGACAGTATAAAGTACAAATCGCAATTATGGCCGATGTTCAGGGATGAACAGCGTAAAATTTCGGAAGAGTTGCCGTATAGCGGGATGGCCGTATGTACCGATCATGGAGCGCTACATGATGTGCATCCGCACAATAAAAAAATTGTAGGCGAACGACTATCACTGATCGCACTTAAAAATTTATACGGAAAAGAAATTGTTTCCTCCGGGCCCTTGCCGGAAAAAGCCATTTGGAAAAACGGCATACTGAGCATTTCCTTTATGCATTCAGGCAAAGGTCTTCAAACAAGGAGGTCTGCTGAATTAAAAGGGTTTTCACTTAATGGCAAGGAAGAAGTACAGGCAGGAATAAAAGATGACAGAGTGCTTATAAGGGCAGATAAGATGCCGGAGCATGTGTACTACGGATGGGAACCCTTTTCAGACGCAAACCTGCAAAACGATAAAAATCTGCCTGCCTCAACGTTTAAAATCAATGTGGATAATCATGAGCTGACCGATTATCGCTTATACATGAATGATAGTATGTTTACCACTTATTATCACCAGCGGGTTTCCCAGTTCAGGCAATTACCTTTTACAAAGGGCGATATCATTTTCCTGGGAAACAGTATCAGTGATGGCGGCGAGTGGAGTGAACTTTTCAATGATCTCAGGATTAAGAACCGGGGCATAAGCGGCGACTATTCTGCAGGTGTGATATACAGGATAGATGAACTTACCGGGAGAAAACCCGCGAAAATATTTCTGCTCATCGGTATCAATGACCTGGCCAGGAATATCACCGCAGACAGTTTAACAAAAAACCTTGCGTGGATAGCTGACTATATCAAAACACAAAGCCCCGGAACAGCACTGTACATTCAATCCATATTGCCTGTGAGCAACAACTTTGGCAAATTCGGCAATCATACGGCAAAGGCTGAACAAGTAAGGGCGGTGAATGCATGGCTGGAACAACATGAACGGCAATACCAGTACCGGTATATAAATTTATTTGATGGGTTTGCAGACCAGGAAGGTAAACTTGATAAGCGTTATACCAATGATGGATTACACCTCACAGGCGAAGGCTATGCCCAATGGAAACACCTGGTATATCCGTATGTGTATGACCGTGAGTTAAAGCCTGCATTGATCCCATTACCCGTTCAATTACAATGGGAAACAGGCGCCTTCCCATTGTATGCCTGTAAATCAATTGTAATAAGAGAACCAGCACTGATAAAAGAAGCCAGTTTGCTGAAAACATGGCTTATGACAAAAGGTATTGACGCAGTTATAACGGATATAGAAGCCGGGCCATCCATCGTTTTAGAAAAGGACAAAACAATTCTGCAAAATGAGGGCTACCGGTTGAAAGTATCCACTGCTTCCATCCACATAAAAGGGTCATCAGCCGCGGGCGTATTTTATGGACTGCAAACTTTATGTCAGCTGATGCGGGACGGAACAATGGCTGATGCCTGTGAAATCATTGACTACCCTGCCTATCCCTGGCGGGGATATATGGTTGATGTCGGCCGAAATTTTATGTCGGTTGATTTACTTAAGCAGCAGATAGATATAATGGCAGCTTACAAAATGAATATCTTCCATTTTCACCTCACGGAAGATATTGCCTGGCGCGTGGAGGTACCGGGGTATCCTCAGCTCACTTCCCCGGAATCAATGACCCGTAACAAAGGATCATATTACAGCGTTGCCGAAATGACGGAACTGATTACATATTGCAAGGACCGGTATATCACCCTTGTACCGGAGATCGATATGCCGGGACATAGCAAAGCATTCAGCAGGGCCATGGGTATGGATATGCAGACAGTGGAAGGGAAAATACATACGAAAAAAATAGTAGAAATTTTTTGTGACACCTATGATCTTCCATACATGCATATCGGAGGCGATGAAGTGAAAATAAAAGATTCCTCTTTTCTCCCGGAAATTACAAATGTACTACTGGCCAGGGGCAAAAAAGTTATAGGCTGGCTCCCTGGAGGCAATCATTTAAAGAGTACAGCAAGGCAGTTATGGGTACGTGATAAACCAGCAGATACAACCATACCCTATATTGACTCGAGGCATTTATACCTCAATCATATGGATCCTATGGAAGCAGTAACAACTATTTACCACAGAATGATCGGCGGAGAAAAAAAGGCGAAAAAAAATGTATGGGGCAGTACGCTCTGCCTGTGGCACGACAGAAATGTGAGCAAGGAAAAGGACCTGCTGGTGATGAACCCGGTTTATCCCGGCCTGCTTGCCTTTGCAGAACGTACCTGGCGTGGAGGTGGTGATCCCGGATGGATAACGAATATGAGCACAGATAATATGTCCTTCTTTCAGTTTGAAAAAAGACTTACAGATCACAAAGGGCAGTATTTTAAGGATATGCCATTTGCTTACGTATCCCAATCAATGGTAAATTGGTCACTGTTCGGTCCATATGAAAACAAAGGAAACCTCAGTACTGTGTTTGTACCGGAATTTCACACAGCAGACCTGACTCCTGTAAAAGTAATACCCGGAGTGACGGTGATTTTAAGGCATTTCTGGGATCCATATGTAAAGGGAGTTCTCGATACGCCGGCAGAAAACACTACCTGGTATGGCAGCAGGGTATTCTGGAGTGAAACAGACACGATAAAAAAATTCCGCATCGGTTTCAATAATATTTCCAGGTCATACAACACAGACTCTCCGGCCGAAGGAAGCTGGAATTCCCTGCAATCAAAAGTATTCTTCAATGGAAATGAAATTCAGCCGCCAAAGTGGTCAAGGCCTGGTCAGAAAGGGAACAGCGAACTTCCTTTATTGGATGAAGGATATGAGTACCGGGAACCCACAAACGTAAAAGTAAATAAAGGATGGAACAGGATTTTAGTCAAACTCCCTGTTGGTTCATTTAAGTCTGAAGATTCAGGGAATCCCGTTAAATGGATGTTTACAATTGCGGAAGAGGAATAGAAATCTAATTTCCACCATCTACATTTACATGCAAGGTATTTATAAAATCTGAACACATCTTTACCTGAAATAACCCGCTAAGTTGGCACTACAGGCAATTTGGGGTTTGTATCCTTGAAATAATGCAGTCTTCAAAGGTGGTTCCTGAATAATTGAAGGCCTGATGCATTTCTCTTTATTAGATCTGATTGGCTAATAATTCTGGCGATTCACGTCCATGGTCAAATGGAATTTAAGACAAGATATACTGCATGAACTGGGATATGAATTATGGCTCACAGGACAGATTTGAACTGAAGGGGGGTACACTTTATTCCAAACCCGACTGGAAATTACAATTTTATAAAACATATATCGGTAAAAAAAAAGTAATATAAAAGATAATGAATACCTGTGTTTGCAATATGCATTACAAGAATGTGCTTGATTAATTGTTACCGCTATTTAAAAAAATTCAGGTGGTTCAAAAAATTGAAACACATATTGTAAAATTTAATGTCCTACACTTGTATTAGCATGTGATTTTTATAAAAAAATAGTAGATCCACAGAGAATAGAGCTTAACACAGAAAAACAGAAGTCTTCTTCTCTGCAGCTCTATATTTTTACGCTGAGGCTCTGCTGTGGAACTGTATTTCAAGTTAAGTCACTTTCATTTTATTTTACTGTGACCTGTTTGTACCAACCCAATGAAATCACTGTTGCATTACAACCAAAAAGCAAGGCAAAGGCCGGTTAAAACCCGGGAAGGAACAATACAATTAGATTATCAGTTTATTTATAATCCTGATATAATTAGTGTCTGAAACCTATCTTTTTATTAGTGCAACACAATTAATATATTACATTTGAATATACTTTTTTATTTCAATTAAGAATAAGGTAATTATGAAAAATAATTTTGCAAAGGGAATTATGACAGGCTGCATTACTTCAATGGTAATTGCATGTAATTCTGTTAATGAAAAAATCGCAACACCGGTGGTTGACAAAGAGCAAATCAAAAAAGAGATCCAGGCCCGGGAAGATGAATTTGCTGCGGTCTACAATTCAGGGGAACTTAAAAGTATAGGCTATTATGCTGATGATGCAACAACCTTTTATCAAAACAGGCCGCCGCTGATTGGCAAAGAAGCCATTGTTGAATTTTTAAAATCAGATTTAGATTCAAATACCAATACCATCATATTCAAAACCAACGAAGTTTTTCCATCCGCTGATGGGAAACAGGTAGTTGAAATAGGCTATTTTAAACTGGTTGACTCTGCAAAATATCTGATTAATTCAGGGAATTATATGGTTTTATTTGAAAAAAGAGATGGAAAATATGTTTGTGTCAGGGACATGAGTACTTCTGATATTGCCATTCAATAATGAACCATAGATGTTATTAAAAAAGAGGCCGTCCGAAAATAAATTTCGCAGGGCCTCTTTTTTAATGCTTAAGATTTTATAAAACTAAGTTTATTATCTTCTTCTGCCGCCACCTCTTGCTCCGCCGCCACTAAATCCACCGCTACTTCTGCTTCGGGATGATGCAGATGTATTTGCACTTGCCTTGTTTGAACCAAAATTATTTGAAGATGAGGGCAGTTGAGAAGCTGAAGCTCCTGCTCCTGATGAGCGGCTTGCTCCTCCAGCTGGTTGTGTTGAAACACCAGTCGATGGTCTCGCTCCGCCGACTCCACCTGCTCCCCCAACCCCACCCGGGCCACCAACACCTCCAACACCACCAACTCCGCCTACTCCACCAACGCCGCCCGCTCCGCCAGGGCGATAAGGAGGAGGATAATGGTACCCGCCATAATAACCTCCATGATAATAATAATTATTATGCCGATAAACACCAATCGCCACTACGGTAAATGCCCTGAAATATGGAGGATAATACCCGTAATAATATGGTGGCGTATAGGGCACATAAACCGGAGAATATACATATTGCACAACTGGTATTTGCTCAACAACAACGGTAGTTGTAGCCGGAACATTTACAGTAACGGGATTTTCACCAATATATGCCGGATTTGACGTAACAGATGGAGTTGCCGTTGTATTTGGCTTCACAACATAATCCTTACCGTACATTTCTGAATCACCAATAATTTTAAGCGTAACCTTTTTGTCTTTGTCCCTATCAACTTGAATGGATGCAATATCCTGGGTTTTGGTTTTTGAAACATCTACCTGAAGAACAAAAGTATAGGACTCATCTTTTTTCTTTGTAACCACTTTGATAAAATCAACTTTATTATCCTTGTTTAAATCCATATTATTGATACCTTCCTTTTCATCATTCAAGGATTTCTCAAATTCTTCAATTGTCTTTGACTTTTGAAACAGGGTCATTACAGAATACAGATCAAGGTTATCACCAGGTAAACCCAGCAGTGTTGTATCTTTTGAAGATTGGGAAAAAACTTGGAGGCAAAAGAAACTCATTGCGGCGACCAGGTATGGTATATATTTTTTCATGACAGTGATGATTAAGAAATGAATGCATCTGTAAGTTAGTTAAATTACAGGTACCCTTCATATACATTCAAACTATCTGATATGTGTAACCACCGTTGCGGAAAACATAAAATTTATTGGACATCAACACTAAACCGATTCAACAATTCGCACTAACAACCAGGGCCTGCAAAAATACATTTTCGGTCAGGTCAAAACATGAGAGCTTGAGCGTATATCTGACTTGAAGAAAAACTCAAAATTGTAAAAATATTTCTTCTTTATCCGCTGTCATTCAGAATCCACGGATACTAAAAGGATCGGTACACGATTTTGTCGTGCGGTAAACAGTCTCAACAAGTCAATTTACAGATCAGGATTAGACCATTTAAGTAACGGTAACTTTTTCCTTCTTTTATGGACTGGGGTTATTTTAGACATGCAAGTCTGTTAGTTTTAACTTTTTTACCCGCGTTTTTTCAATTCTGGGTTTCTTTAACTTCCTTAAGGAAAGAATCACATAAAAATCTCTAAAACAAGTTTCCACCAAGGCAGTGTATTTTTATTGAATATTTTTCTGAATAATTGACTGAATTTCTGGTTCACGCAGCAATTTGCATAGACCGGCCTGGCTATGAAAGGACATTGATTCAGGCTGGCCAGCTTCCTGAATTTACTGGAACCTGGGTCAGGCATGAATACAGCCTATATATTGAAAGGACAAACACAGCGGGAAAAGTGTAAGCGTTTAATTCGATCTGTTTCGGAAAGATCATCCATAGAAAATGTATCAGCATGACTAGCAATATCACTTTTCAATGCTGGAAATTCATTCTTATTAAAATCCTCAACATTCCACTCAACCAAAAAAAACCCGCCAAAGTGGCGGGTTGTAAACCTTAGTGGTGATTCGGCTGGGACTCGAACCCAGGGCCCATACATTAAAAGTGTATTGCTCTACCAACTGAGCTACCGAATCCTTCGTCGGCCGTAGCTTTCTTGCATTTAAAAAAAAGTCAATTAAGCAGCGTAGGCCGATGATTCCCCTTTTTCTTTTTCGCTTACCGCCTTCGCCTTTAACCTAAAAAATAAATTTCGGTAAAAGAAAGCTTCGGCGGTCGAGGCTTTTTGATTAAAGGAGTGCAAAAATAAGGGCTTCTGCCCTTCAGAACAAATTTTTATCTTTTATTTTTAAACAAGTATAGATAAGAGAATGTGCATAATCTCACTCATAAAGCCTTTTTATTAGCATACATCCTTAAAATCATCCATTTTTCTCAGCCACTTGGCATAAATTCGCCGTTTAGTTGTTGGTTGATAGTTGGTAGTTGTTAGCAAAGACAAAATCGCAGACATCTGTTGATTAGTGCCCAAGATTCCAAACAACGAAGTCCGGCTGTTTCTACCAACTAACAACTACCAACTAGCAACTCTCTATTTCTCACCGCTATGCCCATATTAACCCTGACCTCAGATATCGGCCTAAAAGACTTCCTCGTGGGAGCCATCAAGGGCCAGATATTACAGGTCAATGAAAGTTTCAACCTGGTGGATATCGCACACCAGCTGACCCCTTTCAACTATCCGCAGGCAGCCTATGTTTGTCGCAATGCCTATAAAAACTTCCCGGACGAATCATTTCACCTGGTACTCGTCAACCTCTTTGATGCCAAACCGGAACACCTGTTGCTGGCCAGGCACAGGAACCAATATATCGGCATCGCAGATAACGGGCTGCTGACCATGATACTGGAAGGCCTGCCGGAACAGGTAGTGGCCATCCCGCTGGAAAAATCAAAGCAAAAGACCACCCTTTACTATGCCTCAGTATTTGCACAGGCTTTCACAGACCTCCTCAGTGGTGTTTCACTGGAAAAAATCGGCGATCCCGGTATTAAAATCCTTGAAAAGAACCCGCTTAAGCCCATGCTTGGCAGCAGCTGGATAGAAGGACAGATCATCTTCATTGATCATTACGAAAATGTAGTGGTCAATATCACCCGTGAAGAGTTTGAGGCCCAGCGGAAAGGACGGAGCTTTAAGATCGTTTTTAAAAGGGATGAAGTGATCGATAAAATCGGCGAAACTTATGCCGATGTACAGGAAGGGGAAAAGATGGCCATCTTTAACTCTGCCGGCTACCTGGAGATAGCCATCAATAAAGGCAATGCAGCCGGTTTGTTTGGCCTGCAAGGATATTCAGATAAGCAGCAATCTGCACAAAGCCAGTTCCTCCAAAGCCGGTTGTTCTATCAAACTGTTAAAATCTTTTTCGAGTAGCTGTTTTCTTGCCAAACTGACTGGTACTTAACCGGACATATCCTTTGCCTTTCCCCAAATTTCCTTTAGGTTTGCCACTCAAATTGATCAAAACCTATGTCATTTCAAAAAGTCAATAACATTACGGGCTGGATCGTTGCCCTGATAGCCTGTACTGTTTATATTATGACCGCTGAAGCAGGCGGCAGCTTATGGGATTGCGGCGAGTTTGTAAGCTCCTGTTTTAAACTGCAGGTCCCCCACCCCCCCGGAGCCCCCTTATTTGTATTGATGGGCCGCGTGTTCATCGTATTATTTGGAAATGATCCCCTCACCGCCGCAAAAGCCGTCAACGTGATGAGCGCCCTGGCCAGCGGATTTACGATATTATTCCTTTTCTGGACCATCACCCACTTCGCCCGCAAGATCTACCACAAAGAAAGCGGAGAACTGAACGGCCAGCAGATTTTCACCATCATGGCCGCCGGTGCGGTTGGTGCGCTCGCCTATACTTTCAGCGACTCGTTCTGGTACAGCGCCGTTGAAGGCGAGGTATATGCCCTTTCTTCATTCTTTACCGCGCTGGTTTTCTGGATGATGCTGAAATGGGAACACCAGGCCAATGAGCCGGGAGCCGACAAATGGATCATCCTCATTTTCTTTATGATGGGACTTTCCATTGGCGTTCACCTGCTGAACCTGTTGACCATTCCCGCCATCGTGATGATCTATTATTTCAAGCGCTACCCGGTAACGCCCTGGGGTACATTCTGGGCATTTATCATAGGTTGTGTGATCACCGGTGTTACACAGAAAGTGGTCATTCAATATACCATCAAAGGCGCTGGAAGTTTTGACATTTTCTTCGTTAATAACCTCGGCCTGCCATTCTTCAGCGGCTTCATATTCTATTTCATACTGCTGTCGGTTTTAATCTGGTACGGTATCCGCATGGCCGGTAACAAAGCGATCTCCAGGCCCATTTTTGCCACTTGGTTATCCCTGATCGCCTTTACCGTTTTGTATCCATTCATCGCCGGCGGGTCTGCCGGTTCTTCTATTTTCAAACTGATACTGGTAGGTACCGGTGTGGCAGCTACGGCAACTTACGGACTCAATGCCCTGAAAAAAAACCCATACTTCCTCAAACTGGCCATGTGGTGCTTTGGATTTATGATGATCGGCTATTCAACCTATCTCACCACACTGGTACGTTCAGCTGCAGATCCGGCCGTCGATATGTATAATGTAGACAATCCCATGAGTTTGGTAGGTTACCTCGGCCGCGAGCAGTATGGAGATTTTCCGTTGATCTATGGCCAGGTTTTCACCGCATCACCGATTGAATATGAGGAAGGCGAAAAGAAATTCGTAAAAGGAAAAGATAAATACATCAGCCCGGGTAACGATGTTATCCCTGTGTACGACGCCGCAGATAAAATGCTGCTACCCAGGGTTTGGGATGCATCTAACGAGCAGGGACACGCGACATTCTATAAGCAATGGCTGAATCTTGGGGAAGATGAAAAACCAACCCAGGTGCATAATGTCAAATGGGCATTATCCTACCAGATCGGCTGGATGTACCTCCGCTATTTTGGCTGGAACTTCATAGGCAAACAAAATGATGTCCAGGGTTTAGGCAATGTACGCGACGGCAATACCGTAACCGGCATTTCATTTGTTGACAATCTTTTCCTGGGTAACCAGGACAAACTCCCTGAAAGCATAAAGAACAATAAGGCCCACAATAAACTGTTTGCCCTGCCGCTGATATTGGGTATCATCGGACTCTTATATCAGTATAAAAAAGACAACCGCGATTTCCTGGTGACCTTCCTCCTGTTCTTCTTCACCGGACTCGCCATCGTATTCTACCTCAACCAGGCAGGTAACCAGCCCCGTGAGCGTGATTACGCTTTTGTAGGCTCTTTCTATGCCTTTGCCATTTGGATCGGACTGGGTGTGATGCAGGTGAAAGACTGGCTGCAGAAATTACTCGGCGGTACCATGGCCAACTATGCATCAGCCGGGCTTTGCCTGCTGGCGGTTCCGGTATTGATGGCATCTCAGGAATGGGACGACCACGACCGCAGCAAGAAAGTACTTGCCCGTGACCTGGCAAAAAACTACCTCGAAAGTTGCGCACCAAACGCGATCCTCTTCTCTTTTGGTGATAACGACACCTACCCGCTTTGGTATGCCCAGGAAGTGGAAGGCATACGCCGCGATGTGCGCGTAATCAACTATAGCTTACTTGGTATCGACTGGTACATCAACCAGCTCAGGTATAAAGTGAACCAGAGCGATCCTATTGATGTGATCTGGACCCCGGAGCAGATAGAAGGCGGCAAGCGCGACTTCATCCGCTTCTACGAAAAACCAGGCGTCACAGACCAGAACCGGTATGTTGACCTGTACAGCCTGATGCACGATTTTGTAGGAAGCGATGACCCCAATAATATGCTGCCCATGCAGGACGGCAGCATGATCAATTATTACCCGGTAAAGAAAATCAGCATTCCTGTAGATGCTAATTTCGTTCGGCAGAATAAAACAGTTAATCCAACAGACAGCATCGTTCCGGAAGTTCGTTTCGAAATACCGCGCAATATGCTGCTGAAAAATGATATGGCCGTACTCAACATCATTGCAGCCAACAAATGGAAGCGCCCGATTTATTTTACATCGCCGTTTGGTGAACTCGGCTTCAGCCAGTACCTCCGCAGCGATGGTATGAGCTATCGCCTCGTTCCCGTCTTAAGCCAGAGCCAGGTGAATACCAGCTGGGCTTATGAGAAACTGATGAAGGACTTTGGATTTGGCGGGGCAGATAAGAAAGGGGTTTATTATGATGAAGAAAACCGTCGTCACCTGCTGAGCATCCGCCAGGCTTATGCTGAAGCAGCCAACAGTTTGGCCGCAAACGGACAAAAAGAGGAAGCCAAAAAACTGCTTGAAAGGGTTGATAAAAATATGCTCACGGAGAATATGCCCTATGGCCTGGTTAGCCGTCAGAACCAGCATAATATGGTAAGTGCACAAATGGCAGAAGCAGCCTACAGGGCAGGTGATATGGAATTAGCGGATAAAGTTGCCGGCGCTCTTAAAAAGGACCTGGCCGAGCAATTAGCTTATTATGCTTACCTGGGTGATATGTCGGTTCCGGAACTCTACCAGGCTATCCAGGACATCATGAGCAATAAAGCAGATAACCTCAGCAACAGGCAGAAAAATCTCTTTATCGACATGCGCCAGGCTTATGCATTACAGGAATACCTGAAAAACATGGAGAATATCTATAAAGGAAATACGGCACCAACGTTGGAATTACCCGGCACCATAAAAAATGCCGCTGATTCTTCTCCGGAAGGTAAATAAAGAACCAGCCTGCATTTGACAGGCGGCAACCTTTTTGTGATGGATTTGTTTTAAATTACAATACTATCATGAAAGGATATCAATTCAGCTTATTCGATCCCAGCAGCGAGGGAAAAACATCCTTTGAGAAATTACTGGATGTTTTTCTCCAGCTGTTGACCTATACCAATGGCGATGCTGGTGAAGCCCTGAACTGGCTCACGCAGCTCGACAAAGAATACGAACTCACCAACCAAGAATATGGCATGGGCGATTTCATCGAGGACCTGAAACAAAAAGGGTATATCGATGAAAACAACCAAAGCGGTGAGATCAAGATCACCCCCAAAACAGAACAAGGCATCCGCAAAAGAAGCCTTGATGAGATCTTCGGCAAACTTAAAAAAACAAAACAGGGAGATCACCAGACCTTCAAGCCCGGATTAGGTGATGATATAAATCCCGAAACCCGGCCATTCCAGTTTGGCGATATGCTGGAGCAGATCGATTTTGTGAGCTCCATCCGCAATGCACAGATCAATCACGGCATTGAATCTTTCAGCATGAAAGAAGATGACCTGGAGATCCGGGAAACAGATTTCAAGACACAGACTTCAACTGTGCTGATGATCGACATTTCGCATTCGATGATCCTGTATGGTGAGGACCGGATCACGCCGGCTAAAAAAGTGGCGATGGCACTGAGTGAACTCATCAAAACTAAATATCCCAAAGACACGCTGGATATCGTTGTTTTTGGTAATGATGCGTCGATGATCGAAGTGAAGGATATCCCCTACCTGCAGGTTGGCCCTTTCCATACCAATACCGTAGCCGGTTTGGAAATGGCGATGGACATTCTGCGCAGAAGGAAAAATCCCAATAAGCAGATCTTCATGATCACCGATGGCAAACCTACCTGCCTGAAAGTGGGAAAGAAATATTATAAGAACAGTTTTGGCCTTGACAGAAAAATCACTTCCCGCTGCCTGAACCTGGCGGCGCAATGCAAAAAGCTCAAGATACCCATCACTACATTCATGATTGCCAGTGACCCATACCTGCAGCGTTTTGTAACGGAATTTACAGAAACCAATAACGGCAAAGCCTTCTTTGCCTCACTGGACCGACTAGGCGCTTTTATTTTCAAAGATTTTGAAAGCGGCAAACGGAAAACACTTTATTAAACTCTGCGCACCTCCGCGTGCTTTGCGGCTCTGCGATAAAAAATACGTATGAATATCATAACACTAGGCGAATTAAAGAAAAGCGGCTATGTGCCGAAATCAATCAAAGAAGAGATCAGGCAGAACCTCATTGCACGACTGGAAAAGGGTATGGAATCATTTCCCGGCATACTGGGTTATGAAGATTCTGTAATACCCGATACAGAAAGAGCCCTGCTTTCCAGGCACAATATTTTGTTCCTGGGCCTCCGCGGACAGGCCAAGACCCGCATGGCGCGACAAATGATCGATTTGCTGGACGAGTACATTCCTGTTGTGGAAGGAAGTGAAATCAACGATGATCCGATGGCGCCAATGTCTACCTACGCTAAGGAACTCATTGCCGTAAAAGGCGATGACACGCCTATTCACTGGCTGCACCGCAGCGAACGATATGGCGAAAAACTTGCCACACCCGATGTAAGCGTGGCAGATCTTATTGGTGATATCGATCCGGTGAAAGCCGCCAACCTTCGGCTAAGCTTTGCCGATGAGCGGGTAATACATTACGGGATCATCCCGCGCAGCAACCGCGGCATCTTTGTGATCAACGAATTGCCCGATCTGCAGGCCAGGATACAGGTTGCCTTATTTAACATCCTGCAGGAAGGAGATATCCAGATCCGCGGATTCAAACTAAGGATGCCGCTGGATATCCTGTTTGTCTTTACGGCTAACCCCGAAGACTACACGAACCGGGGTGCCATTGTAACTCCTTTAAAGGACCGTATCGAGAGCCAGATTCTTACGCACTATCCCAAAACGATAGAGACCGCACTGGCCATCACGGAGCAGGAAGCAGCCATACATCCGGAGCAGCAAAAGAAAGTGGTCATCAGCAACCTCATAAAACGCCTGATAGAACAGGTTTCTTTTGAAGCAAGGGGCAGTGAATTTGTGGACCAGAAGAGTGGTGTTTCTGCAAGGCTTACCATTGCCGCCTTTGAAAATGCCATGAGCGCAGCCGAAAGAAGGGCCATTCTAAATAAAGAGAAAAAGACACAGGTATGGATAAGCGACCTGACCGGCATCATCCCTTCCATTACAGGTAAAATAGAACTGGTGTATGAAGGTGAGCAGGAAGGCCCTTACCAGGTATCCTACAATTTGCTGGAGAAGTCGATACGCACCATGTTTGCGCAATATTTCCCCAACCCCGAGCAGTTAAAGAAAAAGAAAGGAAAGGATGGCGCGGCGGAAGAAAACCCGTTCCGCAGTGTGATCACCTGGTTTGATAAAGGAAATGCTTTAAATATTTTATTCAATACAAAAGACGCAGACAAGATCATACAGTTATACCAGGTTGACGGGTTGCATGCGCTTGTTAAGAAATATTTCCCGCAGTCAAGCGATGCAGAGAATGCTTTGCTAATGGAGTTTGTTCTGCATGGCCTTGCCTCTTATTCTTTGATCAGTAAAAAAGTGCTGGAAGCCAGAATCGAGTTCAAGGACCTGATGGGGTCGATGATCAACCTGGGCAGTTCAGGTAGTTACCGTGAAGACGAAGAGAATGACTTTTAATCTTATGCGTCCTTTGATTCTTTGCGGTTAAGTACTTCCATGATTTTCGGGTATTCAAAAAAGTGAATGCCCTTAGGGGTTTTCTGTGCGGCCAGGACCATCGCCCGCGCAAGGTCCTCCACTTTAATGCCTTTATATTTCTGCTTCGAAGCAGGCAAGAGGAAATTAACAGCCGGCATAAAAAACTGGGCAATACCTTCGCCAAATCTTTTCTCTTTACGTTCGCCCAATAACAGGGAAGGGCGGAAAATCAGCGTTTGAGGAACCATTTCCTTAGCCACTGCTTCTTCGGTTACACCTTTAAGCTTCAGGTAAAAATTATTGTTGTTATTGGGGTCTGCGCCTACGGAAGAAACCATCGCAAATCCATATACCCCGTATTTTGCAGCAGCTTTAGCCGCGTTTACCGGAATATCAAAATCAACTTTCTTATAAGCATCCTTATCACCCTCTACATTTTTATTGGTCGTGCCTACCGCCACAAATACCGTTTCACTGCCGGCGATTGCCTGCTCCAGCGATTTCTGGTCGCCAAAGTCGATGATGAATTCCTGTAATTTGGGGTGACTAATGTTTACAGACTTTCTGCCGATAACCCGCACCGTGCTGTACAGTTCATCATTCAGTAAAAGTTGGAGAATATGACCGCCTACCAGGCCTGTTCCACCGATCAAAGTAACTATCTGGCTCATTTTTTAGTATTATTGTTGGATGCAAATTCAGGAAAATATTTCACTTCTCCCCTATAATACTTTCAGGATGGATGTGCGGGCCAGGTATCTGGCGCGGATCAAAACCCGTTTGGAACTGGAAGCCTTTGGGGATCGCCTCGCTGCATTGCCCACAGGCCCATTGGTACTTGGCGGAGGCAGCAATATCCTTTTTACGCGGGATGTTGACGGACTGGTTTTACGTAATGAAATCAGCGGTATGGAGATCTGCGGAGAGGATACCGATCATGTGTATGTGAAAACAGGCGCAGGAGAAAACTGGCACCAATTTGTACTGTACTGTATCAACCAGGGCCTTGCGGGAGTGGAAAACCTCTCCCTTATACCGGGCAATACGGGGGCTTCCCCCATGCAGAATATCGGTGCATACGGTGTGGAACTAAAAGATGTTTTTCATGAGCTTGAAGCCTGGCACTTAAAAGATAAAGCCTGGGTCAAATTCTCCGGTGCTGATTGTCATTTTGGTTACCGGGAGAGTGTTTTTAAAAGAGCACTAAAAGACCAGTTCATCATAGCCAGCGTAACCTTTAAATTACGCAGGAAACCCGTTTTTCACATTTCATACGGCGCCATAGAGCAGGAACTCAGCCTGATGGGCATCACCGAACTCAGCATCCGCGCCATATCAGATGCGGTTATCCGTATCCGCTCGTCTAAGCTCCCCGATCCGGCGGTCATTGGCAATGCCGGTAGTTTTTTCAAAAACCCGGAGATCGGACCGGAGCAGTTTGAAAGCCTGAAATTGACATATCCCAAAATTGTAGGTTACCCGTTAGCGGGGAAAAAGTTTAAACTAGCCGCGGGCTGGCTGATCGAACAGGCAGGCTGGAAGGGCTACCGCGAGGGAGATGCAGGTTGCCATGAAAAACAGGCGCTGGTGCTGGTGAATTACGGACATGCAACGGGACAGGAGATATACTCATTAAGTGAAAATATCCTGCAGGATGTGCAGGCAAAATTTGGGGTTACACTGGAAAGGGAAGTGAATATTTATTAGGTTAAAACGCAAAGGTGCGAAGATAAAAAGGCTCATTTTATGGTTCGATTCTTATGGGAAGCCGCATGCCATCTTCATTATTTTTTCTTTTTCTATGATACAACCTTCAATTATTTCACTTACGGAGTTTATATGATTTAAAACTTCACCATCTGAAAATCTTAATACAGTAAATCCATTCTTTATTAAATCCTGTTCTTTTTTCAAATCCTTATCATGCACTTCTTTATCATGATGAGTTAAACCATCTAATTCAATTATCAGTTTTAATTCCTTACACATGAAATCAGCTATATAATCAAGGACTGGTCTTTGCCTGTTAAAATTATATCCTCGCATTTTTCCTGCACATAGAACATACTTCCATAAACATACCTCAGACTTGGTCATATCAGACCTTAGTTGGGATGCAAATTTTTTGAGTGGCTTTTTATAGTGTGCATTAGAAAATTTTGATTGCCTTTTCATTACATAAAAATCAACATCATTGTTGATATCTCCATTGTAAAAAAACGGAGTCTGAATGAGAAAATATTTTTAATGGTGGGGGAAAAATCATCCCCTTTTCTGCTTAACCTGTAAACCTATTGCAGGATTTAACTGTTTGTCTTGTCCTCCCCCTACATCATAATGGAGCAATGCCTACGCGGTTCACCCCCTCCAGAGGGGGATATGAACAGCCCTTCCCCGGAATGTTCATATTGTTTTACTAAATAGCATTAAATGCAAAGGAAGACTGCGGAGAAGTAATATCCCCCTCTGGAGGGGGTGAGTTTCGAGCTTTTAAACACGCAGACTTTAGGGGGAGGACATATTTACCTTGTCCTCCCCCTACATCTTCAGTATCATAAAAGTCTTAAACTCGCCCCCTCCGAGAGGGGGATATGAACAGCCCTTCACCGTAATCTTCTTAGTGTTTTACTAAAAAGAATTAAATGCAAAGGCAAACTGCGGAGAAGTAATATCCCCCTCTCGAAGGGGGTGAATTTCGAGCTCTTCACTCACTGTCTTGTCCTAAAATAGGTTTACACCAAAAGTGTAAAATATGGACCCAAAAATCATTCAAAAGTCGAGGAAATACTTCACCGACACTGAAAAGCATCAAGTTATCAAGGCATTTCTTTCAAGCGGACTTTCTAAGCGGG
>JBGSHT010000005.1:0-39411 GCA_041752135.1 Chitinophagaceae bacterium | reverse complement strand
CCTCAGTAAATCTGAGATTGAAAAAAGACTTACCGAAGACTACGAGTTAAAAATGGTACAGGATGGAAATGCTTTAATAATTTCTGCCAAAAGAAAGAAAAACAATAACGACTGGAAAAACGGGCTCTCTATTTCATTTGCAGTATATGTCCCCGAAAATACAGCATCAAGCCTTAGCACCAGCGGTGGCAACATCAGTATCTCAGCCTTGAATGGCAAACAGGTCTTCACTACCAGTGGAGGCAACCTGGTTTGCAAAGAATTAAAAGGAGATATTCAGGGATCTACATCAGGCGGAAATATTACCATTGAAGATTCACACGATAATATACGTTTAACCACCAGCGGCGGTAATATTGGCGCAGAAAACTGTTCGGGCAATATTACACTAAGTACATCTGGCGGAAATCTGAACCTGGAAGAACTTGAAGGAATGATCAAGGCAACAACCAGTGGCGGAAATGTAACCGGGGAAACGATAAAAGGTGAACTGAAGGCGTCCACATCCGGCGGCAATGTTAACCTGGATGATCTTTCTGCAAGTGTTGATGCTTCTACCAGCGGTGGCAGTATGCATATTGAAATAAAAGAATTGGGTAAATATCTAACCCTGCGAAATTCAAGCGGCCGAATAGAACTGACTTTACCATCCAATAAAGGCGTTACACTGGACATCAGGGGAAGTAAAATAAATACATCCCTTAGCGGTAATTTCGAGGGCAAAATTGAAGACACCCGGATTAAAGGAACGCTTCATGGCGGTGGCATACCTGTAATGGTAGATGCCGGTTCCGGAAGAGTTTCCATTGAATGGAAATAATCGCCAGCTATTTTCTTTGCGATCTTTTTTCTTTGCGGTAAAATAATTATTATGCTTAAAACCAATTTGACGATAGCTTTTCGTAATATCTGGAAACATAAACTATTTTCCCTTATTAATATTTCCGGGCTGGCCATTGGCATCAGTGCATCCCTGGTCATCTTCCTGATCGTCCAGTATGATTTCAGTTTTGATAATCATCATAAAGACAGTGACAGGATCTACAGGGCTGTTTCAAATTTTGAATTCTCCGGTGAGATCTATAAGAATTCCGGTATTACCTCCCCGATGGCGGACGCTTTAAGAAAAGAAGCAACAGGTATTGAGCTGGTTGTACCCTTCAGGCATCTCAACTTTGATGTAAAGAGCAGCATACCTGTACCCGGAAAAAATGAACCGGTTGTGTTTAAAAAACAAGGAGATTTCATTGCAACCGACCAGTCATACTTTACCCTTTTTTCATATGAATGGCTGGCCGGAAGCCCAACTGGAAGTTTACAGAACCCTTACCAGGTAGTACTTACAGCATCGAAGGCAAAATTATATTACCCGGACCTGAAACCAACGGAAGTTATGGGAAAAGAATTTTTTATGGATGATTCCGTCAGGCTGACCGTAAGTGGCGTCGTAAAAGACCAGGATAAAAAAACGGATTTTTCTTTCAAAGCATTTCTATCAAGAGCAACACTTGAAAAAACAAGTTTAAAACCCCGGGATTGGACACAATGGAATAATACCAATTCAGCCTCACAATTGCTGGTTAAACTGAACAAAGGCATTAAACCCATACAAGTAGAAAAACAAATAACAGCGATCTCTGAAAAAAATAAAATCACGGAACCCGACGATAATAGCAAATCCATTTTTTTATTACAGCCACTGAACGACATCCACTTCAATACAGATTACTGGGCTTTTGAAAACAGGATCGCACATAAACCAACTATGATGGGCCTGCTGGCCGTTGCCCTTTTCCTGTTATTGTTAGGTTGTATTAATTTTATCAATCTTACAACAGCACAGGCTGCAGGAAGGGCAAAAGAAATAGGCATCAGAAAAACCATTGGCAGCAGTAAGATGCAACTGGTTTTCCAGTTCCTGAACGAAACTATTCTCATCACATTGATTGCAACTGTACTCTCTGTTTTAATCACTCCCCTGCTCTTAAAAATATTTGCCGATTTTATTCCATCGGACCTGTCCTTTAATTTCTTTCAGCAACCGGCGCTTTGGGCATTCCTGCTAATGCTGGTGCTAGTGGTTAGTTTACTTTCAGGGTTTTATCCGGCGCTTGTTTTATCAAGGTTTAAACCTATAGCGGTATTGAAAAGCCAGTCTGCTATTTCCGGCGGGCAATCAAAAACTGCCTGGCTGCGCAAATCACTAACTGTTGCACAATTTGTAATCGCACAGGTTTTTATCATTGCGGCCTTTTTTGTGAGCAAACAAATCAACTTTACATTACAGAAAGACCTCGGTTTTCAAAAAGAAGCCATTCTTCTTTTTAACACGCAATACAATGACACTGCAGTGAGCAGACAGAAACTCCTGGTAGAAAAAATTAAGCAGTTACCTGAGGTGGCCATGGTCAGCCTGTCAACCAGTCCGCCTTCATCAGTCAGCACCTGGTCTGGTACTATGAAATACAAGGATGGCAAAAATGAAATTGAAACTGATGTACAATTTAAATATGGCGATACCAATTATCTCAAATTATACAAAATGACTTTACTGGCAGGTACTGGGCTAAAGCAGAGTGATACCGTGTCTCATTTTGTCATCAACGAAACCTATGCCCGCCTGCTTGGATTTAAAAACCCGCAGGATGCAATTGGCAAGATGCTGATGTGGGAGGTTGAGCCTATACCCATTACCGGAGTGGTAAAGGATTTTCACACCCGTTCGCTGCATGAAAAGATCAAGCCTACGGCCATCGGAACCTGGGCATCGGCTTCGCATAACTTCAATGTGGCTCTTCATCCGCAAAATGGGAAAACAGGTACATGGCAATCCGCCATTAAAAAAATAGAAGCTTCCTGGAAAGAACTTTATCCCGAAAATGAATTTGAATATAGATTCCTCGATGAAAGCATTGCCAAATTTTACACCAGCGAAAAGAATATTTCACGATTATTGTATTGGGCAACCGGATTGGCCATATTCATAAGTTGCCTCGGATTGCTAGGACTAGTAATGTTTATCACCAACCAGCGTACCAAAGAGATTGGAATTAGAAAGGTCATAGGTGCAACGGTAACGCAGATTGTTACTTTACTGACGAAGGATTTTCTTAAACTCGTCCTGATAGGATTTCTCATTGCGATTCCGATAGCCTGGTGGGGTACAAATATGTGGCTGGAAAATTTTGCTTTCAAAACAACCCTGAGCTGGTGGATCTTCCTGCTGAGCGGTGCAGTGATGATCACTATTGCATTGATCACACTCGGCATTCAAACCATCAGATCAGCAATGGTTAATCCGGTTAACAGCCTCCGATCAGAATAACCCACTGTACGATACCGGACAGTTGTTGTCCGGTATCGTACACATTTATCTCCTATTTTCCATCTAATATCTTCTTTTTCAACTTGTTGCAAATTCGGCATCATTCAGGCAACTATCAATTTATAATGTGTTATGCAACCACAAATAATAAAATAACTTTTCAATTTATATATATGTAAGATCCTTCACCCTGTTTTCATTAGTACACAAGACGTATAGAAATTACCCGGGTTCAGCATGACAAAAAACTCTTTTTGTCATCCCGACGAAGGAGGGATCTTCAGGTATCACAAGAAGATGCCTCGTTCCTCGGCATGACAGGTGGTATTGTTGGCATGACAAAAAAAAATGTCATCCTGAGTCCGTGCAATCAAGACAAAGTATGATTTAGAGAATGAAAGGGTGAAGGATCTTTTTTTTGACAAATTCAATAATAAAATATGTTATAATAAAAATCAGTCATAAATCCAATTCATTTCTATAAAATAAAAATATGCTTGAATTAAAGAATATCTCCAAATGGTATAATACCGGCGCAAATAAAACGCATATCCTCAGGAACATTGACCTGCTGATCAATGAGGGTGAATTTGTTTCCATCATGGGGCCATCAGGATCAGGAAAATCAACCTTACTGAATATCCTTGGCATGCTGGATGAACCTTCCGAAGGATATCATTATTTCATGGGTGAAGCCGTACACTTGATGAAAGAAAAGCAACGTTCCGCACTGTATAAAAAATATGTGGGTTTTGTTTTCCAGGCTTACCACCTTATAGATGAACTGACAGTTTATGAAAATATTGAAACGCCGCTGCTGTACCAGGATGTGAAATCATCGGAAAGAAAGGCAATGGTTGCAGATATGCTCGACAGGTTCCAGATCGTTGGCAAGAAGGATCTTTTCCCTGCTCAACTTTCGGGCGGTCAACAACAACTTGTGGGTATAGCACGCGCCCTTATTGTAAGCCCGAAACTGATACTGGCAGATGAACCTACCGGCAACCTTAATTCAAAGCAGGGCGAAGAGATCATGGAATTGTTCAAAAAACTAAACAAAGAAGGTGTGACTATTGTGCAGGTGACACACTCAGAAAAAAATGCCACCTACGGTTCAAGAATCATAAACCTGCTGGACGGTTCTATTCAATAAATGAAGCATTAATTGAAACTTATGACGAAGTATTGTATCATCATTACAAATTTGCTCTTCACGCTGTTTTTTTTTGAAACAATAGCGCAGCAAACACCTGTCCGTTTAACATTGCAACAGGCGGTTGACATTGCCGTTAAAAATAATATCCAGGTGAAGCAGTCTTCGATTCGGCTGGAAACTGCTGAAATAAATAGAAAACAAGCGAGTGCCGATATGTTACCCAACCTGAATGGAAATTTTAATTATGGATGGAACAATGGTCGGAATATTGACCCGTTCACTAATACCTATGTAAACCAGCAGATACAAGGTTCTAATGTGGGAGTGAGTGGACAATGGAATTTTTTCAACGGCTTACTGGTACATAATAATAAAAAACAACAGTCACTGAATGAAGAAGCCAGCAAAATGGATCTGCAGCAAATAAAAGAAAATACTACCATTATGGTAATAATGAATTACCTGCAGGTGCTAAATAATGAAGACTTGTTACAGAATATAAAAAACCAGGCTGAAGTGACCGGGAAGCAAGTGGAACGCCTGGAAATAATGGTAAAAGAAGGTGCCGTTGGCGGTTATATTTTATCAGACATGAAAGGCCAATTGTCTAACGACCAGGTGGGCATTGTAAATGCAGCCAATTCACTGGATCTTTCAAAACTCAACTTATGTCAATTACTTAATATTCCATACACTAAAGAACTGCAACTTGAAAGGAACGATGTCCCAATGCCTGAAGGCATTTATCCAGGCAATGAGCAAGAGATCATTAAAACAGCATTGAATACGCTGCCTGTCATCAAAGCATCTGACCTTCGAATTAAAAGTGCCGGGAAAGGCATAAAAGTTGAACAGTCGGCTTTTTTTCCGCAAGTGGGTTTGTATGGTAATCTTTTTTCCAGCTTTTCCAGCGCATTTACATTGAATATACCCACAACGATAGTAAATCAACCCACCAACGATTTTGTGGAAGTAAACAATACCAAATTCCCGGTGATCTCGCCAGTTCAAAATTATACATACGAAAATATACGGTATGGTACCCAGATGAAAAACAATGTGGGTAGTTCCTTTGGCGTTGGCGCACAGATTCCTTTGTTCAATAATTTCAGGACAAAATTTCGTGTTGAACAAGCCAGGGTGAATTTAAAAACGGCTGAAGTGGAAAGAGAAAATACTGAACTTCTGTTACGCCAGAATATTGAACAGGCCTATGCAAACATGACAGCCTCCTTCAACCGCTATAAAGCCTACCTCGACCAACATACGCATTACCAGGAATCTTTTCGTGCAAATGAAATCCGTTTTAATGCAGGCACCATTAATTCAGTGGAATATTTAACCGCAAAGAATAACCTCGACCGGGCAATTATTAATCTGACCCAGGTGAGGTATGAATATATTTTCAGGACGAAAATTTTAGACTACTACCAGGGAAAGCTGGTTTTATAAAAATCTTTGCGTTCATTGATTTAAATTGTCTGAACCAGGACCCGCCTGCCGAAGCGTGCGGCGGACAGGTTTGGGGGGATTTTTGTGATTCAGGGGATTAACAGCCTTGAGTCCGCCGCGGCAGAGCGACATTCCTGTAACTCAATCAGGTTGTTGTATTTGAGTCCGCCGCGGCGGAGCGACATTCTTGTAGCTCAATCAGGTTGTTGTATTTGAGTCCGCCGCGGCGGAGCGACATTCCTGTAGCTCAATCAGGTTGTTGTATTTGAGTCCGCCGCGGCGGAGCGACATTCTTGTAGAATCATATCAGAACCCTTCTCCCCTATCATTATACATGCAGCATTTGTATTACCGGAAACAATTGTCGGCATAATGGACGCATCTGCAATGCGCAAACCTTTTATCCCACGAACTTTTAACTGATCATCCACCACGGACATATCATCATTTCCCATCTTGCAGGTGCCCACAGGATGATATAAGGTCTCCAGGCTTTTCCGGATATGCGCCCGCAATGATTCATCGGTATAAGGGGCTTCAGGAAAATGAATCTCAGCTTGCGCATATACTTTCATGGCAGGATCAGAAGCAACGGCTATACTTTTCTTTAATGCCCATAACAATGTTTCCAGGTCCCGATGATCAGAAAAAAACTGTGGCTGAATTACAGGTGCATCCAAAGGATTTATACTCCTGATCGAAACATAACCCCGGCTATATGGCCTGATCAGGATCACCAGGATACCATAACCGTCTTCCTTAGCAAAACTATCCAGCTTATAAATATCTGTTGTATATCCTGGTGCAATGGCAATAGGCGCCATATGAAATTGTACATCCGGCCTGTTTAGTCCGGGAGTTGATTGCAGAAAAGCATTGGCTTCGAGCGGACTGTTTCCAAGAGGGCCTTTCTTTGTGATCAAATGCTGCAGGAGTGCTTTAAACATCGGCCAGGGCCGGATAAGGCTATTACCCATGGGAATATTTGTAAATCCGCTAACACCAGACCAAATATGGTCCTGAAGGTTTTGTCCCACACCGGGAAGGTGCAATACCAACGGAATACCAAAACCATTAAGTATATCACGATCCCCTATACCCGAAAGCATCAATACCTGGGGCGATTGTATTGCCCCGGCACTCAGGATAATTTCCCTGCTACAGGAGTATATTTCAAGGTTGCCTGAACTTTGTATCACTTCAACACCGGTTGCCCGCCCTTCTTCAATGATGATCCGCTTAACATGGCGGCCTGTTTTAATAGTGAGATTTTTCCGATGTATCACAGGTTTTAAAAATGCGGTTGCGGTGCTGTGCCGCTGGTAATTTTTGATGGTAAACTGGAGCATGGAAGACCCGAGTTGTTCCGCTCCGTTATAATCTGTATTTCGGGGGATGCCATTAGATTCACAAGCCTGAATAAATGCTTCGCCCAGCTGTGTCGGTTGCTGCGAATGCGTTACATTTAAAGGCCCCGATTTGCCATGATAGGGCTCACCGAAATTTTCATTATGCTCAGACTTCTTAAAATAAGGCAATACATCTTCATAAGCCCAGCCATTATTTCCCAACGCCGCCCATTCATTAAAATCTTCTTTATTTCCACGCACATAGGCCATGGCGTTGGTACTGCTGCTGCCGCCCAGTGTCTTCCCGCGGGGAATATAGATTTTTTTCCCATCAACATTTTCCTGCGGCTCGGTCCAGAACGACCAGTCAACGCTGGTATTGTTTAATTTCGTGTATGCGCCAGGGATATGAATTTCCAGTTTATTATCAGGTATCCCGGCCTCCACCAGTAATACAGAAATGGTTGGATCAGCAGAAAGCCTGTTTGCTAAAACACAACCGGCAGAACCGGCGCCAATGATGATGAAATCGTAGTGCATGGCCGTCTTCTTTGTGTCTTTATTTCATTGCGGTTAATAATCTATCCTTCACCCCATTTTCCCATTCCGCCTTTAATATGCTCAGTACAATACTGTCCCTTCTGCTACCATCCTGTTTTATAGTATTGCTTCTCAACACGCCTTCTTCTATGCAACCTATACTTTTCATGGCGGCAATACTGCGTTTATTGTTATTGTCGGCCCTGAATTCTACCCGCTCCATTTGCATTTTGTCAAAAGCAAAATCAAGTAAAAGATATTTACAGTGTTTGTTTAGTCCCGTACCCTGGAAAGCAGAGCCATACCAGGTGTACCCGAGTTGAAGCGTCTTATGAGTAAGCTGGATATCGTAAAAACGGGTGCTGCCGGCGCAGCTGTTGCGCTGTTTGTCAAAAACAATAAAGGGATATTCATTGCCTTTTTCTCTTGCGCCTGTGGCCAACTGAATATACTTTTTCATTCCTGCTTCACCACTGGCACTTATAAGTGAAAATGTCCACAACTCAGGTTCATCTAAGGAAAATGGCAGCAAGTGTGACAGGTCATTTTCTTTCAGGGGTCTTAACAGTACCCGCTCATCTTCCAAATTATACTCATCCAGGTGATGAAAATCAATCATGTCAAATTCATTTCATACTTGTTAATCAATGCATAGTCACGGGATGTTGTAAAATAATGAATAAGCAGGTACTCAGGTGAGTTTTTTAACCACCTTACCTATAGTAAGCCCCTGAACTATGATAGAAAACAATACTATTATATAGGTAATCGAAACAAAGAAATCGTAGAACTCCGTTTTAGGAAGAGACAGTGCCAGTGCTACAGAAATTCCTCCCCGCAATCCTCCCCAGGTAAGAATGGTTAATGCATACTTTTGAAAAACATTATTTTTTCTTAAGAAAAAATAGGGAACCAGCATCGATATATACCTGGCCACTAATACAATTCCGATGCCGATCAGTCCAATCCAGAAATTTTCTATGGAAAATTCCACAACAAGCATCTCTATTCCTATCAGGAAAAATAAAACCGCATTCAATATTTCATCAATGATTTCCCAGAATTTATCCACGTAATCGCTTGTAATGATACTCATCCCAAATTGCCTCGCTTGATTTCCGGTAATAATACCGGCAACCACCATCGCAAGTGGACCGCTTACATGCAAAATTTCCGCAACATAGTAACCACCCATTACAATAGCCAGTGTAATCATCACTTCAACCTGATAGTAATCGATTGAACGTAAAGCGAAAAACCCGATATATCCGAGGACAACTCCCAGCACTAATCCTCCGCCAGCTTCGCGCAGGAATAGGAACAAAATTTCTCCGGGCTGAAGATTATCAACTCCGGCATTGATTATTTGCAAAATGCTGATAAAAACGACAACCGCAACTCCGTCATTAAAAAGTGATTCGCCGGCTATCCTGATTTCCATTGCTTTGGGGATTTTTGCATCTTTCAGAATACCCATGACGGCTATCGGGTCAGTTGGCGAGATGAGTGCACCAAACAATAAACAATGGATAAACCCTATATTAAGCTTAAATAAAATACAAATACCATAAAGCAGGCTTCCGATGATAACTGTAGAAATCAAAACACCCACTGTTGAGAAAGTGAGTATGGTGGCTCTTTCTTTTTTCAGATCGCTTGCTTTTATATGTATTGCTCCGGCAAAAAGCAGGAAGCTTAACATGCCATTCATCAGTACTTCGTGAAAATCAATTTCCCTGATCATCTCCCTGCTCCTTAAAAAGAGTGACGGATTCAGCGAAATAAGTGCAATCATAATAAGAGACGCTACCAGAGAAAGAATCATAATACCAATGGTATTCGGCAATTTGATAAACCGGTAATTAATGTACCCAAATAGCGCAGCAAAAACAATAACGACAGTAAATGTGTGATAGAAATTCATTGGCTGAAATTAAACAATCCTGTTAAAATTAAACAACAGGAACTATCAATTATCATTATGCAGAAAAAAATGAATCAGGAAAACCTGCTTTCAACCTGTCCGGAATTCAGGATAAACATTAAATAATGTAATTTTATAGCATGACTTATATTGATTATTATGAAGTGCTGGGAGTACCTAAAACAGCTACCCAGGATGAAATCAAAAACGCCTTTCGCAAACTGGCCAGGAAATTCCATCCCGATCTGAACCCCAATGACAAAGACGCCAAAGCGAAGTTCCAACGCATCAATGAAGCCAATGAGGTGCTGAGTGATCCGGATAAAAGAAAGAAATATGACCGCTATGGTAAAGACTGGCAGCAATCGGAGCAATACGAAAAAGCCCGTCAGCAACAGAGAAGGCCTGCCGGGTCCTGGCAGCAAACGCAGTTTGAAGGCGCAGAGGAGGATGATTTTTCCGATTTCTTTGATTTTCTTTTCGGTGGCGGCGGTGGGGGCAAACAACAGCGTGGTGGAAACGGAAGCGCTAAGGGGCCTGACTATGATGCGGAATTAAAGCTGGAACTTTCCCAGGTATTCACCACTCACCAGAGAACCATTACCATTGACGGAAAGAATCTCCGGATCACCATTCCTGCTGGCATTGATACCGACCAAAGGATCAGGGTAAAAGGACATGGCGGTAAAGGTAAAAAAGGCGGGCCCGATGGCGACCTTTATATCACTTTTAAAATCGAAGATGACCCGGTATTTAAAAGAAAAGGCAATGACTTATACGCAACTGTTGACCTCGACCTGTATACGGCATTGCTGGGTGGTGAAAAAACCATTGATACTTTTGGCGGGAAACTTAAATTAAAAGTAAATCCGGAAACACAAAACGGCACTAAAATCAGGTTAAAAGGAAAAGGATTTCCGGTGTATAAAAAAGAGGACCATTTTGGAGACCTGTATATCACCTATAATGTTGTTCTGCCTACGAACCTGACAGATACACAAAAAGAACTTTTTACACAGTTATCAAAACTAAAGAGTTAATGCACTTTTTTCATCTACTAACCCTCCTTTGTCATCCCGACGAAGGAGGGATCTTCTTTACATTTCACTATAAGATGCCTCGTTGCCTCGGCATGACAAGTAAAAAGGTTACCCTTGTCATCCCGACGAAGGAGGGATCTTCTTTTTAATGCACCATAAGATGCCTCGTGCCTCGGCATGACAAATCAAAAAAAGAGTCTTTATAACCACCCCTTGTCATCCCGACGAAGGAGGGATCTTCTTTTTAATTCACTATAAGATGCCTCGTTGCCACGGCATGACAAGTAAAAAGGTTACCCTTTGTCATCCCGACGAAGGAGGGATCTTTAATGTTACTCTAATATTACACTTTACCTATGAAAGGCATCACTTGGAGGCCATTTGCCAAGTAGTTCTTTATTTAAAAAATCCATTTTCGGATTGAAGAGTTTAATGATTTGTATTTTCTTCTCCCTTCTCCAGCCTTTAATGACTTTTTCCCAAGCAATCGCATCATTTACATATTTAAAGTCCTGGTAATACACAAGATTATTTACATAGTATCTTCCAGTGAATGAATGTATATTTCCTCTTTCTAAATAATGTTCTACCAATCGCTGAGATAAATCATTTGTAACACCTGTATAATAAACATTCCTCTTAAAATTTGTAAGAATATAAACTGAGTATTTCATCTTAAAATGGGTATTTTAAAAAAGTAAAACTCTAAATTTTACTGATTATATCTACCGTCATTTTCTTTTATTTCAGCATATTTTTCACGATTTTTTCGTTGTAATTAACGGAAAAGATGCCTCGTACCTCGGCATGACAAGACAGTTCAAAATGTGTTATACTCAACCTTTGTCATTCCGATGAAGGAGGGATCTTCTTGTTAGCTGCTTGAAGATGCCTCGTGCCTCGGCATGACAAGACAGTTCAATATGTGTTATACTCAACCTTTGTCATTCCGACGAAGGAGGGGGTCTTCTTTTTAATGCACCATAAGATGCCTCGTTGCCTCGGCATGACAAATCAAAAAAAGAGTCTTTATAACCACCCCTTGTCATCCCGACGAAGGAGGGATCTTCTTGTAATCTGCTTGAAGATGCCTCGTTCCTCGGCATGACAAGAGAGGATGAAAAAGTTCTTCGAAAAAATTGCTTTTCACTGTAGATAATTTTTTAAACCTTACTTGTTATTATAACTTCAAACTACTATACATCATCTATTAATTTTCATTTTTCGGCATATAACCTGAACTTACACTTCTGAAAAAATAACTTAAAAATTGAATTAAAAGTTTTTCATAAATTTATAAATGCAAGAAGGTCATGAACAATCAAAAAACCATATGCATTGCAGGTATCGGCAATATACTTCGGTCAGATGATGGGATTGGCGCCTATGTTTGCAAGGAATTAGAAAAAGAAAATTTACCCAATGCAATTTTTTTGTATCCGCACCAGCTGCAAACAGAATGGCTGGAGGAATTTTCTCTTTATGAGTATGTGCTGTTGATCGATGCCATTGCAGATGGTACAAATGATATCCAGCTTTACCCGCTTAAACCAGGTGGGCAATTCACCAGATCAGCTTCACACCACCTCGATACCGGCATACTGGCAGGATTACTCTCAGGCCTTTTTGAAAAATCCCCGCAAATAATTATTTGTGCGGTTGGGGGGCAGGATTTTTCTTTTTGCGAAACCCTGAGTAACCAGGGAAAAAAAAATGCAGACAAGGCTGTCGAAAAAATTAAATCATGGCTGAAAGAAAAAGGATTTATTCCCTCGCCAAGTTCCTGATTATATTCCCCCCCGCATCCTGTACTTCAACAACCATCGGCATCTGTCCCATGGCATGAGTTGAACACGACAAACAAGGATCATAACAGCGAATGGCCGACTCTACCCTGTTCAACATCCCTTCTTTAATATCATTTCCATCCACATATTGCTTAGCAACTTCTGTGATCGACCTGTTCATGGATGGATTGTTCTGCCCGGTTGCTATCAACAGGTTAACTTTTTTTAATTTACCGGTTTCATCTGTTATATAATGATGAAACAATGTACCCCGCGGCGCTTCCGATGAACCAATACCTTCCGCCTGGTTCCAGCGGCCATGGGTGCGTATCTCCGGGGAAATGATCCGGTCGTCATGAAGCAGTTCCTGAATTTCCTCAACAGATGCAAGCGCTTCTATCAGCCGGGCATAATGGAAATAAAAAGTACCATGTACAGGCTTGCCGCCATTTATGCTTTTAAAATTTTCGAACTCTTTTTGTGCCCTTACCGTTTTCATCCGGCTTGCAACATTCAAACGGGCGAGTGGCCCTACACGGTAGATGCCATTTTCAAAACCGAGCGGTTTATAATATGGATAAGTCAGGTATGACCAGTTAACAGACCTTTCAGCAATAAACTCAAGGTACCTTGCCGGATCAAGCTGATCCTGCAAAACGGCACCATCCTTATCAATAAAGCGAAGCCTGCCATCATAAATTTCATGCGTGCCATCCTTTCCAACCGTACCAAGATAATGTGTTGGGGAACTGGCAAAGCTTTGAACCATGGATGAATTTTCTTCCTGAAATCTTTTAATAATATCAATACCGGTTTGTGCAGTTTCAAGAACTTCGGGTATCCAATCCAGTAAGGCTTTCCTGTTCTCAGGTTTCAGCGGGAAGGTCATGCCGCCCGGAACAATACCGGAAGTATGGATTTTTTTACCGGTGATCCGTTCACTTATCTCCTGGCCGAATTTACGCATGCGAATACCCCGAAGCGCGATATCGGGAAACTTTGCCGCAATGCCCAGGATATTCCGGTTTGCAGGATCACTGTCATATCCCAACAAAAAATCAGGGGCAGACAAATGAAAAAAGGATAATGCATGGGATGATATATTCTGTCCAAGATGTATCAGGCGGCGAAGCATGTCGCCGGTTACGGCGGGTTCAATGCCTTCGATCATTTCACAGGCCTTAACACTTGAAACGGTGTGGCTCACCGGGCAGATACCGCAAATCCTCGGCGTGATCACAGGCATCTCTGTGTACATCCTGCCCTCGCAGAACTTTTCAAACCCACGGAATTCATTCACATGGAATAAAGCATCCGCTACTTTCCCGGCTTCATCCAACTGAATGGTGATCCGGGCATGTCCCTCGATCCGGGTTACCGGAGAGATAACTATTTTTCTGTTTTCGGCACTATCCATATTTCAGTTTTTTTACCGACGCCAGGTCGGGCTGACGGTCGTTCAGCAATTCATTCAGCACATAAAAAATAATATCCGCATTGGGCGGGCAGCCGGGAATGACGAAATCAATTTTCACCACTTCCTGCAAAGGCACCACTTTCTCATGCAAACGCAATAGGGCGGGGTGTGAAGGCACTTCACCCAAATGGTCATTACTGATCGCGTTCCGGTATGCCGTATCAAACACTTCCTGCAGCGGAAAATAATTACGCATACCCGTTATATTGGTTGTTACGGCGCAATCGCCCAGTGCCACCACTATTTTCGATTGTTTTCTGATGTGCTTGATCTCCTGCAAATGTTCATCACTGGTAACAGAACCTTCTACCAGCGTAATATCCACTTCAGGCAACTCTTTTCCGTCAACCACGGGGCATTTTACGATATCAGCCAGTTTGGCTACCTCCAGGATCCGTTCGTCAATATCCAGCAGCGACATATGGCATCCGGAACATCCGCCCAGCCAGACCGTTGCCAGTTTTTTCTTTTGCATGAGCCAATTATTGTGTTAATAATTTATAAAATGATTTGCCATTTTAATGACAACATAAAATTTCATTTAAAAGATCCTTCACCCTGTTTTCTTCAGTCTGCCAGACTTTTAGCGAAGCCCGGGTTCAGGATGACAAATCTTTTTTGTCATGCCAACAATACCACCTGTCATGCCGAGGAACGAGGCATCTTCTTGTGATACCTGAAGATCCCTCCTCGCCTGCCAGCCATTAGGCAAGGCAGGCAAGTCGGGATGACAAACATAGGATGACAAACCTGGGTGTATATGCCATCCGATATAAATGTTATTAGTTTTAATTTTTATTTGTCATCCTGAACCCGGGCGCCTTTAGGTTTTAACGATTATCAAAAGCAAAGGGTGAAGGATCTTATAGTTATGTCAATTAAAAAGATAATGTTGCTGTTTAATATCTCCACGTATTCCTTACAAATTCATTTTTCTCTTCTCCACTAACTCACTGATCATACCCGGATCTTTAAGCAGTTTTTCACCCGAAAGCGATTTCGGCCAGATGGCTCCCGTTGGACAGGCATGCATGCATTTTCCGCAGGAAGTACAGGTTTCGGATTCGCCCCAGGGTGTGTTGAAATCTGAGATGATACGTACATTGACTCCCCTGCTCATCACGTCCCAGTTATAGGCGCCTTCCACTTCACCGCAAACCCGCACACAACGGGTACACATGATACATCGGTTGTGGTCCATCACCATATAGTCATGAGACGTATCCACTTCACAGGAAGGAAACAGGTACGGATACCTGATATGGTCCATGCCGACTTTATAGCCCAGGTTCTGCAGTTCGCAGTTTCCGTTAGCCACACAGATTGCACAAATATGGTTTCTCTCCGCAAAAAATAACTCGGTGGTGATTCGACGGTACCGCTTCAATCTTTCAGTTTGTGTATGTATCACCATATTGGCCGCCACTTTAGTGGTGCAGGAAGACTGCAGTTTATTGATACCTTCAATCTCCACCAGGCATAACCTGCAGGCGCCTACATCTGTAAGTCCTTCAAGGTGGCACATGGTTGGAATATCGATATCATTCTCCCGGCAAACTTCCAGGATCGTTTTACCCGGTTCCACCTTCAGTGCCTTATCATCAATATATATATCCAGCGTTGTCATAGTCCTTTTAATAATTGTACTTCCGGTTGCATTTTGGATGCATACTCTTCCCTGAAATGCCGCAGCGTACTCATAAATGGATTAGGCGCTGAGGCACCGAGTCCGCAGAGACTGGCTTCACGAACATATACGGCGAGTTCTTCCAGCCTGTCAAGGTCAAGTTGAGTAGCTTTCCCCTGGCAGATCTTTTCCAGCATGTCGTGCATCATTTTGGTACCAACCCGGCAAGGCACGCATTTGCCGCAACTTTCATCCATACAGAATTCCATAAAGAAACGCGCCACATCAACCATATCGGAATGCTCATCCATGATGATCAATCCGCCGGAGCCCATGATGGAACCAAGGTTCATCAATGCTTCATAATCCATTTTTACATCCAGGTGTGCCGCAGGGATACATCCACCTGAAGGGCCACCCGTTTGCGCTGCCTTGAATTGTCCCCCACCCTGTATACCACCGCCAATATCATACACTATTTCGCGTAAGGTTGTACCCATCGCCACTTCAATCAACCCGGCATTATTGATCTTTCCTGCAAGGGCAAATACTTTTGTGCCGGCACTTTTAGGTGTACCAATATCACTGTACCATTCGCCACCATTATTGATGATGGGCACAATGGCCGCAAATGTTTCCACATTATTGATCAGGGTTGGTTTTCCCCAGAGGCCTGATTCTGCCGGGAATGGAGGCCGTGGTTTGGGTGTTCCGCGTTTTCCTTCAATAGAAGCGATCAGTGCCGTTTCTTCCCCGCAGACAAAAGCGCCAGCCCCGATCCTCACTTCCACATCAAAAGAAAAACTACTGCCTAAAATATTTGGACCCAGCAAGCCGATTTTCTTAGCCTGCCTGATGGCCAGTTCAATTCGTTTGATAGCTAAAGGATATTCACCCCGGATATAGGCATATCCTTTATTTGCACCTACAGCATATGCCGCAATGGCCATGCCTTCCAACACCCGGTGCGGATTTCCTTCGAGCACACTCCTGTCCATGAACGCACCGGGATCGCCTTCGTCGCCATTACAGATCACATATTTCTGGTCGCTGACATATTTATAAACCGTTTCCCATTTAAAGCCGGTAGGATATCCCGCGCCACCACGGCCCCTGAGCCGGCTCTGCTTCATCTCTGCGATTACGTCTTCGGCAGAAAGCTGAAACAAAACCTTAGAGAGCGCTGTATACCCGTCATGAATAAGATAGTCTTCAATATCCTCCGGGTTCAATTCCCCGCAATCTTTTAATGCGATCTTTAATTGTTTTTTGAAAAACGGATCTTCACTTGCATCTGTAAAAGGAACTTCCCTGGAATCTGCAAAGATGAGTGATGTGGTAACAGGTTCCTTTTTTACAAGTTGCGCTTCATTGAGCGCCGCTACTGTTTCTTTATTTACTTTCTGGTAGATGGTATTTTCGGGCAGGTATTTCACCAATGGTCCCTGGTTGCAAGGCCCCATGCATCCTGTAGGCACCACGGAAACTTCTTCTTCAAGCCCCCTTGCTTTAATGTCTTCCTGTATTTTCTTCAGTACATCTTCCGCACCAATGGATATGCAACCGGCTCCGCAACAGACGCCTATCCTGTGTTTGCAGGAAGATTGCTTTTCCTTTGCTTTTAAGGCCATAGTATGAAGTTCCTGCCGGTTCATATCGTTTTTAATTTTGCCCTGATCTCGTGAATGATTGTTTCGGCACTTACCTTAGCTTCCACTTCATCGTCAAGCACAACAACCGGAGCCAGTCCGCAAGCACCAACGCAACGGGCTACCTGAATACCCAGTTTCTGGTCTGCTGTAACCTGTCCGGCTTTGATGCCGAATTGTTTTTCCAATTCCTGCAAAATAGCCTGGGCGCCTTTTACATAACAGGCCGTTCCGGTGCAAACAAGGCAGGTATGTTCGCCTTTTGATTTGAGGGAAAAAAAATGGTAAAAGGTAACTGCGGCGTATACACGTGAAGGCGGGAGGTGCAATGACCGGGTAATATAAGCCAGCACATTCATCGGCAAATAGCCATACGCATTTTGCGCCGTATGCAGTATTTCAATCAGCGATTCCGGACGGTGGTTTTCCTTTTTGATTTTAGCAGCTATGAGCTTTACCCTTGGATCAGTTTTAGGGAGTTCGGCCGTTGTGCTTAATAAACCCGGCTTCATAATAAAGATTCTCCCGCAAAATTATTTATGAATGGCTATGGGAAATATGATATTTATCAGGGAGTATAACCTTTGCGCTCATATTTGAAAATTGTCTGAACGGGGATCCTCCGCCGTTTCACTCCGTCGGACAGGTTTGGGGGGATTTATGGGATTTACGAGATAAACCATCTGCAAACAGTGAACTGTACATAGAAATTATCAAAAAGGAATATGATTAGATACCCAATATTTACAGTTTATATATTGATGGCTAAAAGTTTTACAAATAATTTTACATCATCACGGCTAAGCGCTGTTTATCCTCTTAATCCTAATATTCCCCCCAAACCTGTCCGCCGCACGCTTCGGCAGGCGGGTCATGGTTCAGACAAAAAGTGAAAATAAAATGGCCCGCATTACTGCAGGCCATTGCTCATTAAACAGGGATTCAATTTAATTGATCACGATCTCTTTCTTCTGTGCTTCCTGACCGGCGATAAGCGGTAAGCTTACCTGCAATACACCATCGGCATATTTGGCAGTAATGTTTGTCGTGTCAATGGTTTCGTTCAACGTAAATGAACGTTTAAAGCCACCGCGGCTGTATTCCCTTAATACCCATTCAGGGCGGGGAAATCCTTCCGGCGGTGTGTATGATACAATGAGTTCATTTCCCTGGATGTCCAGGTGGAAATGTTCCTTGATGCGGCCAGGCGCAAACACCAGCAACTCATAACTGTTGTCTGTTTTGTAAATGTTTACGGCGGCCCTTTGCATGGATCGGATAAACAGGTTCCTGTTTCCGTTTGTTCTGCCTTTTGCGGCACATGACTGATTGTAGTTCATGTTTGTACTTTTTAAAATGAAAAAATAACTGTCAATGTTATGTCAATAATAATTATGCCAGAGGAGAAAAACTGAAATTATGTCAGTGATTGAAACAACATATAGTTTGGCAGCAAGACGGGGAATAAAAATATCTATTTGTCATGCCGAGGCACGAGGCATCTTATTGGGAAACCTAAAGATCCCTCCTTTGTCGGGATGACAAAGGGTGGTTATAAAGACTCTTTTTTACTTGTCATGCCGAGGCACGAGGCATCTTATTGGGAAACCTAAAAATCCCTTCTTCGTCGGGATGACAATTAGAAACATTAATGGACATATAGCTATTTGTCATGCCGAGGCACGAGACATCTTATTGGGATACCTAAAGATCCCTCCTTTGTCGGGATGACAAAGGGTGGTTATAAAGACTCTTTTTTACTTGTCATGCCGAGGCACGAGGCATCTTATTGGGATACCTAAAAATCCCTTCTTCGTCGGGATGACAATTAGAAACTTTAATGGACATATAGCTATTTGTCATGCCGAGGCACGAGGCATCTTATTGGGATACCTAAAGATCCCTCCTTCGTCGGGATGACAATTTGAAACATTAATGGACATATAGCTATTTGTCATGCCGAGGCACGAGGCATCTTATTGGGATACCTAAAGAGCCCTCCTTCGTCGGGATGACAATTAGAAACATTAATGGACATATAGCTATTTGTCATGCCGAGGCACGAGGCATCTTATTGGGATACCTAAAGATCCCTCCTTCGTCGGGATGACAAAGGGTGGTTATAAAGACTCTTTTTTACTTGTCATGCCGAGGCACGAGGCATCTTATTGGGAAACCTAAAGAGCCCTCCTTCGTCGGGATGACAATTAGAAACATTAATGGACATATAGCTATTTGTCATGCCAAGGCACGAGGCATCTTATTTGGATACCTAAAGATCCCTCCTTCGTCGGGATGACAAAGGGTGGTTATAAAGACTCTTTGTTACTTGTCATGCCGACGAAGGAGGGATCTTCCAGGTACAAAATAGACAATGGAAATTGTTATATTTAATTGCTCAACATATTAACAAGTATATCTTTATCCCATCAGCATATCAATAAAACAATTCCATGTTTTTTTACTGTTCAATCATTTTTGTTTTGCTATTTTCGATAAATCCGTCCCGTGAAATTTCAGTTAAAAATGACTTTGCTAATACTGAAACCGACAGTGTACCGGCCATTTTCAAAGGTGATTTTAAAGATGATTATGATATCAGGTATACGATCAGTGATTCACTGTGGCTTCAGTATCCTGCGGCAAAATATCATATACTGAAATGGAATACCCGGGAGGAGTATATCATTGCCAGGAATGATTCAAAGAATCCTTCGGAGAAAGACTTGTACACCCGCATTGATTATATGTTATTAAATAATATGGGAAAATGGACATGGGGTTTTTGCCTGACGGTTTATGATGCAACATCCGAAACTTCGGCAGAAAGATCAAACCCGGCAGACCGGCAAAATCCCAAAAAAGGATGTAACGGATTCCCGTTTTCCCGAATGAGACAAATTGAAAAATAAACAAAAAGGCTATAATTTATGTCCCCTGTTTTTGAACCCGGAATCAATATTGCAACCCTTGATGATGTATCGGAAATTACCAGACTTTTAAACAGCGCTTACAGGGGAGAATCCTCCCAAAAAGGCTGGACAACGGAAGCGCACCTTATTGCCGGAGAAACCAGGGCCAATGAAAACATGCTTACAGAGATACTATTGATGCCCGGCAGCCTGATGCTGAAATTAGAAAACGAAAAGGGAAATATCATTGGCTGCGTCAACCTGCAGCATCATGGAAATAAATTATATCTCGGCATGCTAAGTGTTTCGCCTGAACTGCAAGGCAAAGGCGGCGGCAAGAAATTACTGAAGGCAGCGGATGACTATGCCCGATATCAAAAAATGGATGCGATATACATGACGGTTATTTCCTTGAGAACAGAACTGATCGATTGGTACAAAAGACATGGATATCATGATACCGGAGAAAGAAAACCATTTCCGGAAGACCCCATGACGGGTAAGCATATGCGGGAGCTGGAATTTATTGTACTGGAGAAAACACTTTGATGAAAAGCAAGGCCACTGAGGGCCACAGAGAATTTTTTAATTTTCTCTGTGGCCCTCCGTCTTTCTCTGCGAACCTCTGTGGGCTAAAATTCGGAGAAAGTTATCAGATCAAATGGCAATGATTTAATTTACATCAACCCCTGTTCCTTCAGCGAAAAAATGAGATCTGAGATATTTGCCTTACCGGCCTTTTTTAAAATATTCCGGCGATGGGTGTTAACAGTATGCGTACTTAAAAAAAGTTTTTCGGCAATCTGTTCACTGTTCAGTGATTCCCCGACCAGTTGGATGATCTCAAATTCCCTTGCGGAAAAAGGGATGCCCGTCCTTAATAATTCATCATCGGGAAATCTGAAATAAGACATATCCTGTCCGGCATAGCAATGAAACCCTTCATTTATATTATACTTGTCGATATTGGTAAGGAGTTGAAAAAGATATACAGTACTATATGGTGCAGGGCTGTAGAATAAGTAACACTGGTACAAAGTATTTTCGTAAACGCCTTCTGCATTTCTCATATTTAAATTAGAAGACGCCAATGAACACCCGCTTTTTTCTATGAAAAGATCCTGCGCCTTTTTAAATATTTTTGCCCTGCCAAGACTATGCCTGTGTATATCATCCGGATGTGTAGCTTCAAAAAAATGGTAGGGCGTAATTTCTGTCGGATCTATACCAAACTTCACTTTGTTTCTTTTACTGGAAAAAATAATATTCATCGAGATCAAATCCGAAACAATAAATGTCTGATCATTTTTTTTCATTATTGACTCCAGTTCCTGCACCAGGGGATCGTTGGGATTTATATCTTTAAAACCTGCCGGGGAGTAGGTTTGCAAAAAAGCAAAAAAAATAGCATAGTCTTTTGAAGAAGACATGTTTATTATTATTAAGGTGAATGGTTTACAAGTCTGCTAAAGATATAAAAAGACCGCCAAAACAATGAAAAGTTCCAGATAATTACCTGCCAATTGTTTAATTTCCCATATGCTGTAAAGTGCGTTTTGATGATATACGTCATTTGATAAATAAATCTTCTGAAACATCTTTGTTAAAGCACAATGTATTATAGAAAAAAAGAATCAGTTTTAAAATCATCCGTCAACTTAACACAAATACCAGCCATTAGGCCAAAGCAAACAAACTATTCATTATGAACGATTCAATGCATATCTTCGCCATATTGTTCCTCATGCTCGGGCCTTTCAAGATCATAGGGCCTTTTACGCAAATAACCCAGGCAGCCGATCCCGCACTTTCAAGGACCCTCGCGTTACGTGCCATATTGTATTCCACTATTGCATTGTTACTGGCAGCTTTAATCGGGGAAAATATGCTGAGTAATTTTGGTATCCCTTTGCCCATCCTGACCATTTCTGGGGGGATCATACTTTTCCTGGTAGCGTTGCTGAATACCATCCAGCAATTTTCCCCACCGGCAACAAAAGATGAAAATCCGGTAAAACCAAATATGAAAATGGCCATTTTCCCACTGGCTTTCCCAACCATCGTAACACCATACGGTATTGCAGCCGTGATCGTATTTTTTTCACTGGCACCTGACCTGAAAACTAAACTGGTGGTAGGCGCTATAGTTTTGGGTATCATGCTCCTAAACCTACTTTTCATGCTTGTTAACCGGTATACCTATAAATATTTTGCCCTCGTACTTCCATTGCTGGGAGCCATACTGGGCATTATACAAGTAGCTTTGGGACTTCAGATCATTTTTAGAGGACTGACTCAACTGCTGAAGTCAACCTGACAAAATACAGGAACCTCAAATAACACGAAACCCGCCAGGCATTAGCCATGGCAGGTTTCTTTATGCATTAAAATCCTATGCTTTATACGCCTTCTCGCCCAGCACACGGTTTCCCATTCTTGCCGCACGGGCAACAGAGCCATTGATGAACTGCATCGGCAGGTGCAAACGCATTCCCCAAGATGACTCATCATGCTGTGCATGCGGGAAACAAAGATGGAAAAGGTTAAAGCCATATTTCCATCCTCGTGAAACCAGCGCCATGGCCATAGCCATAGTCACTTCATAATTATCTTCCGGCCAGCCACTGTCCAGGTAAAAAGCTACATCCGGCGGCGGTTCACTCATAACCCTTTCGATGAGGTTATCCTTATGAGAAAAAGTACTGGACATGCAAACAGCCACGCCAAATACTTCCGGATATTGCCATACGGTATAGAAGGAAACAACTCCGCCAAGGGAAGATCCCCATACAGAACGATATCGGCGGTCTGTTCCAATGCGCAATTTACTTTCTGCCAATGGCACAATTTCTTCAGCCAGCGAACGGGCATAATCTTCATAGCCAGGCATGGTATACTCTTTCATACGGTCTCCCGGTCGTATGCCCACTATAACAAAGTCCTCCACAGCACTCATTGCACCCAACGTCTGGGTTGTATTACCAACATCCCAGGTTTGACCCAGAAATGCTTCTTCAGGGAAAAATAGATTCTGTCCATCCTGCATAAACGCTACCGCATATGTAGCCAGTGTGTTTTCTTCATAACCAGGGGGCAGGTAAACCCGGAGATAATGCGTACGGTCAAGAATTTTTGAGGGGAACTCTATCAGCTTTGAAAATTTTCCGCGTTCTGATCCAAAAAAGAAAGGATATATTATCCGCTGATCTTTTTCTTCCATCAACAGCAGTTTATTAGCGCCTACCGACGAGTGCTATTCACCATTCTCATCTATCAGGCAGGGCTTGAAATACAGGAAGGGTTTATTTGCTTCTAATTCGAAGGTCAGTGTATCGCCGTCTTCACTAATCTTAACCGGCTCGATATCTTTATCCCAGTCATCTTCTGTACGCAGTATAATTTTCCCTCTTCCGGCAGGATATGCCAGCCTTACAGACCTTTTCTGCATGGTCGAGGTTTTATAAAGTTGTTCCTTTTTTTCTGTAATTGTTGTCATGATCTTGGGTATTTGCAGCAGGGTTATTAAACCCCGCAGGGTTTATAAAATCAACAATCATTTCAATCATACTTACAATTTTTCAATTCAAAGACATGATACTGCCAGGGTTGCAGATCCAGGTAAAGGCCGCGCGATTCCATCTCTTTTCCATCCCTTTCATAAGAGGTTTTGCTCATCATATCCTGCAGCTTGCATAATCTTTGGGAAACGTCGGGCAATGGAATACGCAAATAACACTGTCCGTCATATGGCGCATAATTAACGGTTACGAGTACCCGATCTCCATCCGTCCCTTCCCACAGAAAGGCAATAAAGGAATCCCATGAGCCATTTCCTTCCCATGCAGGTATTGGCTCAAGCAGTTGCCAGTTGCCATCCCTGAAAACAGGCTTTTTAAGAATGGTAAGCAACCTGTCGTAAAAATTTTGAAGATCCGCAATAAGTGGTTCATGCGGGGCTCGGATCAAATGCGGGGATATCCTTTTTTTTCTTCCCTCAAATTGCCCCTGGTGAAAAAAACGCAGGCCGGGTGACAGGAAAGTTAATATTGCAGCAGCTTCATGATTTTGCTGATCGAATGTTGCGGCGGCGCGCGGCTCATCGTGATTCTCCAGGAAGCGCGCCAGCTTATCCTGGTAATCCAGCCCTGCATAAAAATGCTCCCGAACGGCTCGCGCATGGCCTTCGGTCAACCGGTCGTACAACCTTTTATCATAGGCATAATCAAATCCTTCCTGCTGAAGCCTCCATTCCATATCCCAATACACTTCGGCCATGAATAAAAAATCAGGTGTTTTTTCCCGAATGGCACTGGTGGCTTCGGGCCAGAAGGATTGTGCTTTGCGGCCCCAGGTCCTTTCAAATACTTCAGGCAGGATAAGCATTGCCATATCACAACGGACACCATCACACTGACCTGAGATTCTTAATAACTCTTTTGCCATTGCATGAGCTGCAGCAGGATTACTGTAATCAAGCTGAACGGTATCGGGCCATCCGGAGAAATAAGGATCCCGGCCATAGGCTAATATAAGATCGCCCTGGCTGCGTTTAACACGCTTGTAATTTTGCGGATTAATTACAAGGTCATTTTCTGTTCCGGCTATAAAATATTCCGGATGGTTTTCCACCCAGGGATGGTCCGGCCCCATGTGATTGGGGACAAAATCGAGCATCAGTTTAAGACCGCGTTTAGCAAGCCTGTCACGCAGCCGCTTCAGTGCTTCATTGCCACCCAGATCAGGATGTACCTGGTAGCCTGTAATGGCAAAGCCTGAACCGGCGATATCTTCTTCTTTTAAGTCCGGTAATGTTGCTTCGAAATCATGCCGCCATTCGGGATTTTCACGGGAAACCGTACGCGCAGTTTCGCCGGTGTTCCATACACTTAAAAACCAGATCCAGTCAAAACCAATTTCCTTAAAATGATCCAGCGCCATTTCCGGAATATCATCCAATGTTGCCTTACGTTCAAGGCTACGCGATAATGCGGTGAGCCATACTCTTGTATTTACCTGGTAAAGCGATGGATATTTGGGTTGTCTCATATAATTTCTACGGAGTGTGGCCGTAACGCCTTGATTTTTTCAAACTGTTCAGACCTTAAATAATTCCGTCTCAAACCGAATATAGGTGTATTTTATTTAGGTACATTTTGACTAAAATTTCCTGTTAAGGGTTTTAATTCTTCATTCTTTTGAATGTTGCCTCCTTTCTTAAAAAAAGCAGACTCTTTTCCGGCATTAAGTATTTGTTTCGAATCTATGAATCCATAGAGCTCGATCATCTTCGCAACAAGTCCGGTCCACCCGGTTTGGTGACTTGCACCGAGGCCTGCACCATTATCGCCATGGAAGTACTCATAAAATAAGATGAGGTCCTTCCAATGGGGATCTGTCTGAAATTTTTCGGCTCCGCCATAAACCGGGCGCCTGCCTTGTTCATCTTTGAGAAAAGTGCTGCTGAGGCGTTCTGCGATTTCCCTGGAAACTTCAAACAGGTTCATCATCTTTCCTGACGCCGTTGGACACTCGATTTTAAAGTTTTCACCGTAGTATTGATGGAAGTTCAATAGTGCCCGGATGATCATGACGTTTACCGGCATCCATACCGGTCCGCGCCAGTTGGAGTTACCACCGAACATGCCGGTATCTGACTCGGCAGGCAGGTAGCCTACCCTGAATTCTTGCCCATTCACATGAAAGATGAAAGGATGCTGCTCATGGTATTTAGAGAGTGCGCGGATTCCGTGTGGCCCCAGGAACTCGTTTTCATCGAGCATCTTAGTAAGTATGCGCCGCAGCCGGTCCGGATTAAGAAGGGCTAAAATGCCACGATGGGCAACACCATAATTACCCGGGCCGGTAGGGTGAATGGTTTCTTTAAGTTCAGGCATTCTGCGCAAACGTTCGTTTATGAAAGACATCACTTTTGGGATGTGCTCACGCTGCCACTCCTCCACCACGGTAGTGGCACACAGAGGTAACAGCCCCACCATCGAACGTACTTTAAGCCTTTGGCCACTGCCATCAGGCAGCCTTAACAGATCGTAGTAAAATCCATCTTCTTCGTCCCACATGCCGTCATCCCCTGACTTATTCATGGCAGAGGCGATAAAATAGAAATGTTCGATGAACTTAAAGACCATCTCTTCATAGTTGGAATCTTCAGTTGCGAGTTCAACTGCAAGTTCCAGCATGTTCTGGCTGAATAATGCCATCCATGCAGTGCCATCAGCCTGTTCCAGGTGTCCACCGGTTGGTAACGGTGCGCTCCGGTCGAAAACACCGATATTATCCAAACCCAAGAAACCGCCTTCAAATACATTTTTACCGAAACGATTCTTTCGGTTAACCCACCAGGTAAAGTTCAGCATCAGTTTATTGAAAGCTGATTTTAGAAAATTGAAATCCGTCTTTACGCCCAAAGCCTGCTCTGTGCGGTGCAGGAAAAGGGTTGCCCAGGCGTGAACAGGCGGGTTGACATCGCTGAAGTTCCACTCATAAGCCGGCAACTGTCCATTGGGGTGAAGATATGAGGCACGGAGCATCATTCTCAATTGTTCTTTGGCGAAATCGGGGTCCACAATGGAAATCGGAAGCGAATGGAAAGCAAGGTCCCAGGCCGCATACCAGGGATATTCCCACTTGTCGGGCATAGAAATGATATCCTCATTCAGCATATGGTACCACTCTGAATTCCGGGCGCTTTTAAACCCTGTATGTAGCGGATTGGAATTATGTTCGTCCAGCCAATTGTCTCCGTCAAAGAAAAAGAACTGCTTACTCCAAAGCATACCCGCAAGAGCCTGGCGCATTACGTTGGCTTTGTCTTCATTCACAGATGGAGGTGTAACAGATTTATAAAATGCATTGGCTTCATTCAGCCTGTCAGCAAAAACTGTATCAAAATTTTTGCCAAAGGGTTCTTCATTTTGTGCTGATGTTGTTTTGGTAAGTCGCAGCCGGATTACAGAAGTATCACCGGCACCTATATGTATCCGATAGTGCGGGGAAGCCTTCGTACCCTGTTTTTCCGGATTCACTGCTGCCTGGTTACCAAACACCACAAAATCATTTATTCCGTCTTTCACATGGGGGCTTTCATTTTTTACTCCCTGGAAAAGTTTTTCGTGGTTCGTTTCGTTTTCAGTAAACAGTAACGGCACATAGCCTTCGCAGGATAAAATGAATTCACCCAATAAAGGATGCGTTGCCTTTAATGCACTTACACCTGCCGGTGATTCAATTTGCCTTAGGTTGGGCTTTACGGAAGTTCTGTTGGATTCTGCGATCCATGATGACCAATTGTTCCGAAACCACAGGGTGGGCAGGAGATGCAGTTCTGCGGCTTCGGGACCACGGTTAACTGCAGAGATCTTTACAAGGATATCTTCCGGGCCTGCTTTAGCATACTCGATGAATACATCAAAATAACGGTCCTCATGAAAAACGCCTGTATCCAGGAGTTCATACTCCATATCATTTCGTGTACGCCGGGCATTTTGTTCCACCAGATCTGCATAGGGAAAAGCAGCCTGCGGATATTTATACAACTCCTTCATGTAAGAGTGTGTAGGGGTACTGTCGAGATAGAAATAATACTCTTTCACATCCTCACCGTGATTGCCCTGGCTGTTGGTCAATCCAAAAAGACGCTCTTTTAAAATGGGATCTTTACCATTCCAAAGTGCAAGTGCAAAACACAGCCTTTGTTTGTCATCAGAAATACCGGCGATTCCGTCTTCGCCCCAGCGGTAAGCACGAGAGCGTGCGTGATCGTGGGTGAAGAAATTCCAGGCATCGCCATTTTCACTGTAATCTTCCCTTACGGTTCCCCACTGGCGTTCGCTTAAATAAGGCCCCCATTTCTTCCAGGGAATTTTATTCTCACGGGCTTCCTGCAATCTGATTTTTTCTGACATAAAAAATTTTTTTATGGGCCATAAAGGTCAAACTAAACTAGCCAGAAAAGAATGATTGACATCATAAATTATATGTGGTTTATAAAAATACTTACAAGCAAGTATAATCAGGATTTGTGCATTGAATAACTGCACAATTGATAAAGTCTTAAGCTTTGCTTTTTTCTAAATAACCGAATGGACAATTTTATTAAGAATCATAATTAATTATTTTATAAAAAAAGACATAACTTGTATAGGCTCTAATCATGACAAAACTCATGCTATTCCACTAAGTGCATTAATCGTTTATTACTAACTTTAATGAACTTCAGGTTTAAAATGTATAAACAAAATTCTAAAGAAAAGTGGATAGAAGCCGGGTATGAATTATTTGCCAGGGACGGTCTGAAAGAAGTTCGGATTGAACGCCTGGCAAGGGATCTGGATTTAAATAAATCGAGCTTTTACCATTATTTCGGAGATATTGATCATTTTTTCGAAAACATCATTCAGCATCATAAAGAATGTGCGGAAAGGTATATCCAGGAAATTGGCAATTGCAGGAAATTCGATCCTGATTACTTACTTGTTTTGCTAAGGTATCGGCAAAAAATGAGATTACATCTTCAACTGTTAAATCATCGGGATAAACCTGATTTTCTTATTGCCCACCAGGAAATTAACAGAAAAGTTGACCAAAAGATAAAACCTTTATGGGTTGCATTTATGGATATGCAAAACATGCCGGCACTTGCGATGAAATATTTTCAATTTGTAAGAGGCCGGTTTTATGCAAATATGGATATTGAAAAAATGGATTATGAAAGCCTGCATTCGGTATCTATGGAAGCAAGGGATTTAATTATAGCTATGAAAGAAGTGCCCGACCATAATCTAAGCGGTATATTAAAGCATTACTAAACGGTTCCGTTTACAGGAAACCGGAAAACAAGTTTAATTTTATGGGTGGAAAAATTTTCTGAAAAAGATCATTCATTTTCCAAAATTGAATTCTATGTGCATTGTTGCAAATAGCCAATTAATCAAAGCAACAATTAGTTTTTGCAATGTTTGCCCAACAGACACAAGCAGCAGAGTATCCTGTTTAATAACAATGAAATACTCTTTACATAATATGAAAATCAGCAATAAAATGGAATAGAGAAAATTCATAAAAGTCAGGTTCACTCAGTGAGCCTTTGTAAACTATCATTGTTGAAATCAAATAAAATGAAAAAAATTATCCTGTCAGTTTTCTTATTAGCATCGATTATTTACTCCGCAGAAATACTGGCACAGCCTACAGGTAAACGGCCCAATATAGTGATCATCCTTGGAGATGATATGGGCTATTCAGATATAGGTATGTTTGGCGGTGAGATTAAGACACCCAATCTTGATGCTTTGGCGATGAGTGGAGTGCGTTTTACAAGCTTCTATACACATGCAAGTTGTTCTCCATCCCGGTCAATGCTGCTAACGGGCGTTGATACACACCTTAACGGGCTGGGTAATATGGACGAATGGACATCACCTAACCAGGTTGGAAAACCAGGGTATGAAGGTAATCTCAACGACAAGGTGGTAACGATTCCGCAATTGCTCAAAGGTGCCGGTTATCATACCTACATGGTTGGGAAATGGCATTTGGGAAAATCGCCTGATAAAATTCCGGCTGCCCGCGGATTCGAACGCGATTTCTCTTTGCTGGATGGTATGGGAAGTTATTGGGACATGACCAATATGACTGCCCTTGTTCCTAATTCCCTGTTTACAGAGGATGGCAAATACCTCACCAAACTTCCTAAGAATTATTATGCAACAAAAACTTATACTGATAAGCTGATCAGTTTTATTGATGACAATCATGCCGATGGCAAACCCTTCTTTGCATATGTATCTCACCAGGCACCCCACGATCCTTACCACCTGCCACCAGATTGGAGAAACAGGCACGTAGGGCAATATGACTATGGGTGGGATATGATCCGGCAGCAGCGCCTGAAAAGACAAAAGGAACTTGGCATTGTACCGGATTCAACAACCCTTGCAGAGCGGATGTGGTTCGTACCAGATTATTCCCTGCTGGCGCCGGCAAGCCGCGCTGTAATTGGAAAGAAAATGGAACTCTATGCAGGCCTGGTGGAGAATTTGGATTATCACATTGGGAGGCTCATTGATCACCTGAAAAAAATTGGGGAATATGAGAACACCATTTTCATCGTATTTGGTGATAATGGCGCCGAGGGAAACGATTTGGGTGCCATGATTGCCGGCACACCCGGCACAAGGGACTACCTGTATTTTGCGATGAAATGGTCGAATAATAATCCCAATGCGTGGGGTGAGCCCGGTTCCTATGTTGGCTATGGCCCTGGCTGGGCGCAGGTTTCCATGACTCCATTCGGCCAATACAAAGGCTGGCTTGGCGAAGGGGGAATACGTAATGCACTTATTGTGAGCGGGCCGGTTATTAAACGCAAGGCAGGCAGCATAAATAACGGCCTGATGTCGATAGCAGACATCATGCCTACACTGCTGGAAATTGCAGGCACTAATTATCCTTCAACAAATAATGGAAATGCATTACCTCCGCTTATCGGAAAATCATGGATGAAAGTGCTTGCCGGTGAGGCGGAATCGCCACGCGTGCAAGAGGATTACCTGGCATGGGAACTTTTCGGAAATCGGGTTGTCCGCCAGGGTAACTGGAAATTACGCTGGGAATTTGAACCCTTTGGTAAATCTGATTGGGAATTGTATAACCTGGCTTCAGATCCGGCTGAGAGAAACGATATTTCGGCTGCTAATCCAGATAAACTAAGGGAGATGTTAGGACTGTGGGATCTGTACGTTAAGAACAACAATGTGATCCTTCCCAGTCGTTCTCCTTTTGAAGGACTCACCGATCATTTACCTGAACGCTTTCCTGTTGAAGCAGGATACCCACCGCTCATCAATAAGCGGCAGTATACTCCACCCAAAGAATTAATGAAATCCCCAAAGCAATAAAGCAGTTATTACCATGAAAAAATATTTATCTGCAGTCGGCACATTGATCATAAAGAATCTTATCATTATTGTTTTAATACTCGCTGTAAGCTGCCCCTATACTATCCAGGCACAGGGTGATGGTCCACGGTTTTATTGGAAAGCATTGAACGGAACAAATGCTATTCCGGTTATTAGTTCCTCACTGGGCGGAAATGCAAACCCATTGGATCCATCCCATGCAGTAGTTCCCGGAGCTGATTTCGAAGCAACCATGACTATGGCCGGCTTTGTAAAGTTTCTGCCTGTATTAAAGCGTTCAGCTTTTGTTTCTGTTATCGTGCCGATGGGCAGGGTATCCAGTACTACTTCAGTAAACGGACTAAACTATAGAAGCACCGCAAGGGGGTTTGGAGATCCGATGTTGCAATTCAATATGAACATCATTGGCCCTAAAGCGATCATGAATATCCCTGATATGCTGAGGTATAAGCCAGGATTTTCTGTAGACATTGTTACCAGCCTCGCTATACCGGTGGGAGAATACAACAATGAAAGTCCCCTCAATATAGGCCAGAACCGCTGGTACGGACGTGTTGGAATGCCCGTTGTTTGGCAGATAGGAGCATGGGTTCCCGGCAAGCGTACTACAATTGAATTTCTGCCTGCTGTTTGGTTATATGGCGATAATAATGATTTTACAGGCAAAAAAATGGAAACTGCGCCCATGTATCAACTTGAAGCACATTTTACCCGTGATTTTATGGAAAGATTATGGGGGTCATTTAATGTTATTTCATATACTGGTGGCAAACCAACTATCGATGGTGTTGAAGGTATCAGTTTGAATAATCTTGGACTGGGAGGCACACTCGGATACCAGCTGAATAATAACATGCAACTTACACTTTCATACGCTTCAACTGTAAATGATAAAAACCCTGAAGATCTGAAAATTGACGCATTTCGGCTTACTTTTATTTACGGATGGCATAAGATGATAGAAGGAATGCACCGTTTAAAGTCCAATGAGTAGTAACTTATCAGGAAGTCCTTTGCGCCTTTTTTTGCCAGACGAAGCTTTTGCGAAGTCTGGGTTTGATTGCGGTTAAATCTTTACACCAGCAACCCCATTAATTTTTGCAGTATTTCCACAACAGAAAATTGAATGAAGAATATGGGAATAAAGGGCAGGAACAGTGCAAAGGCCATGATCATAACATCCCCTAACCGAATGGGAATGATACGCAGCTCCTGCAATAATAAATAAACGCCTGAATAGTCCACCTGCATGGAAGGATCAACGGTATCTTCAGCTATATTTTTTTCACTTCCCATTGGCTTCACCCACTCTTCTTCATACTTATTACTCATGTTTAAGCCAGCTCTACTGAGTTCAAGCTGACCCTCGTATTTTGTTTTTGCCAATTTACGCATGAAAAAAAGCAGAGGGAGAATAATCATGATGATAGAAAAAATAATATACCCAAGGATTTGGATTTTTAATGTATCAAAAGAAATTCCGGCATTCAGTAAAAAGTTAATCATAACGCATGAAATGACCATCCCACATGCCACAAAAAACATCAGAAAATTTCGCTGCGCTAAAAATATAATTCCTATCCCGCCGGAGCCATCAGGATGAGTAGGCTTCAGGATCAGATTCACTTTAGAAATACGGTAAAGCAGCATTACCCATACTATATATCGCAAAAGCCATCTGAGCAACAGAAATTGAAATATCGGTATAGAAATATATTGTGCCCAGTTGCCTGCAAAACTTAAAACTTCATTGCCATCTTTTTGAGAAATGAGCCAAGTACCGGATCCTTGTTGAGTCATAAATAAAGTTGTTGGATCAGCGGGACTAAAGGCATAAATAGCTACAGCCATCATTAATATGATCTCGGACCATTTTGAATCTGTACTTTTCTTTGCCCGGCGCAAGGCTCCGGTTATAAAACGCTCTCTTTCGTTCGCAGGGATCAAGGCTTCATAAATATATTGCAAAACCCGGGGTATTTTTCTGTATACAACATGCTTTATCAGGGTCAGCATAAATATTCCTACCAGCAGCTTCCCCTGTATTGCTAAATCTTTCAGGAAAGGTAAACCTGTTCCAGCATACAATGTTCCATCAATAGCAGTTAGTATTACCAGTGGCAGCCAGGTTAAACACAATACAAAAATTGCCAGGAGACCTCTTTTATGTTCAAGATTAAATTTCTTCAGCACGAGGGTGATGAATCCATTTTCTGTAAGTGAAAAATTCTCTTCGTTATATTCAGTTCCCTTCATTTTTCTTTTTATCTTTTTCACTCTTTTTCATATGTATCTTATTTTCAAGGTACTTTTTAACTTCCGGATGATTCAGATAAATTTTGAAACACATACCAAAAGCATCCACTTTCTGGATCTCCGGCAGGTTGGCGACCTGGTGATTCCAGAAAACTTCATAATTCATATGTTTGAAGACTTTGATTTCAACACCTATTTGTGTCCTAAGGCGATTAACGGAGCTATTGCCAAAATTAACAAAGTATTCCACAAAGCCACTTGCCGTGAAAGTCAGATACTCCGTATGCAGGTCCTTATCAAACATCAATTTCGGTCGGTACCGGGAATTAAAATCACCACTATTAAAACGCCAGTCAAATCTGTTTCTACTTGTCAATAATATGTCAAAAGGCAGATAAAACCTGTAATTTGCTTCAGTCACTATCATGCTCTCTTTGAAAGGATCTTCCGAACTCGGAGGTGTAGCAGTGTATTGATAGCCGCCCCTTAACCACAGAAATTTGCCTGGAAGACCCTCTGCATGTTTTGGACGAAAAATATCTGTAGGGGGATAAGTAAAGTGATCAATGAATATTCCTATGGCACCATCCGTATAGGAAGATTCATCTAATTTTGTACCTCCAACTGTTCCATAGACCCTAAATTTTGGATTTATCCTGTAATAAGCATCTATCGATGGCCAAACTTCCTGGGTTTTTGTTGCAAGCTGGGCAATGGACTCCTGTACTGATCCGGCAAGTAAAAATAAAACCAGGGAAATGCTGTAAAATAGTCGAACGCTAAACAAAGTTCCAAATAGTTTTCCGGATAAACACGGCACAAAAAATTCTTTCCCCGCGCCAGTACTGCTCAAACGCTTGATAGAACTAATTATAGGTAATCGCATTTTTCGCATAGATTTTTTCTTATCGTACTAAGTCAGAAACTAAATCCAAACCTTAGAACCGGCCCAAAAGTAATCATGTCATAAACAAATGTATTTACACCTTCACCGGAACTATAATCCAGGCCAATAGCCCGATAACCTGCTGTCATATCAAAGAGTTTTGAAAACCGGTATCCTGCCAAAGCCTGTACTTGCCAGGCGAAATCAGACCCGATTCCAAAACCGCCAACTTCTCCGCGGAATTGCCCAATAAATTTCTTACCCGCTGGCGTGGTTAGCCTGGTGATAAGCATGGGGTCGAACCATGTTTTAGACTTCTTACCTGATTGAGAAATGGTACCGCCTCCCACCTGGTTGCGGGTGATGTTCATATCTATTTCCAAAGAGTTTAACAGGCCTCCAATCCCAAATTCGAGCCAGGGCGTTATTCTTTTTAAGCCGGCGATTTCCCAGCCAAGTTGTTTGGCATTAACCTTTCCACTATTTATGAGCGTTGAGGAGGTTATATCCTGCTTAAGATTCATGAACAGCAAATCGGAGTTAATCGACCAATTACCATTAGACGCCTCGAGGTATAGCATCCCGCCGATTTGCAATTTACCCAGGATGTCTGATGCGCTGGCATCAACATCAACAAGGGGCAATGCTTCAACGCCAGTGCTACCGCTCATATTCGGGAACATCATATACGGCTCAACCCGGTAATGCCACTTCTTTGTCAAGGTAGCATTTTTTGATAGTTCCTGTGAAATCAAATATTGTTGACTCCAGATTATAAATACAAGAAAGAGGCAGGTAAAATATTTATTGATATACATTATTACAAATTTAAATTTAATTATTAAAATGCAAGTTTCAACAGCTATTGAAACTCACAATAGTTCTTTTTTTACATCAGTATTTATCGGCCCATTTGACAAATCGGTTGAATGACTTTTCATATAGTTTAGCAAATTCATAAGGGGTACTTGCGGAATTTTAAAGTACCCATAAGTAGGATTGTCAAGTGCGAGAATCAATGTAAATACGAATGTGAAAGAAATGGCCAGCAAAAAAATCACTAAAACTCTTCCCGAACCTGCAACCCCGGCCTGATAACCGATAGAAATCATGCTCGATATAAGAAGTGTATATAATGTAACCCACAGGCCTGTTGTTGTTCTGGCCTGGTAACCTCTCATAATTCTCATACTATGAATGTCGAACATATTATTCAGTGATTGAATCATGATTGAATCTATTTGCGGATTCATCTCTTTTCTGACCTGCTCAACTGCTATATTCCAAATCTGTTGTTGAATCAGTACTGAACTGTTCAAGGCTGATTGAATTTTATCTAAACTCAGTGATTCTGCTGCGGCTACCCGCAGTATAATATACTCCTCTAAAAGTTTTATTAACTTACTACGACCAGGCTCCAGTATAAAATCAGCTCTAAGCCTCGCTGTTGCAATGGCGTTAGCTTCAACACGAACAAGCTCTTTGCGGGCATCAAAGCGATTATACAATATGCCAAAAATGAATGCCAGCATAAACGAAAGCAGGCTAAGTATTGCCCCCGATATAACGGATAAAGGGGATTCACTTTCAATGATATTAGAGTTCGGTATTGTTTGTCCCATCCAATACCCTAATTCAATAAAAATCATAACGCCCACCAGCGTAACAAAAGCTAATGCCCAAATTTTAAAATTATTCCTCGTCATGATGAAATCAATTTTGATTTCTTCAAATCCAGCTTTTCATGTGCGGTTATAATGTTTATACAGACATATTATTCGGCTTTATTAAACTCATATCCCAACTGTCTTAATGCATCCGCTTCATTGTAGAATGTCCTGCTGAGTGTAATTTTTCCATTTTCAATTTTATACACTGAATTAACCCATAAAACAACAGGGCCCCTTCCATCTTTGTATTTGAGAGTGAGTTCTGCCCAGTTGGCAACCCAATCGCCCTCAAGTGCTTCTTCGCCGGGCTTTACGGTTACTGCAATATTTTGAAACCGGTTATACTTGAAAGATTCATAAAGGTTTTCTGAATTATATTTAAAGCCCGCCAAGGCCTCTTTTTTATTAACAGAATCGCCGAATGAAGGACCGAATCCTTTATAATTTTCCGCAAGCAGAGATTCCATGGTTACAGTATCTTTGTTTTCTACGGCTTGCAGAAACTTTCTGGCAATTGCGAGATTCTCAGTTTTCGTTTTATCTGCTGATGAAGTGCAGGAAAACAGGAAGATAAATATGGCTGCGAGAAAAATAAGTTGCTTCATAAATAAATATTTGTATCGTTTGATAACTGTAATTATAATTTCAATTGTTCTCTATATAAACCACGCACAAAATAAGCATCTCTGGACTATTTGATAGTGTATCCCTTTCCTTCTATACAGACTGAAAAAGCTTTTTTGAAACTATCTTTCATATCCTGTTCTGATTTTGTAGCTGCAGCCTGTGACTGTTGATTTTGTTGGGCCTGCGCCTGTTTCCCGGCCCGCCTTCCGGCCGCGCCTCCGGCAACCGCTCCAATAGCAGCTCCTTTACCAGCATCGCCTGCTATAGCCCCGATGGCCACCCCCACTGCAGCTCCTTTTGCTGCACCAACAACTGCAGATCCGGTTGGACCTGACTGAGGTGGTGGTGCCTGTACCTTTGGCAGATTTAACGGATCAATTCCGGATTGCTCCACCGCCCATTTATAACATTCAAATTCATCCTCTTTTTGTTTCTGCTTAGTCTGATTTTTTGAAGGGTATACATATAATTTCAGCCCACTGGAAATCTGGTTGTAGGTCATTTTAGACGTATCCGGCAAAGCTGGTGGTGCAGCCTGCTGGGCGTTGAGCGACTGAAAAATCATAAGCAAAAAAACCGACATTACCATTCGGTTGGCTAATTCTGATAAATAACTTGTTTTCATGTTTTCAATTTTAATTTTCAATGTCAAATATCCCTTAATACTAATTTACTAACTAACTATAAATACAATAAACATAGTCCTGTAAATATAATCCCCTTTTCTGATTCGCTTCAATGCCATTCTTCTTTACGCCTGACTAATTTTTGGTACGTTTACGGTCGTTCTTCGCTTCCCTTTTGGCTTCTTTTTTGGCCTCACGATTGTCCTTTCTGTTTTCCTTCGACATGATCATCGTTTCTTTCAACCCGGCAAATAGTGATTTTAGGATTATGTTTATAAATCCTTTATTCATATCCCGTTCTACCTTAAACTGAACAATACGTGGAGGAACCTTGTCAGAATGAGGGTTTGCTGAGGGCAATATGGTATTGGCAGCAAATGCCAGTGCCGAACTTTTCCACTTTGCCTGCTCCTTAAGTGCCAGATCAATATCAAGTTCATGATATAAAAACTTCATGGTGCCCGATGCTGTTTTATGGTAGGCCTTGCCGGATAATATCATTTCATCAAGTTTACCTTTCTTAATATTAGCGGGTGTGAATGATTGCAGGAGGGGATTTATCCCTGGTAAATAAAATTCATCAACTCTTGCATCAAAACTAAATTGTGGTTCCAGGTAACTAAAATGCAGATTCAAGTGAAAATGAGCTTTGTTCTCCAGATAAGCATCCGCTTTAAGCATCAACATATCTCTGGATGAAAGATTCGTTATATATTTTATTTCCGCTGTTCCCCTTTTGATGTTAGCTGTTGCAAAACTGCCATCGGGTTTTCTTTCCCTGCTGGAAAGATCAACATTTGTCGCCTTCACCTGCTTAACCAGCATTGGTATGGATATCTTTTTAATTGACTGACCAAGATATTCGGGAAAGCGCTTTGTGTCAATTGATTTTACTTTGTCTTTAAAAATTGAAGCCGAAACATGGTCAACAATGATTTGATCAATAAACAATTTTTGGACATGCATGAGCGAATCAAACTGAATGCCTAAAATCTGTAAACTGCCTAAACTACCCGAGAATTGGGTATGCTGATAATGATATCGCGCCTGAATGGCTGCATCACTGATATTGGGCTTAAAACTGACGTCTTTTGTTTTAATTGATTGATTTTTGTATGAAAGATCAAACGATTTAACGTTTACCTGAAAAATGCTGTCCTCCGTTTGAATTTCCAACTCACTGATACCCGTACTAAAATCAGCGAAATCATAGATCATGGTATCTCTGGTCCGTTGAATTTTGAGCGAATCGATCGTTAATTTAAAATCAGTAAAGCTGATATGTTTTAAAGCCGTTTTTTTCATTTCTCCGGTGGATTCACCAATGGAAAGACCAACATGGTTATAAGAAAAAACATCCTTTCCGGGACGCTGGTCTAGCAGCAGATCCTTCACCAGAATATTAATTTGCTGAATATTAAATTCCCTTTGTTTGGCTGAATTGGAAACATGAAATGATGCATCTATGAGATTAAATTTTTTCAGAAAAAATGATTCGATTGATCTCTTATTGCTTTTTTTATTTTTATCAGCAACCGACAGGGTATCATTAAACGGGAAAAAAACAGGGTTAATATCAGCAATGGTAAAATCCATTTCCGGCTCCGTTAATTCTATATCATCCAATTTGAGCATGTTTGTCTTTAGCAGCGTTGAAATCTGGACGTTTCCCAGGAGTATTTTACCAGCTTTCAAATGGAAAGAACTGTTTATATAAGGATAACTGACTAAAGGCTTCTCCCGTGGTTGTAAATCCACATTATGAACACTTATATTACCCAATAAAAAATTGACGCTCAATTTTTCAAATTTCAACTCATATACATCTGAAATCAGGGTGGCATTGAAATTCATCCTGAGTGCTTCTGAAAGCAGCCGGTTGAAATTAAAGTACAAAAAAGTTGCAGCCGCAGTCAGAATAATACCAAATAATCCGATTACCCAGAGTATCGTTCTTCTTACCGGATGCTTTGCTCTTGTATTGTTTATATCATCTTTCAAATTGTTGCTTATTGATTAAATACCATAAATCACTAGCGTTTTGATATTAGTCGAAGATATTCAATTGATTATGATTTAGCTCTTTGAAATTCTGTTGTATTGGGTTTGAAAAAAGCTCTCTGATAGGCACTTTATCCAATGTAGAGATACTGATAACTTGAAGGATTTCA
>JBGSHT010000004.1:0-6316 GCA_041752135.1 Chitinophagaceae bacterium | reverse complement strand
GGTGTTGCCAACCATTATGGTAACTGCTTTCTGATCCTGTGCTATTGCAACTACAGCAAATTGCCCGTCTTCCGTCACCTGCCAACCCGGCGCCAGCGCATAAGTAAAAAATTGTCCTTCCATAAAACGGAGTTGTGCAGGTTGGGTGGCCGCATTGCTATTTACATCCTCAGATGTTGATTCTACGGGTGATTGAGTTACCGGTCCGGGTGACTCAATTGAATCGTCATCCTGGTCTTCAGGAACAGATGCTTCTGTTGAAACAGCCATATTATCCTGGTCTTTCAGCATGGTATTTGAAGAATATGAAGTTGCGCTGTTGTTATTGCAGGCAAAGATGAACAGGATTAAACCAGGAAGCGCAAGCATTTTGAGTGATTGTACCATAAAATTTGATTTGAAGTGGTATTAATAGCGGGTTTCAGATCAAACGTTTAGTTGCGCATATGGCAGGATGTAAGAAAGGTAGATTTTTTTTTGAATACATTCACCACGAAGAAAAACAGTTCGCAAAGGTTCGCCACGTACACTCAAAAAACTATTCCCCGTTTTTCAATTTCATGAATAAATATGAATACTGCAATGCTGCGGCTTTTGCCCTTTGTTCGTTGGTTGATGATCCGGCATGGCCACCTTCTGTATTCTCATAATAATAAACAGGGTAACCCATATCAATCATTTTTGCGGCCATTTTCCGGGCATGTCCCGGATGAACCCGGTCATCACGCGTTGATGTATAGAAAAACACTTCAGGGTATTTTACTCCCGGTTTCAGGTTCTGGTAAGGGGAATAATTTTTTATAAATTCCCATTCTTCAGGCTTGTCGGGATTCCCATATTCTCCCATCCAGCTGGCGCCGGCAAGAAGTTTATTATACCGCTGCATATCGAGCAGGGGAGCAGCACAGAAAACAGCGTTATATAAATCAGGCCTTTGTGTAAATGCCACGCCAACCAGTAACCCTCCATTGCTTCCACCGGCGATTCCGAGGTGTTTACTTGATGTGATCTTTTTAGAGATCAGGTCTTCAGCCACTGCATGAAAATCGTTGTAAATATTTTGCCGTTTTTCTTTCAGGCCCGCCTGGTGCCATTTGGGCCCAAACTCACCACCACCGCGGATATTGGCCAATACATATACGCCGCCATTTTCCAGCCAGATTTTTCCGATCGTGCCGGAATAAGAAGGTAACATGGGTATTTCGAATCCGCCATAAGCATATAACTGAGTTGGATTTTTACCGTCGTACTGAACCGTTTTGGATGAAATAACAAAATAGGGAATCATCTCTCCATCCTTTGATTTGGCTTTAAATTGTGTCACCTGGTATTTGCCTGCGTCAAAAAATGCGGGTAAGGACTTAATGCTTTTAAAAGTATTTTCCGAGGCATTTGCCGAATACAGGGTGGAAGGCGTCAGGAAATTCGTGAAACCAAAATAGTAATCGTCCGAAAATTCGTCTGTTTCTGTGATAGAAATAGTCCCGAAATCAGGAGCAGCCACTTTTTGATTCGACCATTTGCCGGCATTAAAACTATAGATATATAATTCACTCTTCACATTGCTGAGCAGGTTGACCAGCAGTTTGTTTTTTGTTGTTGATACACCGGATACACTTGAATAAGCATCCGGCTCCACGATAAGTTGGACATTTTTCTGCCCTTTTAATAAATCGGTAAAATTTAAACTCACCAAAGATCCCTGCTTATGCGTATTATCTCCTACTTTCCAATCAGATTTCAGCTGACAAACCATTTGATTGTTCAAAAGTCCGGATACTTCAGCATCATCCGGAATATCCAGTTTTACCAGTTTATCTTTCATCCAGACAAATTTTTGGCTTGTGTAAAAGGTTATGCCGCGTTGTACCATTGTATATTGAATGGAACCATCCCTGGCCACATAGCCGCTTGAAGAGACATCCGTAACGGCCCCTTCGTGAATCAGCTGCGCGTCTTTCAGCGGGGTGCCTCTTTTCCAGATCTTCACCTGGCGCGGATATCCGGAGGTGGTCATGGTATTGGGCCCGAAATCGGATGAAACGATCAGGGTGTTATGATCGATATAGGATGCAGCGCCCTTTGCTTCTTCCATGACAAATCCATTGTCAACAAAAGCTTTTTTGGTGGCATCAAATTCCCGGACCACTACGGCGTCGCCACCGCCTTTAGAAAGGTTTACCAGGAAGAGGTTATAATCGGGGTATAATCCTGATGCGCCTTTATATACCCATTTTACATTATCTTTTACAGACATGGCGTCGATATCTAAAAGCGTTTCCCATACAGGTTTTCCGCTTGTATAGCTTTGTTTGGTGGTCCTTCTCCAGATACCCCTGACATGTTCCTTATCCTGCCAGAAATTATAAATGTATTGACCCTGGATATTGGGATATATTATTCGTTCAGTTGAATTCAATATTTCCAGGCTCTTGTTGTAAATCGACTGGTATGCTTTAAGGCTGCTGAGTTTATCAAAAGTCAGTTTGTTTTGTTTGTTCACAAACTCAAGTGCTTTTGTGCCGTCTACTTCTTCTAACCACATATAGGGATCTTGTTGTGCAAATATATTTAAGGAGAAACCAATAAACAGCAGATGAAATAAAATGAGTTTTTTCATTTTGGAAAATTTACTATTCAATATACTACATTTAACAGCTGGTAATGTTTTTTTGCGTTGTTCTGTCAATTCACGATGATCTCCCCAAACTTATCCTCCTCAAGTGAATGTTCGCGAAAGAGGATTATGTTTTATACTTTAATATTATGTCCTTCGTAACAAAGTGGTTAACCAACTTTTAAACTAAAGGTTAAGCCCCCGGCAGATATAAAAAAGACTTACAAGTAGCCGTAGTGATCATTGAGAAAGATATGATAAATCTACTTTCAATATGCTTTCACATTCTTTGTAATTATTGTACAATTATTTTTTTTTAAGTCAAATTATTTTATCTTCAGTTTCACGCTCCAATAAGTTTCCCTTCCATTTTCTTTACTGGTCAATTTTATTTCTTAATTGATATCGATCTTTTTGTTACAGATCAAATAACTACGTATGATGAAAAAGCTACACATGCCTTGCCCGGCCATTTTATTACGGACAAAATATTTTTTATTCAGAGCGTTTGCTACAATTATTCTTGCCCTGTTTATAAGTTCAAATTTGCAGTCGCAAACCTGTCCTGTCAACCTTACGTTTGCCACCCAGGCGGAGATAGATGCGTTTCCGGTTACCTATCCTGGTTGTACAACGATATCCGGTAATGTTACCATTGATGACAATGTTGCCAACAACATTACAAATTTGAATGGATTATCCGGAGTTACGGCTATTGGCGGTGATCTAAAAATAGAGGGCAACAATGGTTTGACCAGCCTGGCTGGTCTTGGTTCACTTACTTCTGTTGGAAAAGAGTTGCGGATTGGATACAATAATGCTTTAACCAGTCTGACAGGACTGGATGCACTTACTTCCGTACAAAATACTTTATTACTGGCTGGTAGTCCCGGCTTGACAAATTTAAATGGTCTTGGTGCGCTAACTCATATAGGTGGTACTCTTTACTTTAACAACTGTCATAATTTGCAGAGTTTGACAGGAATTGGCGGAGTTACTTCTGTAGAACAACTTATCATTGCGCAATGTTCTGGTCTGCCAAATCTAATTGGCCTTGAGGGGATCAAAACGGTAAGCGTATCACTTAGCATTGATGGTAATAATGGCTTGACAAGTTTACAGGGACTGAGCGGTCTTACCAATGTTAGCAGCCTTCTTGTCAGGAATAATGGTTCCTTAACCAGTTTATCGGGATTGGGCGGTCCAAGCGGGCAAACAACAATTGGGTACTTTGTAGGCATCATAGATAATGGTTCTTTAACCACTTGTGCCGTAGCGAGTCTTTGTGACCGTCTTGTTACACCTACTGCTTATGATGAAATACGAGGTAATGCAACAGGATGCAATAGTGTGGCAGAAATTCAAACAGCCTGTAATACCTGCACTAAGAGTACGTATTATAAGGATACGGATGGTGATGGTTATGGTAATCCATCACAGACGGTTTTATCCTGCTGGGGTGTCGTGGGTTATGTATTAACTTCCGGAGATTGCAATGATAACAATCCTGCCATAAAGCCCGGTGCTGTTGAAGTATGCGACGGATTAGACAATAATTGTGACGGTCAGATCGATGAAGGGGTGACGAGCACTTACTACCAGGACAGTGACGTTGATGGATACGGTAATGCATCAGTTAGTATTCAGGCATGTTCTGCCCCGGCAGGATATGTAAGCAATAGCACTGATTGTGATGATACCCGGAACACGGTTTATCCAGGTGCGGCGGAAATTTGTGATGGCCTGGATAATAATTGTAACGGCCTGGTTGATGATGGCGTTACATTTACCACTTATTACAAAGATAATGATGGAGATGGCTATGGGGATGCTTCACTGACTGTATCCTCCTGCGCTGCGTTATCAGGCTATGTATTGACTGCCGGGGATTGCAATGATAACAATGCTGCCATCAAGCCCGGTGCTGTTGAAGTATGCGACGGAATAGACAATAATTGTGACGGTCAGATCGATGAAGGGGTGAAATTAACTTACTACCAGGACAATGACGGCGATGGCTACGGTAATGCAACAGTAAGTGTGCAAGCCTGTGCAGCACCATCCGGATATGTAGCCAACAACACCGATTGCAATGATAATAATGCAGCCGTCAAACCAGGCGCAACAGAAATCTGTGGAAATGGAATTGATGATAATTGCAATGGACTGATCGATGAAGGCTGTTCAGTTGTTATTCTGCCGACAATAAATATTGGTAATGCCCAGGTGACCGAAGGCAACAGTGGCACCAGAAATGCATCCTTTACCCTCAAGCTCAGCAGCGTATCAATAACGCCTGTTACCGTTCAATACCAGACTTCAGATATCAGTGCAACGGCTCCGGCTGATTATGTTACCAAATCCGGAACGGTTACTTTCCCTGCCAATACGCTTAACCAGGTGATAACGATACAGGTCAATGGCGATCTGCTGGATGAGACTGATGAAAGCTTCAGTGTAAGAATCTCCAATCCGGTCAATGCCACTCTGGGTAACAGCAGCGGTACAGGAAAGATCATAGATGACGACCTTATCCCGGCTATTCGTATTGATGATGCAAGTGCCACCGAGAACAGCCAGCTGGCACAGTTGAAAGTTTACCTGACGGCCGCGAGCGGGAAGGTTGTGAAAGTGAAATACGATACCAAGGATGGTTCTGCTAAGGCGCCGGCAGATTATACTGCCATTAAAAATGGACAAATTATCTTCCAGCCCGGTGAACTGGTAAAGTATATCAGTGTGGTTATCAAAAAAGATAACCTGAATGAGAGAACCGAGGAATTTTCCGTGAAGCTGAAAGACCCTGAAAATGTCACAACGGAAAACAGTCGGGGCGGAAGAAAGGAATCTGCTGTAAGGATCATCAACTCTGCGTCATCTACTTTCAATACCATTGGCAGTAACCGGATAATGGATATGGCCGATGAGCAACTTAACCTGCAGGTCAAAGTCCTTCCCAACCCGAGCCGGAACTACTTCCAGCTGAACATTACAAACAATGGCAAAGGTTCGGTACACTTACGCGTAACCGATATGCTGGGGCGGGTAATTGAAGAAAGGCAAACAGAAGGCATGGTACAGCAAATCAGGGTGGGAGAGAACTGGCGCAATGGTACCTATATACTGGAAATCACCCAGGGAGGTCAACGGAAAACAGTACAGTTGGTTAAAGTGCAATAAAGCGGGATTGATTTTAAAAAGAGGCTGTCTCAAAAGTAACGAGACAGCCTTTTTTTATCGTCAGGAGTTAAAAATACCACCCGCAAAGAAGGACGAAGAAGTATTCACTGCATTCATTTTTACAGCCTGCTTAAGTTGTCAAATACATTAACCTCGAATCTGCAAAGAATACATTCCGCTTAGTTATTATTCATCCACCGCTCCATGTGTTTCTCCATGATCACCAGCGGCAAACAGCCCTCCCGCAGCATTTCATCATGAAACGCACGGATATCAAATTTTGAACCCATCTTTTCCTGTGCCTTTTTGCGCATAGCCAGTATCGATAGTTCGCCTATTTTATAACTCACTGCCTGACCGGGTGTAACCATATACCGCTCAATGCGCTGAATGGCCACCTCTTCCGTCACCGGCTGGTTTTCCAGCACATAAGCGATGGCCTGCTCGCGCGTCCAGCCCTTGTGGTGCATGCCCGCATCAACAACCAGGCGAACGGCCCTTTCAATTTCATTGTTCAAT
>JBGSHT010000003.1:0-1832 GCA_041752135.1 Chitinophagaceae bacterium | reverse complement strand
AACCAGGGTGCCTCAATCTGGAAAAAAATGGGAAGGGCGCAAATATTTATCGGTGGAACGGAACTTTTATGTATGGGCATACTTATGAGCATGCCAAAAGAAGTAACTAAATGGGAGCCTGGTTTTTTAGAATCAGCAAAGAAAAACCTTAAGCGTGCCTTTACTTCCATGCCTGAAAATGATGAAGATGACTGGGGATTCAATTATGTAGGACATCCCATAGCCGGCTCATTATATTACAATTCCATCAGAAGCCAGGATGCCACCATTTTTCAATCGTTTCTTTTTTCATTTGCTCAATCGGCCATTTGGGAATATGTTATTGAAGGGATGGCCGAACAACCCAGTGTACAGGACCTGATCGTTACACCCATATTTGGCACATTACTGGGTGAAGCAAGTCATATGGCTACCATCAGCATGCGGCGCAATGGATTTAACTGGCTTGAAAAAGTAACAGTAATTGTTATTAATCCTTTTTATGCGGTCAATAACGGTTTCAGGACAACGAATAAAAGAGTTAAAATGAAGTAATAGAGGGCAGAGGGTAGAGGGCAGAGGATAGAGGATAGAGGTTAGAGGGCAGAGGATAGAAGACAGTTGAATAAACACATTTTTCCTGGCTGTTACTACCCTCTATCCTCTACCCTCTATCCACTAGTTATTCAACTTAATAAATCCCCCATCTATAGGATAATCGCATCCGGTTATAAAGCCGGCTTCATCGCTGCAGAGGTAGAGTGCGAGTGATGCGATCTCTGAAGGTTCTGCCATGCGGCCGATGGGTTGGGTGGCTGCCAGTTTCTCATACATTTCTTTTTCTTTACCGGGATAGTTTTTTTGCAGGAACCCATCAACAAAAGGCGTATGCACCCGGGCGGGGGAAATGCAATTACATCGGATGCCTGATTTTATATAATCTTTGGCTACACTCAAAGTCATGGCAACAACGGCACCCTTGCTCATGCTGTAAGCGAACCTGTCGGGTATGCCTACACTGGAAGCTACTGAGGCCATATTTAAAATTACGCCCCAGCCCTGTTGCTTCATATAAGGGATACAACAATGCAAACAGTTGTAAGTACCTTTAACATTGACGGCCAATATCCGGTCAAAATCAGATTCTGTTGTATTGTCGGCATTCCCGATATGGGCTATCCCCGCATTGTTTACAAGGATGTCGATTGCGCCGTTTCGGGCTATTTCAGCAATTACTTTTTTTACTTCTTCCTGTTCTGCGATATTGACGCTGTGAGAAATAGCTTTTCCGCCCTCTCTTGTTATTCCTGCGGCTTCCTGTTCTGCCTGTTGATGGTTAAGTTCCAGTATATGCACAATGGCGCCCTGGCCGGCAAACAGTTTTGAAATGGCCAGCCCGATCCCGCTTGCGCCACCGGTTACAATGGCGGTTTTATCTTTCAGTGAAAATAACATCTCTGGTTTTTTTCTGAAATTACACCATTATCTGTCATTATGTTCATTGTGCCTTTGCGGTTAAATTAAATCTTAACTTCAAGTATGAAACTCTATAAAAAGGGGAATACCATCCTGATTGAGCATGCAGGTATTCACTATGCTACAGACCGTGGCTGGGATGAGTTTATCAACAGGACAAACCTGTACGAAAAACTACTTTCAGAATTATCATCATTCACGCGTGTCAGTGAAATAGACCTGCAGCAATCATTTGATCCGCCCATGCAAAGCCAGGAGATTTGGGCAGCCGGTGTAACTTATTTCCGGAGCATGGAAGCACGCATGGAAGAATCCAAAGAAGCAGGCGGCGGTAGTTTTTATGACAAGGTTTACCAGGCAGACCGGCCTGAAATATT
>JBGSHT010000002.1:0-47739 GCA_041752135.1 Chitinophagaceae bacterium | reverse complement strand
GCCTTTCGTTATATGGCTTTCGGAAGTGTTATAATTGCTTTCTTTCTTCCGCATAGTTGAATAATTCTTGTATATATTGTATACTTTTGTTGTCTCCTTTCTGTTTTAGTGTGGATTGGATTTTTAAGGCAAGGCTTGGTGTGCGTAGAAATACTCCAAGTCTTGTTTTTTTTTTGACCATACGAAAGTAATATAATTTCTTGATAGTTAATAACGTATTTACCCCCCCCCCCCCCATTTTTTAGTTAACTGCAAGCGTAATCAAACTAGTTAAAATTCAAATAGTTAAAGTAAAAATCGTAAATTAGTGCATATTTACATTTTAAATATAATTAACAATATAGATCGACAAATGAAAAAATGTAATAATTTGTGACTACTCAGCATTTCAAGAAATACTTCATTTGACGTTTTTAGGGAAATTGCAGAGTAAAAAAAATAATTTTAACATAAAAACAGCCAAATTAAACCTTAAATGATGAATGTCGCTCCAGAACTCCCCCTTTAGGGGGCTGGGGGGCTGAGTAGTTACAATAATTTGCACCATCCCTTGTTGGTGTAGCATGTAGGAACGCCTTCCGAAACTGATTTGGATAAATAGATTGTTGCTTATATGTCAAATGATTAATAAGCAAATAAAGAAAGGACGTCAAAAAAAACGTACCGTTTTTTTTGACGTCCTTTCTTTTTATTTCTTTTGAATAGTCAGCCTGGTCCTGCTGGATATAAAACTACTTTATCACCAATAGACCTTTATCCTAAAATCACAAAGGAGCGATAACCTACTGGTTATCACTCCTTTGTTCTTATTTTGTGCGGCTGAAGGGACTCGAACCCCCACGCCTCTCAGCACCAGATCCTAAGTCTGGCGCGGCTACCAATTACGCCACAGCCGCATACTATTTTATTAGAGAGTGCAAAGATACATACTTTTTTTGTTTCTGCAAATATTAAATTTGATTTAAAATAAATTTGTTTGTTATTTATTCCATTTGCTCAAAAATACGGAAATCGATATCCCAATTAAAACAATACATTCAAATAGAAAGTTTAGCGAATATAAGGACTACATTTCCCTCTTAACCATTGACGTTCAGTCTCGTTAAGCTTTACTGAAATGCTGTTAAATACTCTTTGATGATAATTATTTAACCACAATATTTCTTTATCCTCTAAAAGATCAAAATTAATTAATTCTTTGTCAATAGGAAAAAGTGTAAGCGTTTCAAATTGCAGAAATTTACCAAATTCCGTAATCTGTGCTGGAATTACGTGTACCAAATTTTCAATTCGTATTCCATATTCATTGGTTCTATACATTCCAGGTTCATTGGAAAGCATCATTCCTGGTTGTAAAACGGTTGGATTTTCGTCCATGCGGATGCTTTGTGGACCGTCATGAACGCATAAAAAATGTCCTACACCGTGACCGGTTCCATGACCGTAATTCAACCCTAAATCCCATAGGGATTTTCGGGCCAAAATATCCAGTTGAGAGCCTCGAGTTCCCAAAGGGAAAGTAACAGTTGCTAACGCAATATGACCTTTTAAAACTAAGGTATTGTCATTTTTTTGTTCATCGGTGGGTTTACCCAAAGACACGGTTCGAGTTATATCGGTAGTACCATCCAAATATTGTCCTCCTGAATCTAACAATAATATATTTTCTGCTTTTAATGTGTATGCCGTTTCGGGCAGGGCATGATAATGAACTATAGCTCCATGCGCTGCATAACCTGCAACAGTACCAAAACTTTCTCCAATAAAATGCTCCTCCTTTGAACGGAATTCATATAATTTTTCCGAAATGTTTATTTCTGATAAATTATTGCTTCTCAAATTCTCTTCTAACCACATAAAAAAACGGGTCAGTGCTACGCCATCTTTTATCATTGCTAAACGAACACCATTCATTTCAATCTCGTTTTTAATGCTTTTAAGCTTAAAAACGGGCGACATCTTTTTACGAACAATACAACTGGAAGGTAAAGATTCGAAAAGTGCTTGATTTAATTTTGCTCCATCCACCAAAATTGATTTTTCAGAAGGTAATTTACCGAGATAATCATTAATTTGTTGATATTCTAATATTTCAACTTTCTGATTGACAAGATAGGATATTGTATCTTTATTTAATTTCTGGGAAGCAATAAACAGCACTGCATTTTCCATGTCTACCACCGCATACGAAATTACTACGGGATTATAATCAACATCATTTCCACGGATATTAAAAAGCCAAGCAATTTCATCCAGTGCTGACATTACAAAAACATCCGCATTCTCTTTTTTCATTTCGGCACGTAAAAGGGATAATTTCTCTGAAACCGATTTTCCAGCATATTTTGTTTCGAAAACAAAAAATGGATGTAATGGCAATGACGGCCGACCTTCCCATACTTTACCGAGCAAATCTATGGATATCAGATCTATATGACTCATTGCTAAGTCAGATTTCATTGCAGCAAAGTTATTCACCGAAAACATTTGTGCGTTAACCCCCACTTTTCCTCCTGCTTTAAGCACAGTAGCTAACCAAGGTGATATTTCCAACGTTTCGGGCAATCCCTGTTTCATTAATTCTATTTCAGTTCCTGCCAACTGCTCGCGAGCATGAAGAAAATAGCGAGAATCTGTCCATAAACCAGCCTTATCGAGTGTAATAACTACAGTACCTGCAGAACCATCAAAACCCGAAATCCATTCACGCTCTTTCCAACAATCAGCAATATATTCACTTGCATGTGGATCAGTACCAGGAATGATACAAGCAGAAACACCATGTTCTTTCATGCTTTTTCTTAACAATGCAATTCGATTTCTAATTTCTTCCATAGTACTAAATTTAAATTTATTCCGAATATTAAGTATTACAAAGATAAACAATAACGAGGGACAGACAATTTTAAAACCTTACTTTTTTATTCTAATATCGGATATTTAACCCTAAAGACAAGCGCTTATCATCCTTTCATTTCCTGAAATATCACTTCTAATCTCCACATCATTAAAGCCCATTTCTTCCAGCAATTTTGCTCCATTCTGAGCGGTATCTCTATGAATCTCAAAATACAACTTACCATTCTCATTTAGATGCTTTTTTCCATAACTGGCAATATGTCGATAAAAAACAAGAGGGTCATTGTCTGGAACAAACAACGCTAAATGTGGTTCAAAATCAAGCACATTGAGATGAATTTGTGATTTTTCGCTTTCCGCTATATAAGGCGGGTTACTAACTATTACATCCCATTTTTGTTCATTAGTGTGAGGTTTTAAAATATCTACAATTAAAAAATCAACCTCTACCCGATTTTTTATAGCATTTAGTTGGGCAATTTCAAGAGCCGATTCCGAAATATCAAACCCCATTACTTTTGCATTAGACAAATTATGTTTCAAAGAAATAGCGATACAACCACTCCCTGTACCGATATCAAGTATTTTAAGAGGTTCCTTCTTTTGGCTTTCAACGAGTATCCATTCTACCAACTCTTCAGTTTCTGGACGCGGGATAAGAACTGAATTATTAACTATAAAAGGAAGACCGTAGAATTCTGTATGACCTAAAATGTATTGTATGGGTTCGTAATTCTTTAATCTTTTAATAATATTATCGACAAATTGACTCTGTTCCTCAGAAAAAAGTGTATTTTTGTTAAGGATAATTTCAACTCGCTTTAGGCCAGTTAGCTTTTCTATTATTAAATAACTGAAACTCCTTACTTCAGTGTCGGGATAGATCCCATTTAATTCGGATATTATTTTTTTTATGTTGTTTTCCATCTTGCTGCAAAGATAATTGAAATGTTGTAAAACAGAAGGTTATTCCAATGGGTTTTAAGGATTACAAACCAATGGACAAAATACTGTAAAATATGAATTATGAAATAAAATACATGCACCGTTGCTTATACCTTGCAAAACTTGGTGGCGGGTATGTAGCACCTAATCCCATGGTTGGGGCTGTTGTTGTATTTAACGATAAAATTATTGGCGAGGGTTATCATCAGCGATTTGGCGAAGCACATGCAGAGCCGAATGCAATTCTTTCGGTAAAGGATAAAGACCTGCTTAAAGATAGCACGCTGTATGTAAATCTTGAACCATGTTCTTTTTTTGGAAAAACACCTCCTTGTGCAGATTTAATTATTAAAAGCAGAATACCAAGAGTCGTTATTGGCACATTAGATCCAAACCCCAAAGTTTCAGGCAAAGGCGTGGAAATGCTTAAAAATGCCGGAATAGAAGTTATTGTTGGAGTATTAAAAACAGAATGCAACATCTTAAATAAACGGTTTTTTACTTTTCAACAACAGAAACGACCTTATATTGTATTAAAATGGGCACAAACAAAAGATGGCTTTATCGATACACTTAGAAAAGATTTTTCAGAACCGCCATTGCGAATATCTAATCCTTACACCACATTATTAGTCCATAAAATTCGGTCCGAGAATCAGGCTATTTTAGTAGGCACTAATACCGCCCTTATGGACAATCCTACTTTAAAGGTAAAAAACTGGTCGGGCAAAAATCCCATTAGACTAGTGTTAGATAAAGATGACAAAATACCAGAACATTACAATTTAAAAGATGGATCGACTCAAACATTTATTTTTACATCCAAACAAAAAGCAGATAAAAAGCATTTAGAATATTTGATAGTAGATTTTAATGATAAAGTTGTAGAAACCTTAATAAAAAAAATATATGAGCTTGATATCCACTCTGTTATGGTAGAAGGTGGAGCAATATTGCTACAAAGTTTCTTACAATCAGGCCAGTGGGACGAAACACATGTCGAAGTTTCTACACAACACATAATAAAAGGCGTTCATGCTCCCGTTATACCATTATTGCCTTATAAAAGAACAACTTTTGATAGCCACGAATGTTTATGTTATAAGAATCCTAAAACATCTATTTAGATAAAAGAATAAATAAAACCTTAAAACCATTATGACGAGTGTACTAACTATTTTTTTTATTGCGCTTTACCTTTATACCTCAATAAGTACAATTTCGGTATTATTGTTAGAAAATCGTCAGCCAGTAAAATCGCTATCTTGGGTTCTTGTTTTAATATTTTTCCCTTTTCTAGGATTTTTTCTCTATTTACTCTTTGGACAAGATTATCGAAGAAAGAAAATTATTTCCAAGAAAAGTATACGCCGTGTTACTCAACGACCTGTGGCTTCGTTTGATATCAATGATTTGGATAGCGAAAAAATCGATGATAACAAACTAAATTTATTGCGTTTGTTAAGCAACAACAACAATTCGCCAGGCTATGCAAACAATAAGATAGAAATTCTATCCAGTGGTATTACTACCTTCGAAGCAATTTTCGAAGCAATAAAAAATGCCAAAGATCACATTCATCTAGAATTTTTTATTTTTAACGATGACAAAATAGCTAATCAACTACGAGAATTGCTCATCATAAAAGCCAAAGAAAAAGTCCGAGTACGTATGATTTATGACTATTGGGGTAGTTTTTCGTTATCAAAAAAATATATACACACACTGCGCGAAGCAGGCGTTTACGTTAAGTCTTTTTTGCCTTTCAGATGGAGAATTACTAGAAGCAGCAAAATAAATTATCGCAACCATCGGAAATTAGTAGTGGTGGATGGTAAAATTGGATTTACGGGCGGATTGAATATTGCTGACAGATATATATATGGAAACAGACTGGGTTTATGGCGAGACACTTTTATACGCCTAGAGGGATCAGCCGTTCATGGACTTCAATTGTTGTTTATGATTGATTGGTATTTCGTAGATCGGAAATTGATTGAAGGTACAGAATACTTTCCTGAACCAGAGAAACACAGCAAAAATATAGTGCAAATTGTGAATAGCGGACCCGATACGGACTGGGAAGCCATTATGCAAGGTATGGCCTCAGCTATTATGTCTGCTACTAAATATGTGTATATTCACTCACCCTATTATATGCCCACCGAAGTAATCGCTAACTGCATAGACATGGCAGCTTTAAGTGGAGTAGATGTACGACTTATGATTCCCGTTCGATCGGATTCGCCCCTATCTGATGCAAGTACAAGTAGTTATTTAGGTCGCGCATTGGAAGCAGGCGTAAGAGTTTATAAATACACTGACGGGTTTTTACACAGCAAAGCCATAGTAATTGACGATTTTATATCCATTGTGGGCTCGTGCAATCTAGACGAACGAAGTTTTATGCAAAACTTCGAGGCCAATGCCTTTATTTATGAGAAAAAAACGGCCGTAGAACTTAAAAAACTTTTCAAATCAGATATTTTTCAATGTGAAGAAATTACCTTAGGAGCGTGGCTCAATAGGAAACGGAAACAAAAACTCAAAGAATCATTTGCTCGCCTCTTTAGCCCAATTATGTAAACATAATTTACTGAACAATTTCGCAAAAAAAACAAGATAAAAGTTAGGAAAGAAAAGATTTTTTTGTATTTTTGTGCTTCAAAAATTATTTTAGCGGGATGTAGCTCAGCCCGGTTTAGAGTACTGGTCTGGGGGACCAGTGGTCGCAAGTTCGAATCTTGTCATCCCGACAAAACTGAAAGCCCTGGAATTTCCGGGGCTTTATTTTACCGCTAAGAAGCTAAGAATTAAGTCTCGCAAAGGTCTGATTTTAATGGACTTATAGGTAAATTTGCAGTGCTTTATGACTTTAACGTTTTAGAAAATCCAACACGTTTATTTTTACTGCTTATTAACGGCATAAATGATAATTTACCAAGTGTTTTTGCGTTAATAATTCCAAGGCTATGAAAAAACATTTTACTATTCTTTTGCTGACCCTTTCTACTACTGGATTCTCACAATACCTGGGCTTAGAATTATTCGTTGGAGGCGCAAACTACAATGGCGATCTGATGGAAAAGACCTACACCTTAAAGGGTGGGAGAATGGCTTTTGGTGCAGGCATTAGTTATACGCTTACAAATCATTTGACATTGCGTTCAATGATCATGTATGGCAAACTTGGAGCTGATGATAAAAACAATGAGGATCCTTACCTCGTCAACAGGAACCTGAATTTCAAGTCTTCCGTTTATGAATTCGGGGTACAGGGTATCTACCACCTTTTCAATACCGAAATACACAGGATAAATCCTTACCTGATGGCAGGAATAAGTGTATTTCATACAAATCCATACACTTATGACACGCTGGGTAATAAATATTATTTAAAACCGCTCAGCACAGAAGGGCAGGGTTTGAACCAATATCCAGAACGGCAACCATACAGCCTGACAAATGTATCTTTCCCGTTTGGCGCAGGCATAAGATTTACTGTTGTAAGAAATATTTCCATTGCTTGGGAAATCGGACTGAGAAAAACTTTTACCGATTATATTGATGACTTAAGTACTACTTATGTAGACCGTGCTGCTTTACTTTCTGCAAGGGGTCCAAAAGCTGTAGAACTGGCCTACCGTTCCGGAGAAATAAAAACAGGTAACCCGGTTTATCCCCGGTCAGGAACTATCAGGGGTGGCCCGACTGCAAATGACTGGTATTATTTTTCAGGTGTTACAGCTACTTTTATTTTAAATAATTCAGAAGCTTCCCAAAGGAGAAGATCAAGCATTGAACAGGTGGCTTGCCCAACCAAAGTCTATTAACAAATTCTATGAAAGATGAGATGTTGAGCTTCCTGTTTTAATTTAGCAAAGAACTTTTGGAAAGTCCCCTGACTTTTGGAAAGTCCCATAAATTCAGGCTTAGCTCTTATTGGGTTCTGTATTTTAGCTGTTACCCTTCTTAAAAAAGAAAGAGGCTCATGGAAATGAGCCCCCTTTAGTTTCAACCCTAAACCCTTGAGAAAGATATTTTAAATACTACCAAGACTATGCCAAAAAAGAACCACACAATCAATGTGCATAATTTCTGACATGCACTTATTTACAACTTCTTGATTATTAACTTTTTACTATCCTCTTTCTTGAGCTTATCGATAAAATCCCTTGTTTCCGTAAACTTTTCCGGTGGAATCCTGTACTTGTCCAGTTTTAGAAATGCGGTGGTATAAATCGTCCTGCTGGCTTCTTCGAACCAATAATTGGATCGGAATTTTCCATAACTGAACTCCATATTTAGTGCAGCAGGTAAGGATTCAACAACAAATCCTTCAGGAAGGATAAATTTTGTGGTGTCTGTCTTTTCAAAGGGACAGTCAAACATATAATCATACAGCCTCTTTTCTGTAACGGGCAATTTCTCTGACCAAAAGGAATACATCCTTGGGCGGATAAACATTTTTGCACCCGCCATAAAATCCGGGACTTTCTCCATTTCAAGTTCCAGCGAGGTCTGAAAAGGAGTCATATATTTTTCACTGAATTTTATTGAATAATCATCCGGATTGATAAAGCCCATCTGGTTAACCAGGAATTGTTTCTGGATATCCGTTTTTTCCATCGACAGGTAAATCTGTTCATACTTAAATTCGCCGGAAACATTCAATTCAGATTGTACGATTCCGGATCCATCATCATTTAGTTTTACAACCGAATTCATCCTGAAAATATTTTCCTCAGGTTTACTTACGGGTGTTTTTACCAATACACCACCTTGTTCCGTTAATAAAAGTGCGTGCCTGTTTTCTGTAAAATTTCCAAGGTGGCCAAAATCATTATAATTACTGGTACATTCCAGCCATACGGTATCATTTACGAGGGGTACACATAAAATCTGGTGATTGAATGCATCATATGGAAATGCCGGGTCAACGGCAGATTTATCCTGTCCGGCATTTATCCACGCAGAATAACTTTTAATATCAACCGCTTTCAGGCACGCTTCCATATAATTACTCAGCGCTTTACAATCACCATACTTTTTCTCATGTACAAAATCTGCCGGGAAAGGCCTGAACCCGCCAATGCCCAATTGAATGCTTACATAACGGAAATTTTTTTGCAGGTAAGTATAGAGTATCCGGATCTTTTCTTTTTCGTTGGGGGCTCCTGAAACGATTTGTCGTATTTCCGATTTATATGCATCAGACAAAACATTGATATTCTTAACCAGCTGATTATACCAGGCACCCATTTCTTTCCAGCTCGACATGTCGCCCGGAAATCCATCATATTTGATACGGTTTGAATTGAAGAGCACATGGGGGAAATTGGAAGACCAGGGCCCGGATTTTTCCTCGTATTTCTTTGCTGCCAAACCTGAAACTTCCCAAATAAATGTTTTCTTCCCGTCTTTTTGTTCTTTAACCGGTTTCAGGTCTATGACATAGGCCTTTGCATTTATTTCCATTGATTCCGGGAACCGCAATTTATAACTGGAATGTATAACCGCCTGGTAGGGTTGACTTACCTGGTAAGCAGGTATTTTGTATAAGCCCTTATACCTGATTTCCAAATTGGTCTCAATGGTTAGCGGGTATTGCGGAGCAGGTATTTTCAAAAAATAGGATTTGCCATCTTCCACCAATCCTTCGCCATCGGCCTGGCTTAGCATATCCTTTCTTTGATATTTGCTTAGAAGCAGGCCTTTTGCATCATAAACCCTCAGTTCCACCGATTCCATTGTAATAAACTTATCAGTGTATTGCTGAAAATACAGTTCGCTGTTTCCTTTGGAATCAAAAATGGTTACAGCTCTTTGAATATGGTAAATTACTTTGTCGGCATCCTGGATATCCACTTCAATTTTTTCTTCCCGCTTGAATGTATGCGCATCCACCCTGATGTCCGGCGGAATGGATGCCGTATCATAAGGCAACTGGGCATTAAGGGAAATTGGACAGATGGCCATGATGCATAGCAGGCGGAAAAAAATCAGTTTAAACTTCATGATATAAATTTTTAACTGATCAGGGTTTTGCTTTTTTGATGACTATCTGTTCATTCAGGGTTGCATACATTTTTTTATAAAATTCCCGGAACATCGGATAGTCCTGTACCGTAATAACCGGTGTATTGAATTCAAGAGAAATGCGGAATTGTAAACGGTCATTTTCAACCTGCAATAAACGGCTCATAATGACACTTGTGTCCGGCATGATCAGTTTCAGATTTTTTGGTAACTCTTCAAATGCAAATCCTTCCGGAATTTTGAATGATCCCGCCACGGTGTAAAGCTGGTTATACCCGAAGAATATATCCGAGGCACGTTCTTCTGACAAAAAAATATTTTTATCCAACCCGGTAAACATATTAAGGGTAAAGTACTGGTAATCGCCGCTGGCATTCAACGGCATTGAAAACTTCAAAGACTGCTCCATGGGTAACGAGTCTTTTTCCAGGTTGCCTGTTTTAAAATCCACGAGGTTTATACCCTGGTAAGTTTTTGTATAATGCTCCTCTAAAAATTTATCCTTACCTTCTTTGTAATCCCTGAGGTCAGACATGCGGGCATAATCCATACTGTTTATGAGCGCTTCTCCGCTCACCTGTCCGTCATTTTTAATTTCACCACTCAGATTTACCCTATGCGTGTAACGGTGTTGAGGATCCCAGATGGTAACCCAGCCCCAGTCCTGTTGATTGTAACTCTTTTCAAAATCAACCTTACTGATCACCAACCCTTCGGAATAATGAATTCGCTGGGGTATGATATGGGATGGTGTTTGCTGATCCGTACCATCCAGGTAATATTCCTTTTCGCCGATCTTTACATAGGCCATCACTGTATTAAACTGATCAATATCCGGATTCGCCGTATTTATCCGCCCATTTTCGCGGGTACTTAAAAGAACAGGGTAGGCTTGCAATCCTGCGTCTTTCAGGAGGTTTACCAGGATCAGGTTGATCTCGCCGGAGTTCCCTTTTTTCTTCTCCCAGGCATGCTTCACACCATCCAGCGCCCATATGCTGGTGTATTCGTCCCAATCCATATTCTTTTTCACATAACGATGCACAGTTATCATCTTTTCTTCCGGGTTGGAAATGAGTTTCAGTTGATCATCCAGTTCTTTTGTTCGCGGGATATTCTTTTTCAACTGCAGGCCAAAATCTTCATCTTCCATCAGGTCTTTGATAATTTCGGGCCAGGTGGCAACCAGGTTGATCCTTACCGTTGGGGAGAAATATCCGTTCAACCGGAAAATAACTTTCTGCAGGTAATCCGCATCACAACTCATGTAGGGTTCATCCCTAAAGGCCGGAACATTTTTCATATCCAGTTTCTGGATGGAGCGCATCCCTTTTTTCTGAACATCATATCCATATGGCAGGCTGGTTTGAAAAACCGGGTTGAACATGAATTCTTCGGGATAATCAAGCGTGCAGCGGCTATACCTGACCGGTATGTTTTTCTGAAAATACCAGTCGCTGAAATAGGCCACTTTACGCTTCAGAATATATTTATATTCCAGGATTGATCCTGCTTTCGCTTCGGGGAAAGTAAAAACCTGGTTTGATACCCTGTTGTTCACTTTTTTATTATAAACAGCCTGTTTTTCGAGTTTGGTTATTTTAATATTTCCGCTGTTGTCAAGGTTATAGGTTTGGGCCTCCAGTTTAGTGACGATCTCCATACCATTCCGCGACAAATAGGGAATTTTGATATTGGCTTCTTCAAGGCCCTTTTCGTTATAGATCTTTATGCGCTCATGTTTTTTCATTACCACTTCCAGGCCCCCATCATAAAAGATGAGTTCAATATCGGCCAGGTCAAATAGTACTTCCGCTTCAGCTTTTTCGTCCTGAGGGGATTTTTTTTCTTCCAGTTCCGTCTTGCTTACTGATCCATATGCAGGAATGATTTGCTGTGCATAGGTTATGCATGTCATTAACGCTAAGGCCAAAAAGAGAGTGATTTTTTTCATTCGGGTATTTATTTACATGAAAGGTTAGCACACTTATTTCTTTTTTAATAATATGGGTTCTTCAAGCAGTGCATATAATTTTTTATAGAAATCATAGACCATCGGGTATTCGTCAGCGGTATAAACAGGCTTTCTGAATTCTATGGTGATCCGGGCACTTATCCTGTTTTCTGCGGGGTTACTTTCCACAATCCGTTTGCAAATAATGCTTGTGTCCGGCATCATCAGGGAGATGTTCTTTGGGATGGCATCTATGACCAGGCTTTTATCATGGATAAAAGATTGGTTGAAGGTGATGCTTCTTCTGCAACCAAAATTTATATGGGTAAACCTGTTACGGGCAACAAAAGGATTCAGTCCAAGTCCGCTGAAAAGGTGCATGGGCACCAGTAAGTATTCACCCGATGGCTGTAACGGATACGTAAAGCGGACATCCTGGTTCAAGGCGAGTGAGTCGAATTCCAAATTTGATACAAGGAAGCTGTCGATCTGCATACCCTGGTAAGGATTTATCAGGCTATTCCGGATATAGGCACCTTTATCTTTCCGCAATGCGTCTTCTGTATAAATCCGTGCATAGTCCATATCCATCAGCAAAGCCTGTCCTTCCATTGTTCCGTCGGCCAGTATCTTTCCAAGGAAATTGATGTTCCTTTTTTCCAGATGCACATCGTCCTGTAATTTCAGGAACCTGGATTCTTTTTTATTTACTACATAACCAGTTGTATTGAGCAGGTCCCTGGGAATAAGGTCTATGATAGGCTGGGGGTCTGTGGCATCCAGGAAAAATTGTTTTCCGTTAATGGTAACATAACAAACCACTTTATTGAATTGATTCAGAAAGGCCTGTTCGGTGGTTACTTTACCATGCCATCTTTCACTTACAAGCAGCGGATCGGCGTCAAGTTCTGCAGCCATCATCAGGTTGATCAGCAATAGGTTGATCTCGGCGGCACTGCCTTTTTTTTCGCTCCAGACCGTCTTTAATTTTTCGGCCATATAAATTCCCTGGTATCCGTTCCAGCTCATGGTATTGCTCAATTCGCGGAAAAGAAATTCCATGCGCTTTTTTTCATCTGGAATAAGCTTTGCCGTTTTTACCAGGTCTGAAGTGCCGCTTATAGATCTGTTCAGGGTCAGCCCAAATTCTTCATCATTCAAGAGCTGCCTGGTAGCTTCCGGCCAGCTTGCGATAAAGCGGTTCTTATCAATACCCGACCCGACAGAAGATAGTTGTAATTCCACTCTTTGTAAATAATCATTCCGGCTGTCCATAAAAGGCTCTTCACGGATAGCAGGCAACTCATTCATGTCAAAAAGAAGCTTTCCAAGGTTCTTGTCCTGTACCAGGTTTACGGGGTAAACCGGACTGCGCAGGACACGATAGGAGAACTCCGAATTAGGCAGGATAGTAAATTCAAAATGACTGTGCAATACGGGGAGTTCATCCTGGAAATACCAGTAATCAATGGGCCGGTAAGATCTTCGCCTGCTCGTATACGTATATTCGAGTATACTGCCTGTCCTTACATCAGGGAGTGCGAAATTGATAACCGAATAATATGCATCCCTTTTTTTTGTATAGATATCTTTTGGTGCGAGGAAAGACATTTGTTTTACACCATTGGCGGTATAATTTACAACCACCGCCCGGATGTCTTCGATGGTCTCATATTCATATTGATGATAAAAGGGGATCTTAATATTGCCGTAATCCTTTCCTTTTTCCTGCAGGATCTTAATCCTTACCCGGTGATGGCTTATCATGCGGCCATCTTCATCCGGATTTACAATAGCATCTTTTCTGAGAAAAATTGCTTCGGCTTCAGGGTCAAAGCCACATTTAGCCATCTCGATTTCATCCTTTGCCGGTACACTGAAATCAGGGTAGAATTCAACCTGGGCAAATAGTACGGAAGCGAGAAATAAAAAACAAAGGGTGGTAGTGAATTTCATACGTTACATGTGACCGATATAATAAAACTAAACTGCCGGTAAAATAGTATTTAAAATCCGCATTATATTTCATCAGAACACATATAAAAAAACCCCATATTTTCATATGAGGTTTATTAATTATTAATCAGTTATTGACTACCATTGTTCCATGCCGCTAAAGAAGAACTGACCTTCAATTTGTGCATTTTCATTGCTGTCGCTGCCATGCACAGCATTTTTTCCAACACTCTCTGCATAGAGTTTACGAATGGTACCTTCATCAGCTTTTGAGGGGTCTGTTGCGCCGATCAGTTTACGAAAATCTTCCACTGCGTTTTCCTTTTCCAGAATAGCTGCAACGATAGGGTCGCTGCTCATGAATTCAACCAGTTCACCATAAAAAGGTCTTTCCTTGTGAACGGCATAAAATTCACCTGCTTTTTCTTCTGACAAGCGGATTTTTTTAAGGGCAACAATGCGGAATCCAGCATTTTCGATCATGGCCAGAATAGCGCCTGTATGCCCTTTAGAAAATGCATCAGGCTTGATCATCGTAAATGTCCTGTTAGTCATATATGTTCTTTTTTATATTAAGTTGGGGCGCAAAGGTAACTCAATTTCATGCCTTTTATCAAATAAAGCATCTGTAAATATCACCTTTGCTTGCATTTTGGCGGCTTATCCCTACCTTTGCGCCTCTTTTATGAAGCCTATCCAGCAAATATACCCCCTGTTAAGTGAGCCCCGGAATGTGGTGATAACCATGCACCAAAAGCCGGATCCGGATGCCATGGGTTCTGCCCTGGGTTTGTACCATTTCCTGGTACAGTTTGGACATACCGTAACGGTGATCTCGCCAACAAACTGGGCAGATTTCCTGAAATGGATGCCAGGTTGCAAAGATGTACTGGATTATGAGGCGCAAAGAGAAAAATCAGACCAGCTGATCGATAATGCCGATTGGATATTTTGTCTTGATTTCAACGCCCTGCATCGAACCAGGTTCATGGCCCCGAAACTTGAGAAGACACATGCGATAAAAATCCTGCTTGATCATCATGAAGAGCCGCATACATCCAGTTTCCAGTTTGGCATGAGTGTTATCCCAAAAAGTTCCACGGCGGAGATGATCTACGATTTCATAGTTGAATCCGGTCATGCTGCTAAGATCAACCTGGAGATTGCCCAATGCCTGTATGCCGGCGTGATGGCTGATACGGGTTCTTTCAGGTTCCCTGTTACAACACCGAGCGTGCATTTGATGGTGGCAGAACTTAAGAAAAAAGGATTAAACCATTCGAAGGTACACGAAGAGATTTATGATAACTTCCTTGAAAACCGGCTGCGCTTTATGGGTCATGTGCTGGTGAACAGGATGGAAGTGTTTTACGAATATAACACAGCTTTGATAGCAGTACCTAAAACCGACCTGCTTCGTTTTCACATCAAAACCGGTGACACCGAAGGGCTGGTGAATTATCCGCTTTCGATCAAAGGGATCAAGATGGCCGCATTGCTGATTGACCGTGATGAAGAGAGGCGCTGGTCGTTCCGGAGCAAAGATGAATTTGACTGCAATAGTTTTGCCCGCACTTATTTTGAAGGTGGCGGCCATTATAATGCTTCCGGGGGCAGGAGTTTTTTATCACTTGAAGAGAACGTGCGGAAATTCAAAGATGCCCTGAAAGAAAATGCTTTACAATTACAATAAACATACAATGAAAAAAACAATGCTGTTGCTGACCGTTATGTCGGCGATCCTGGTCAGTTCCTGCAAGAATATCGGTTTCGAAAAATCTAAAACCGGTATGGAATATAAAATTTTTGGTGAAGGCAAAGGCAAGCAACTTAAGAAAGGCGATTTTGTAAAATTTGATTACAAGATCACCTACAATGATTCATTGATCAACAGTTCATATTCTTTTATCCCCGGATATGATGAGGTGGACAGTGTTGGCCGTTACCATGATTTTTCTGAAGTTCTTTCCAAAATGAAAGTGGGCGACAGCCTGGTTTGTTTCCAGTTTGTGGATTCACTTGCCACGCAAAACCAGTTTGGCATGCCCCCATACATGAAAAAAGGCGGCAAACAAAAAATGACCATCAAGATCCTTGATGCTTTTGAAGGCCGTGAATTAGCTGTAACAGACTACCAGAAAGAAATCGATGATTTCAAGAACACTGAATTAAAAGTGATCGAAAAATACCTGGCAACTAAAAAAATCAATGCCCAGAAAATAGGTGATAAGGTTTATGTGGAAATGATTTCTGAAGGAACAGGCCCGGTTGCCGATTCAGGAAAGCTCGTAGGTATCAAGTATACCGGCTATAACCTCGACGGACAATTCTTTGATTCCAACATAGATTCAACCAAACAAATTCAAAAGCACGACCTGCAACCATTTTATTTTGTAGCCAAGCAGGAAGGTGCCATTGTAGGTATGCTGGAAGCTATCACACAATTCAAGCAAGGCAGCAAAGGAAGGATCTTCATTCCTTCAATTCTTGCATATGGCCCACAGGGTAACCCACCGGCCATTAAGCCCAATGAGAACCTGATCTTTGATATTGAAGTGATAGAAGTGAAAGACGTTCCCCAGCAGCCTGCAGGACCAAACCCTATGATGCCGGGCGGCAATCCAAATGGCGGTCAATAAAACTTACGCTAAAGATATTTTTCAAAAGCCCTGCATAAATTGCGGGGCTTTTCATTGCGTCTTTTTTTCTTAGCGGGTTATATGCCTCCACTAATGTAACTGCTTCCTTCGCCCCTTTCACATCATGAACCTTCAGTACCCGCCGTTGTTGGTGTTGCGCATAGATTTCGGAGTGATAATGTTCGTAATAACAGCGCGCACCAACAACCCGGATATTTTTCATTACTTCACTTTTTTTCTCAGTGGTTAAAAGCCTCCAGCAATAAAACTGCTTCCTTCGCCTCTCTCACATCATGCACCCTCAGTATATCCGCACCCTGTTGAAGTGCGATAGTATTCAACACTGTAGTACCATTGAGTGCTTCTTCCGGAGTAATACCCAGGGTTTTATAAATGGTAGCTTTTCGGGAAAGTCCGGCCAAAATTGGGAGGCCTGTTATTTTGAATGCGCTTAAGTTATGCAGCAACTGGAAATTATGTTCAATGGTTTTTCCAAAACCAAATCCCGGATCAATGATGAGGTCATGTATGCCGGCATCCCTGCATTGAGCCTGTTTGCGCAGGAAGAAATCAAGCAGTTCCCCCACCACATCGGTATAGGCAGGCGCCCTTTGCATATCCTCAGGTTTACCCTGCATATGCATACATATATAAGGAACATGCAGTGACCCAACCACCCGGATCATATCCGGATCCATTTCACCACCGCTGATATCATTGACCATAGTGGCACCAGCGGCTACAGCTTCACGGGCAACAACAGATTGGTAGGTATCAATGGAGAGAATGGTTTCCGGGAACCGTAAATGTAACTGTTCCAGAACAGGAATGACCCGGTTAAGTTCTTCCCCGGCACTGATCCTTTCGCTGCCGGGTCGTGTACTTTGGCCGCCAATATCCAGAATATCAGCACCTTCGGCGATCATTTTTTCAGCTTTTCCCAGCCAGGCAGCGTCCTGTAGGAGCCTGCTGCCCGCATAAAACGAATCCGGCGTGATGTTAAGGATGCCCATTACCAGGGGTTTCTCAATGATCCGGAGTGTTCCTTTTAAATTCCAGGAGAACATTATCTTGTGTTCGTTATTTTTGAAGGCTAAAGATAGAGATATGCAGGATCAGTTGATCAGCCAGGTGAAGGCACACTGATCTTATTACCGAATGTTGAAAAAAGTTTATGGAGAAGCAGATTAATATGCCCCTTACCACCAATCAGCAATATGACCAGGCCATAACCTCATGCCGGCAGGTATTTTTAGATAAAACCCGTGACTATGGCACATCCTGGCGCGTATTGCGGATCATTTCTGTTGTGGACCAGATCTTCATCAAGGCCCAGCGCATCAGGACCATCCAGGAAAAAAGGGTACAGAAAATAGGCGACAGCGTTGCCTCAGAATTCATGGGCATAGTCAATTACTGTGTGATCGGTCTGATCCAGCTGGACCTGGAAAGCACATCGGTTGAAGATATTTCCGTAAATGAAGTAGCCGTTTTATACGACCGGCAGACAGACCGTGCCCGGAAGCTTATGCTGGACAAAAATCATGATTACGGAGAAGCCTGGAGGGACATGAGCCAGGAAAGTTTTGTTGACCTCATCCTCGTTAAGCTTTTACGTATCCGCCAGATACTGGCCAATGATGGTAAGACCCGGATCAGTGAAGGCATAGATGCCAATATTGTGGACATGCTCAATTACGCCATTTTCGGTCTTATACTCATTGATGAAGGAAAGCACCGTTCAGAATAAATAACGTAACCGAATACCCGAAAAAATCCTTTACAAGTATGAAGATCCTATTACAGGCATCACGCATTATCGTAGGTGTACTTTTTATTTTCAGCGGACTCATCAAAGCCAATGATCCTGCCGGATTGAGTTATAAGATGCAGGAGTTTTTTGAGGTGTGGGGGCTGCACGGCTTCAATGATTACACCCTGGCATTTTCCATACTCATGGTCGGGTTTGAGATCATTGCAGGTGTGGCCGTGCTGGTTGGCTGGGAGTTCCCTTTGTTCAGCTGGCTCCTGCTTTTACTGATCATCTTCTTTACTTTTCTTACCGGTTATGCCGTACTGTCTGGTAATATCCGCGAATGTGGCTGCTTCGGCGATTGTATAAAGCTAACGGCAGGAGAGTCATTTGTGAAGGACCTGGTATTGCTGGCCTTGATACTGCTACTGTTTGCCAAAAGAAAAACCATAAAACCGCTATTGCCAAACAGGATGTCCATGTTGTTTTTACTGGCAGCCACCATTTTTACCTTTGGCCTGCAGTTTTATGTGCTCACTTATTTACCCGTTGTTGATTGCCTTCCCTACAAAGTTGGAAATAATATTCCTGAAAAAATGAAGATCCCGGCCGGTTCCCTGCCCGACAGTACCGTAATCAATTATGTATATAATAAGGGTGGGGCAGAAGTGGAATTTGACGCAGATCATTTTCCGGCAGACTTTAATGATTCTCTTTACCAGTTTGTAAAACGATACGATAAAGTGGTCAGGCAAGGAAATGCGCAACCACCAATCAAGGATTTTGTGATCATTGCTCCATCCGGAACAGATACTACCATGGCCATTTTGCAGCAAAGCGGACAGCAGTTCATTGTTTTCTCCAAGATTTTGCCTAAAGGTGCAAAAGACTGGACCTGGTCTGACGATATGAAAAAAATTCATGCTGCCGCAAAAGAAAATAAGATACCCCTGATTTGGGTATCCGCGGATGCAGAAAATACCGCCAAAGGATTGGTTGTACTGAACATGTCTGATATCCCGGTCATGCGCGGCGACCTGGTTGCGATCAAAACCGCTGCCCGCGTGGATCCTACCATTTATCTTCTGAAAGATGGCACAATTGAAGGCAAATGGTCCTATGCCAGTTTTAAGAAGGTTGTTCCTTTTATAAGCCGCTAAACAAATAGATATTTGGCAGGTTGACTGCGTCCGGCTGTTTTAAAGGCGTTAAAAAAAGGGCGTTAAAAAAATTGTTGAGGAAGCCGTTAAAAACCCGGCGTTGTCTGAGCCAGCGGCAACATTGCCCCTGATCAAACACTGCGGCGAGTTTGCCGGGTTTAGGCTTACGATACAATTTTTAGCCCTTTTTTTACAGCCTTGATTTTTTTTGTTACTTTTTTGCATCAAGGCAAAAAAGTAAAATGAAATTAATTTAATCGCTATATCAAGATCAATTTTAAGTAAAATTTGACCAGCTACTTCATCAGGAAATTAAGTTACGGCATACTCGTCTTACTGGGCGTGGTGATCGTAGTATTTTTCCTTTTCCAGGGAATAGGAGACCCGGCCAGGCTGGTGATGGGGCAAACAGGTGATGCGGCCACTTTACAGAATATTCGTAAAGAACTGTACCTGGATCAGCCAAAGGGAAAACAATTTCTCTTTTACCTGAACGATATTTCACCGATAGGCATACATAGTGAAACAGACATCAGTCAGAAAAATTTACGCGGCTTTTTTATTGGCAGTGAAACAAAAGTTGGGGTGAAAATTCCATATCTCCGGAGATCTTACCAAAGCAAAAAAGAAGTTTGGAAAATACTGATGGAAGCATTGCCTGGTACAATTATCCTGGCAATGGCTGCATTGATCCTTGCTACCGGCATTGGTATACCCCTGGGTGTTATGGCGGCCATCAGAAACAATACCTGGATGGACAGGTCGGCGATTTTCAGCAGCATCATTGGCATATCCGCACCTTCATTTTTCATGGGTATACTGATAGCATACCTGTTTGGTTATGTATGGCACCGGGTAACGGGCTTGCATATGACCGGCAGTCTTTTTGATCTGGATCCGTTTGAAGGAAGGACCATGCAATTGCAAAACCTCATACTGCCGGCACTTACACTTGGCCTCAGGCCCCTGGCCATCATCACACAACTTACCAGGAGTGCCATGCTGGATGTGCTCAACCAGGATTATGTGCGTACGGCCAAAGCAAAAGGCTTACCTAACCGTACAGTGATCTGGAAACATGCTTTGCCCAATGCCATGAACCCCGTTATTACGGCCATCACCGGCTGGTTTGCAGAATTACTGGCCGGGGCCTTTTTTGTAGAATATATTTTTGGCTGGAAGGGGATAGGAAAAGTAACGGTTGACGCATTGGAAAAACTTGATTACCCGGTGGTGATGGGTAGCATTTTAATTACCGCGGCTTTATTTGTAGTGGTCAATATCATTGCAGATTTATTATATGCATGGCTTGATCCACGAATCAGGATAAAATGAGTTGAGCTGCAAAGTGATGAAGATGCAAAGAAGGATAATTTGTTTTGCCGGAATAGATCATATTTTGTAAATTGAGTAACAACGAAACACTCATATGAAAAATGTATCAGACATCTTCAAAAGAAAAGGACTTATTAATGTTACTGTAACACCTGCAGAAACAGTACTGGAAGCTTTGCGCATCATGGCGGAAAAAAATATAGGATCTGTGGTAGTTATGGAAAATGATATGTATATCGGGCTTTTTACGGAAAGGGATTACGCCCGTAAAGTAATTTTACATGGTAAATCTTCCAGTGATTTAACGGTTGGAGAGATCATGTCTGAATACCTGCCCAAAGTGAATCCCAAAAACTCACTGGAAGAATGCATGGAGATCATGACCAATCATAATATCCGGTATCTGCCTGTATTTGAAGGAGATGAATATATTGGTATCATTTCAATCATTGATGTGGTAAAAGAAACCATGCTCGCACAAAAAGATACCATCGAACATTTGCAGCAGTACATTCATTCCAATGTATAACATTTAACGGTTTTTATTAGGGATTTTGAATTGCCTGGCAGATATTTGCCGAAATTCAATTTCATGAAAAGTATCAGGCTTACACTAAGCGTGCTGGCGATTTTATTTGCATTCACAGCCAGTGCACAAAACAATTCTTCCAGTTACAAGACAGCAGTGGGTGTTAAATTTTACCCGGGCGCTATTACCGTAAAACATTTTGTAAAAGAAACTGCAGCCCTGGAAGGGATCGCATATTTCTGGGACAAAGGGTTCAGGTTTACCGGATTATATGAATTGCATTATGATTTGCTGCAGGTGGAGGGTTTAAAATGGTATGTTGGTCCGGGTGCACATATCGGTTTTTACAATAATAAATATTACGACGGCAATACCTTATTTGGTATCGATGGTATTATTGGTGTTGACTATAAAATTAAAGGGGCACCGCTCAATCTTTCCATTGACTGGAACCCTTCATTTGAATTTGGTGATGGTTCGGGATTTGAAAGTTTTGGCGGACTGGCTATTCGGTTTGCCTTTTAACCGCAAAGAAAATAAGCCGCAAAGTTTCGCTATTGAATAACTACATCAGTAATAATATTCTCGCCTAATGCTTCATTAACGCGTTGGCGAATCTGGTTCTTCTGGTATAGCAATTCATTCTTCAAAGGTGCCACTGTAGTGGTAATGAAGAGAGTGTTATTGACAATCTGGATTTTTTCCGTGTATTTGGCAATGGTCTTTCCCATCAGTTCTTCCCATACTTCTTCGATCTGCATAGCACGGATACCAGATTTTAAGCGACTGGTACGGAGAAATTGCTGGAGGGCCTTAGCGAGGGAAATTTCTTGTGACAAAGGAATATTTTTTACAAATTTGATATAAAAATAGTTGTGCTTAAGATAATTCTATCATCTGGCAGGCCACGTTTATTTTTTCCATCACTTCACTGATCCGGTTGCAATGGGTATCGGTAAGAAAAACCTGGCCTTCATTTTCCCGGCAGACCCAATGCAGCAGATTTTGCATCCTGGTCTCGTCCAGTTTTTCAAAAATATCATCCAGCAGGAGCAGGGGAGGAAATCCTTTTGCTTTTTTCAGGATGTTGAATTCGGCCAGTTTAAGGGCAAATAATAAACTTTTCCGTTGGCCCTGTGATGCGATGGCCTTGAAAGGTTCATCATTCAGTTTAAGTTCCAGGTCATCCCGGTGAATGCCCGAACTGGTGCGCTGCATGGCCAGGTCTCGGGAACGGTTATGCAGCAAAAGCTCTTCAAATGACCTTTCCAGCAAAGGGCTGGCATAGGCAATGAAAGGCTTTTCCGCCGAAGCGGTGATGACCGCATAAAAATCTTGTACCTCCGGCAGGAAAGCCGCCATAAATTTTTGTCTTTCTGTAAAAATAACCGTCCCGGATACGGATAACTGATGATCCAGGATCTCCAGTAAAGCGTTATCGGTATGTTGCGTTTCGGCAGCTTTCTTCAGAAAACTATTCCGTTCCTGCAGGATCTTGTTATACCTTATCAGGTTTTTCAAATATTCCGGGTCAAGTTGCGAAAGCAGGGTATCCACAAAGCGCCTTCTTTCTTCAGAACCACCGGTAATCAGGATTATGTCATCTGGTGCAATAAAAACGATCGGGAAACGACCAATATGGGAAGAGAATTTAGGACATTGTTCCTGGTCTACCCAAAGTTCCTTTTTCCCGTTTTCCCGCACAATACAAACTGTTTTATGGTTTAGTCCCTGTTGTTCCCAGTCGCCCTCCAGCCTGAAACCCTGGCTGCCGATCTGAACGGAGCCGGCATCTGTCCGGGAAAAATAGCTTTTCGTAAAGCAGAGGTAGTAAATCGCATCCAGGAGATTGGTCTTTCCCCTGCCATTGGGGCCACAAAGTCCCACAACCCGTTGAGGGAAAGAGAATTCCTGTAGTCCGTAATTACGGAATTGCGTGAGTGATATGTGCCTGATGCAGAACAATTGGCTTTTTATCGGCAAACTTAAGCTAACCCGGTAAATTCTTGCGATAACACCCTCTTTATCGGCTTTGAGATTGGCATTTTCATCCTATATTTGCCCCTCAAATTCCACTACGTGAGTACAACTAAATCAGCACCCGTAAAATTCAGCAAGGAAACTTACCTCTATTGGTACGAACTGATGTTGCTTTTGCGCCGTTTTGAGGAAAAAACCGGCCAATTGTACGGCATGCAGAAGATCAGGGGTTTTTGTCATTTATACATTGGCCAGGAAGCCCTGGCTGCAGGTTGTATGACAGCCACCAAACCGGATGACTGCTTTATCACGGCTTACCGTGATCACGGCCTGGCCATAGCCAAAGGGATCAGTGCCAAAGCCTGTATGGCTGAATTATACGGAAAAGCTACCGGCTGCTCCAAGGGAAAAGGCGGAAGTATGCACTTTTTTGGACTTAAAGAGCGGTTTTTTGGCGGACATGGAATCGTAGGCGCCCAAATTGGCACCGGAGCAGGTCTGGCCTTTGCTGAAAAATATAATGGTACGGATAATGTTTCGCTCACGTTCTTTGGAGACGGCGCCGCCCGCCAGGGAATGTTGCATGAAACCTTTAACCTGGCCATGATCTGGAAATTGCCCGTGATCTTTATTTGCGAAAACAATCACTACGCCATGGGTACCTCTGTAGCACGTACATCCAACGTAGTGGATATTTATAAGTTAGCTGACGCATATGATATGCCGGGTGATTCAGTAGACGGAATGGATCCTGAAGCTGTGCACGAAGCCGTGGCAAGGGCTGTAAAAAGGGCAAGGGCAGGCGATGGCCCAACCCTGTTGGAAATGAAAACCTATCGCTACAAAGGGCACTCCATGAGTGACCCCCAGAAATACCGCACCAAGGAAGAAGTGGAAGAGTATAAGGAGAAAGATCCCATTGAAGTAGTGAAAGCAAAATTACTCAGTGATTTTGATGTAAAGGAAGCTGAAATAGAAGTGATCAACGAGCGTGTAAGGCTGGAAGTGGAAGAGTCTGTGAAATTTGCTGAAGAAAGCCCCTGGCCGGATGACAGTGAATTGCTGAAAGACGTTTACATCCAGGAGGATTACCCTTTCATTGTTGACTGATCAATATAATTCATACATTTTATGCATAGCCGGACGGCTTTGCTTTTCATTCTAAAAAAGTAACATTAAAATGGCAGACGTTAAATTCGAGGAAATTGAACCGGAAGAAATAGTGGTAAGGGCAAAAGGATTCTGGGAGAAAAACAGCAAAACAATTTTAATAGCCAGTACGGCAGTTATCTTACTGGTGGGCGGTTACCTGGGGTATAAGTATTTTGTACAAATGCCCGCAGAAGAAAAAGCACAGGAAGAAATTTTTTCAGCCGAACAACATTTCCGTAATGATTCACTTGCACTGGCGCTCAATGGAAACGCCACTTCATCAGGCTTCCTGAAAGTGATCAAGAAGTACGGCAGCACCAAAACAGGTAATATCGCCCGTTTATATGCCGGTGAATCATACCTGCACCTGGGTGATTATAATAACGCCGTCAAATACCTGAAAGATTTCAATGCCAATGGCGCGAGGCAGGTTGAAGCAAAGGCAGAAGGGTTACTCGGTGATGCCTATTCTGAATTGAAAAAAACAGATGATGCAGTTACCCATTACCGTAAAGCAGGGACATTGTTCCCCGAGGACCAGGCCATTTCTTCAGAGTATCTTTTCCGTGCGGCTTTATTGCTTGAAATGAATGGTAAGACTAAAGAAGCAGGAGAATTATACCAGGAAGTAAAAGACAAATTTCCCCGTACAGAAAAAGGTTTCATTGTAGATAAATACCTGGCCCGCCTGGGTACAGGCAAATAATATATCAGAAACTTTGCATGGCAACTAAAGGCAATAAAAAGATCGTTTCAACACCAGCAGGCACCCCAACAGATAAGGGTGCCTGCGTGGTTATTGTACGTACAGACTGGAATGCTTCCATCCTGGATGAACTGGAAAAGGGGTGCCGGAAGATCCTGTCCAAAAGCGGACTTAAAAATGTACATACTATAACCGTTCCCGGGGCGGTGGAAATACCTTTTGCCATCAGGAGTTATTGGGAAACGGTAAAATACCGTGATGAAAAACCGGCTGCATTCATTGCGCTTGGATGCATCATAAAAGGGGATACCCCACATTTTGATTATGTATGCAAAATAGTATCGGAAGGTGTGCTGCAATTGAACCTGATGCTTCCGGTGCCAACCATTTTTGGTGTTCTCACTGTGCTTAACGAACAACAGGCGCAGGAGAGGCTCGGTGGAAAACACGGTCATAAAGGAGAAGAGGCAGCTTATACGGCCCTCTCCATGATCAGCCTTGTCAAATCGTTCCACGCAAAGAACAAGTAAACTCTTTTCATCGTAATTTACCCGTAGATTAATTTCCTTCTAAATGGATGTGCAACTTTTTGTTCCCTGCTTTATGGATCAGCTTTATCCTGATACTGCCTTTAACACAGTGAAGGTGCTGGAAAAAGCGGGTTGCCGTGTACGGTATAATGAGAACCAGACCTGTTGCGGGCAACCTGCCTTCAACGCCGGCTTCCGGGAAGAGGCCAGGTCTATCTGCTCCAAATTCCTCAAAGATTTTTCCGGAAATGATATAATAGTCACACCCAGTGCATCCTGTGCAGGATTTATCAGAAACTACTATTCACTGCTTTTCGAAAACTCGGTTTCCAACAATGATCTCCGGTACCTGAAAGACCAGGTCTTTGAACTCAGCGATTTTTTGGTCAATAAAATCGGGGTGACTGATTTCGGCGCATCTCTCGAAGGGAAAGCTGTATATCACGATTCCTGCGCGGGACTGCGTGAATGCGGCATTAAAAAGGAACCACGAACTTTACTCGCAGGCGTTAAAGGCCTTGAACTTGTTGAAATGGCTGACGTGGAAACTTGCTGCGGATTCGGCGGCACATTTGCCGTAAAGTTTGAACCCATTTCCGTAGCCATGGGCGAACAGAAAGCAAAAAATGCTGCTGATACCGGTGCGGAATACCTGATATCGACAGACATGAGTTGCCTGATGCATATACAGGGCGTGATTGAAAATAAAGGATACCCGTTGAAGTCTATGCATTTGGCGGATGTACTTGCTTCAGGGTATTAAAAATTTGATAATAGGATAAAAAGATAAAGGGATAAAAAGATAAAGGGATAAAAAGGTAAAAAAACAGCCATAAAAATCCCTTTTTAATCGAAAAACTAATATTTATTATCTGGTATTTTTTATCTTATTTACCACAATCTTTTCTTCCCATTTTCCTATTAACCCTTTTTCATTTTATCTTTTTATCCCTTTATCTCATTATCTTTTTATCTTAATATCTTAATATCTTAATATCTATTTCCCATGTCATACTGGCTAATCAAATCCGAACCTTCCGTATATCCCTGGGATCAACTGGTAAAGGATAAAAAAACATTCTGGGATGGTGTAAGGAATTATGCTGCCCGTATACATCTTCGTGCGATGAAGAAAGGCGACCTGGCATTTTTCTATCACAGCAATGAAGGGATGGAAATTGTAGGCATTGCTAAAATTGTTAAAGAAGCCTACCAGGACCCAACTACAACCGATGAAGCCTGGGTGGCGGTAGATGTGGCGCCGGTAAGAAAACTTAAAAACCCGGTAAAGCATGCACAGATAAAAGCTGAACCATCACTTGCACAGATGGCACTGATGCGCCTGAGCAGGCTCTCTGTTCAACCGGTAACGGAAGCGGAATGGGCAAAGATCCTCAAAATGGCAGGAGAGTAATATCGGTTTTCCCATCAGTAATCTAGTTGAATATGAAAAAGCAAAAACTGGTTGTACTCACCGGAGCAGGTATCAGTGCGGAAAGCGGGCTGAAAACATTCCGCGACAGCGATGGCTTATGGGAAGGCTATGCCATTGAAGATGTTGCCACACCCGGCGCCTGGTATAAATCACCCCAGCGCGTACTCAAATTTTATAATGAGCGCCGGAAAAACGTTGCCTCTGCCGAACCAAATGCCGCGCATCATGGCCTGGTGGAGCTGGAAGAAAAGTTCGATGTTCAGATCATCACACAAAATATAGACGACCTGCACGAAAGGGCAGGCAGTACGAACATTTTACATCTGCATGGCGAGATATTCAAAATGCGGAGTGAGTTAGATGAAAACCATATTGTAGAGATCAGAGACGATATTCGCTTGGGTGATAAGGCTCCTGATGGAGGCCAGTACAGGCCGCATATTGTCTGGTTTGGTGAAGCAGTACCTATGATAGAACCGGCCATTGAGCTCACCCGGCAGGCTGATCTCTTCCTGGTGGTGGGTACATCACTGGTGGTGTATCCCGCAGCTAGTTTAGTGCATTATATAAGGCCGGGTGTTCCTTTATATATCATTGACAAAGTGATCCCGCATACAAGCTTACGGAATGGGATAACCGCTATTGAGAAACCGGCAACTGAAGGTATGGTTGTATTGCTTGAACTTTTAAACAGCATTAACCGCTAAGCCGCTAGGAATGGTGGAAACGTATCCCTTCTTTTTCAAGTTCCGGCAATACTTTTTCGTAGATCTCTTTATGGATCGGGATCAGCACACCGTGCCTGTTCAATTCACCGGAAAGAATCAGTTTTGCCGCAATGCCAAGGGGCAGGCCAACGGTTTGTGCCATGGCTGTATGTACCTGGTCGCGGCCCTTTACCACGAGTGAACTCCGGATATTTTTTTCCTGGCCATCCATCACGTAACCGATTTCATGCAACATGATGATCATGTCTTTATCCCCGCTATGAAGTGCCAGTTTCTTTTCCAGTATCCATTGCAAAACATCAGCCGCACTGCACTTGCCTTTATTGATCAGTTCATCAGAATCAAGGCCCAGGAAAAACAACTGGGAAAGCGCCAGGTTTGCCTCATGCATCTGAAAGGCCATCCCGGATGCTGCCTGGCTTTTTATTTTGTCGATAGACATATCCTGTAAATGACCCTGATCATCCACCACCATGAATTCGTCATTCTTTGTATCGCCCGGCATTTCCTGTTTTTCTGCTTCCATAATGTGTATCAGGTTTTCCAGGTAATCCTTTGTATTCTTAAACCTGGCAGAAAGGGTTTCCTGCAGCCAATCCGAAAAACCAAATCGGTCGAAATGGATCTGGAAAAATGCAGAAAGTGTCATGTCATCTGTATCATATTGAACCGATTCATCCGTCAGGTGCAGGTCGATGATATTTTTCCATCCAAAGCAGAAATCCGGGTGGCGAAGTGTGGTGCGAATGAATGTGCTGATGCCTTCCAGGTGATATTTGGGGATATAGGATAAGGAGTCCCTGTTAGGATACCAGGCATAGGCGCCCATCTCCGGAACGGAAACGATACGGGCAGGATCAAACAGTGACGCATAACCGATTTGAATGTCCTCTCCGTTTTCCCTGTATGTAGCGCCATCTTTACCCGCCAGCACAATATTGCGCGGGTTCCAGCTGATCTTATAGTGCCAGGGGTTATCATCGCTTTCCGGTGCGATGAGTCCTCCGCAATGTGAGCGAAAGGATTTAATTTTCCCGCCCTTTGACCTGATCTTTTCCATGATCTCCATGGCACTCATATGATCGATCCCCGGGTCGAGGCCCATTTCACAAAGAAAGGTCAGGCCCTTTTCTTTTGCTTCAGCATCCATTGCCTGCATCTCCGGAGATACATAGGAAGCGTTCAGGAAATGTTTGCCCGCAGCAAGGCATTTTTGGGCGGCTTGCAAATGAAGATGTGGAGGCAAAAGAGAAATGACCAGATCGGAAAGAGCAATGAGTCTGTTTGTTTCCTCTTCATCATCCGGATTAATGCCATAAGCCGTTGCCCCTGGATGGCCGGCGATCTTTTGTTCAGCAGCCTTATGCTGCACATCAGCCACATGTACATGCCAGTTTTCAGGCGATGCATTTTTGAGCAGATATTCAATCAGCGATGTGGAAGATTTGCCTGCACCCATTACCAGTATATGTTTCATGTAAGCGGAATTAAAGCTGTAAGATAAACAAAAGAAGCCCAAAACCTTTGCGCCATCGTTACCTTGCGGTTGATTCATTTTAATGAAAGGGGATAACAGCCGTCGGACCGGGATCCTTGAGTAACCGGTCTGACGCCGTATACACTATCCTTGAGGGTAAAATTTTACGTCTGACCGCCTGACGGAAATGATCTCGACAGGCGGTCAGACGGAGACCGTCGGACCGGTATCCTTGGGAAACGTTCTGACCGATAAAGTTCAATTTTTAATGTAGAAAAGCGCTTATCAGTTATTATAGCTCAGGTCCAGATCACGGGAAGAAATGGTGGTGATTGCTGTTTCAACCTTAATGCCCCTGTTGGTTTTGGCCACACCGAGGGTTTGTTTTCCATTGGGGGCAACACTCCTGAATTCAAGGCGCTCGGTTTTGAATACTTTCTTGTTTGACTGGATATATTTAATTTCAACAACCACCAGGTCAAGCGGATAAGATGAACCGTTGTTGATGGTCACTTCAAAATCACTTACGCCGCCAAAAGCATTGACCTTGTAATTATTCAGCTGGTAGCTCACGAGGCTGTTAATATTTCTCCTGGTTTCTTCCCTTGGATCAGGCTCAGGTTCTTTTTCTTTTTGTTGAGAAATCTCAGAACCGGTTTCAGCAGAAACAGTTTGTTCAGCCTGAGGAACCTGGTTGGAGGTTTGTTCTGTTTTATTTTCTTTTTTTACAGGTGCCTGATTTTTTTTAACCGACGAAATTGACACTGGTGCATTTTCAATATGGGAATCCGGTTTGGCCAAATTCAAAGGCTGCTGATTAAAATCTGTATCGGTTTTTTCTGAAACATTGATTGCTGGTAACTGCTCAGAAGAAACAGCTACACGCGGAGCCTCTTTTTTATCAATCCCGTAATTATAGGCATCCGGATTTAAGATCGCATTAGCAATCAGGCCACCAACGGCGAGCAGGGAAATAATGGCTGCGGCAACAGCCAGTTTCTGCATCAGGTTTGAAGTCAATTCAGCTGATGACCTGGCCGGAAAATGAAATGAGTCGTCACCATTTTGAAGTTCAGCAGGTGCTTTATCATTAAAAACGGTAGCCGCATTTTCAACAGGTGTAACTACGCTAACGACTTCAGTTTTTAATTCCGGCTGGCTTATTTCCGGAACCGGCAGCGGTGGTTGTTCATTATTATCTGAAGATTTGGCTTCGTCAGGGTGCGATACAATATCTTTTGGCATTTCTTCACTTTGCTGCAGCTCAATTTCTCTTTTCTTATTCACCAAAAAAGTATGATCACTAACGGCGGCGGGTAAGGTAACAAATATCCTGCTGGAAAAAACAGGAGTCGTTTCTGATGATTTGATTTCCGGTTTAACAGTTTCCTCGTATACATTTACCTGTTTGTCAGCCGGATGGTTAACCTTTGATACGACAGGTATTTCCGGCGCTATCAAAGGGATATCCTGTTCATCAGTGGAAATAGGTTGCCCTTCAAAAATCATCCTGATCTTACGCGGTACTTCCGGTTTAGGGACAGGCGGCGGAGGAGGAATTTCGGCCTTTTTGCTTATCTCACGTGGTATTGTCTGTCTATAGTGTACTTCCGGGTCCATGAAAAGGGCCAGTGTAGGAAATTCACTTAGTTCATCCTCCGGCAAGGGTTCCATTGGCCTGGACATATCCTGGCTGAATACAAAGATGTCGTTTTGTATATTGGTAAACGTGAGGTCTGCAGGTAATTCTTTAAGGATGGAGGGGTGGATCTTGAATTCATCAAATTCGGCAGGATAGCGCCAGGATGCACTCTTCCCTTCAATCCACAGCAGGTCCTGGGATTTTAGCCCAAGTTCCATTAACTCCTCGTAAGTATAGGGCCCCGATTGCTTGTTGTTTCGCAACAAAAGGTATTTCTTCATAAAACCATCCGTAACATAAATGTACAATAAACAATTTCAAAATCAGCTGTCAGCGCCCTTTTTTTCCGTTAAAACCAATGTCAGGGCTGCTTAAACCCGTTTTTCGAAGGTGGTTTTTCCGCTCCCGGATGACAGTTCCCGGAGATCATATAGTGCGCTCATTTTAATCCACATACGTGGATAAATACAACCCTTCAAAAAAGCATTTTGTTCGGGAAATACGGGCATTTTCAGGTAGATTTGCACACTTCAGAAAATCATACCCAATCAAGGAAAAACAGCTATGGACGACCTTAATCAACCGGAACAGACCAGCGACCACGACCGGATCATTCCAGTGAATATTGAAGAGCAGATGAAATCGTCCTATATCGATTACTCGATGAGTGTAATCGTGGGAAGGGCGCTGCCGGATGTGCGTGACGGTTTAAAGCCCGTACATCGCCGCATTTTGTTTGCGATGAACGGCCTGGGCATGGATTATAACAAACCCACCCGTAAATGCGCCCGTATCGTGGGTGAAGTTTTGGGTAAGTATCATCCCCATGGAGATACGGCTGTGTATGACACCCTCGTGCGGATGGCCCAGGAATGGAACATGCGCTATCCTTCCATCGACAAGCAGGGTAACTTTGGTTCCCCCGATGGCGAAGGTCCGGCAGCGATGAGGTATACCGAAGCACGTATGCTGCGACTGGCAGCCTACATGATGGAAGATATCGACAAAGATACCGTGGATTTCCAGCCCAACTTTGACGATTCACTCGAAGAGCCAACCGTATTGCCAACCCGCATTCCGCACCTGCTCATCAACGGCAGCAGCGGTATCGCAGTGGGTATGGCAACCAATATGATGCCCCATAACCTTTCCGAAGTTGTGGATGGCTGTATTGCCTATATTGAAAACCGCGACATCACGATAGATGAACTCATGGTTCATGTAAAAGCCCCCGACTTCCCCGGTGGCGGTATCATTTACGGTATGGAAGGCGTGAAAGCGGCTATGCATACCGGAAGGGGCAGGGTAGTGCTGCGCGGAAAAGTGAATATCGATACCAAACCCAGCGGCAGGGAACAGATCATCATCACGGAAGTACCTTACCAGGTAAGTCGCGATGTACTGACCGCCCGTATCGGCCAGCTGGTGAATGAAAAGATAATTGAAGGCATCGCCCATGTTAACAACGAATCAAACGAAAAAGAAGGAACCCGGATCGTAATCGACCTGCGCCGCGATGGTGTGGCCAGCGTTCTGGTAAACCAGCTTTACAAGTATACCGACCTGCAGACTTCCTATGGCATCAATAACGTGGCACTGGTAAAAGGCCGTCCTCGTACTTTGAACCTAAAGGACCTCATAGTGGAGTTCATTGAATTCAGGCACGAAGTAGTGATCCGCCGGGCAAAATATGAATTGAGGGAAGCAGAGAAAAAAGCGCATATCCTTGAGGGTTACCTCATTGCACTGGATCACCTCGACGAAGTGATTAAGCTGATCAGGGAGTCGGCCAACCCGGAAACTGCCAAGCAGGGACTGATGGCCAGCTTTGGGATGTCTGAGATTCAGGCCAAGGCCGTACTGGAACTTCGCCTGCAGCGCCTGACCGGCATGGAAAGGGAAAAGATCAAAGAAGAGTATGATGAGATCATGAAAGTTATCTCTCACCTCAGGCTCCTGTTGTCTGACGAAGGCATGCGTTTTGAACTCATCAAAACTGAACTGCGCGAGGTAAAAGATAAGTTTGGTGATGCACGCCGTTCAGAAATCACCTTCCTGGATGACGAAGTAAATATGATCGACCTCATCAAGGAAGAGGATGTGGTGATCACTATTTCCCATTTAGGGTATATCAAACGCACCCCGGCGGATGAATTCAGGATACAAAGAAGGGGCGGACGCGGTTCCATTGGCGGCAAGACCCGTGATGAGGACTGGATTGAACACCTTTTTGTAGCCTCAACGCACCATACCCTGATCTTCTTTACAGAAAAAGGACGCTGTTACTGGATGAAAGTGTACCAGATCCCTGATGGAGAGAAACAGAGCAAAGGCCGGGCCATTCAGAACCTGATCCAATTGCCACAGGATGATAAGATCCGCACAATACTTGATGTACGGAAACTGGAAGACGAAGAATTTGTTAAATCGCACTATATCGTACTTTGTACCAAGAAGGGAATTATCAAGAAAACAAATTTGGAAGACTTTAGCAGACCCCGTGCAACCGGTGTGAATGCCATTACCATCATAGAAGGCGACCAATTGCTGGATGCGCGTTTGACCGATGGAAAATCGGAGATCATGATGGCGGTTAAGAGTGGCCGTGCGATCCGTTTTGAAGAAGAAAAAGTACGTTCAACAGGCAGGGGAGCAATAGGTGTGGCAGGAATTGAAGTGGATGACGAAAAGGATGAAGTGGTAGGCATGATTTGTGTAAATAAAGAAGATACAAGCAGGACGGTTTTAGTGGTATCGGAAAAAGGCTATGGTAAAAGAACCGCCATCGATGAATACCGCATAACCAACAGGGGAGGCAAAGGGGTGAAGACCATCAGTGTAACCGAAAAAACCGGCAGGCTTGTAGGTATCCTGGATGTAACAGAGAAAGAGGATCTGATGATCACCTGTATCTCCGGTGTAACCATCCGGATGGCCGTTTCACAGATCAGCGAACTGGGCAGGGCAACACAGGGTGTGAAACTCATCAGGCTTGATGAGACCGATGAAATTGCCGCCATCACAAAGCTGGATGAGCTAAGTGAACCAGTGGTTCCGGAAATTACGGAAGCGGAAGGAAATACAGATGCAAAACCTGAAACACCACCTGAAACCAGTGCAGAAGGAGAAACAGAACCAGTAAACCCGTAACTTTTCATTTAAAATAACACAACAATGAAGAAGGCTCTTTTTATTATTTTATTAGCCGTAATACAACAGGTGTCTGTTGCGCAGGATGTTAAAAAGGTAAAGGAACAAATTGCCGCTAATAACATTACCGGTGCCAAGACCATGATCGACCAGATGCTTGCCAATCCCAAGAACCAGAAAAATGCAGAAGCCTGGTACCTGAAAGGAAAAGTCTACAGCGCCATGGCAGTGAACCCTGAACTCAGGGCTGCTAATCCGGATGCTCGTATGACTGCACTGGACGCGTTTAAAAAAGCAATGGAAATAGACAAGAATTCTACAACACTGTATCTTACGGTAGATAATTATCAGCCTGTTTTTAATTTATATACCAGTGGGTTTGAAGAAGGCGCCAATTTTTATAACACCGAGAAATATGATGATGCACTCGCCATTTTCAAAAATACCGGCACCGTTGGATCTTATATTTTCGACCAGGGATGGGGCTTATATAAATTAGATACCACCATCACTTATTATACCGCTTTATCGGCCATGAACGCCAAGAAAGAGGATGAAGCAGTGATGTATTTTAAAAAGCTGGCCGATGCCAATGTTGGCGGTTCGGCGGAAAACGCCACTTCTTACCGTTACCTTGCTAAATATTATTACGATAAGAAGGATGAGGAAAATATGTTGAAGTATATCAATGCCGGTATGGCATTATATCCTCAAGATGATTATATGCCTTTGCTGGAACTGGATTTTGTGAGAGAGAAGGGGAATAATGATGCGTTGTTTGCCAAGTATGATGAAGTGCTTGCGAAAAATCCAAACAACTTCAACGTGACCATTGATTATGCTACTGAATTATTTGCCGCCACACACGTTACAGAAGCCAGCAAACGCCCCGCTGATTATGACAAGCGTTGCGAAAAGATCGAAGCACTGTACAAGAAAGCCATTGAACTTCAGCCTGAGTCATTTGAATCCAAATTATCCCTTGGCAAGCACTATTATAATGTGATGCTTATCAAAGATGAAGAAGCCAGTAAGATCAAAGGCACCAAGCCGGAAGATGTAAAGAAGAAAGCGGATATTAACGCTGAGATAGTTGCCGTTGCTGACAAAGCTATTCCTTACCTGGAAGAAGTTTTCAAACATTATGACACCCTGGGTAAACTGAAAGTATCAGAAAAATCAAATTTCAAATCTTCCTGCAGCCTGCTGAGCTATAGCTATGGCAAGAAAAAAGACAATGCTAAAGTTACTTTCTACGAGAAGAAATATGACGAAGCGGACAAAGCTCACGAATAAGATGTCCTTGATATAAAAACCGAGAAGGGGAAGCGAGAGCTTTCCCTTTTTTCTTATATTTAACCGCAAGGAAGTACATATGAAATTCCTCGCGAACTTTGTTACTTTGCGGTTAATATATTTACTATGAGTTTACATTTAGGCCGCACAGAATTTGGCAATCCCGCAGATACAGGAAATGTCCTCACCCGCGAAGAAGCCAATACCATTCTCACAGCATGGGTAAAAAACGAAAAACTCCTCCTGCATATGAAACAGGTAGGCGCGCTCATGTACCATTGGGCGAAGGATAAAGAAGGACTCGATGAGGCCGGTGCCTGGAAATGGGAGATGGCGGGCATTTTGCATGATGCCGACTGGGACCAGTGGCCGGAACAGCATTGTAAAAAGATCATCGAAGAACTCGAAAGCCGGCATATTGACCCGGAGATCATACATGCCATTGCATCCCATGGCCCGCTGCATTTTGGCGTGGAGCCCGTGACCAAAATGGATAAAATGCTTTATGCTTTTGACGAATTAAGCGGTCTGGTACATGCCTATTCACTGATGCGGCCGGAAGGCTATGCAGGCATGGAACTCAAAGGGGTGAAAAAGCGGCTGAAAGAAAAAAGTTTCGCCGCCAGTGTTTCCCGCGAAGACATCGCAGACGGCTGCCAGCGCGCCGGTATTGAATTGGATGAACTTATCCGTTTCATCATAGAAAAACAACCAACGGTAACGATTAGCTGAAGAAACGGCTGATACCTCCAAGATGAAATCCCTGCAGCAGAACCCATATCTCTTTCTACTCAAGACCGCCTGGACCTATGCACGGGCTGAGCGAAAGCAATATGTGCTCATATACATCCTTTTCATGCTCAGCAACCTGGCCATTTCTATGATCCCGGTGCTGTGGGGGCTGTTTATAAATGATATACAACAGAATGGCCAGGATGCCCTGATGCATGCCTGGAAATATGCTTTCTCATACCTCGGCATCAAATTACTGGAATGGTTATTACACGGACCCTCACGGATCGTAGAGCGGAAGCTCGCTTTCAACATGGGCCGGAACTTTCTAATGGAACTGTATCATAAAACCCTGCGCCTGCCCGTAAAGTGGCACCAGGACCATCATTCAGGATCCATCATCAACCGCGTCAGGAAAGCACATGAGGCATTGCGGGGATTTTTTGAAAGGGGATTTGAGTATGTGCATACTTTCTTCAAATTCATTTTTTCTTTTGTCGCCATGATCTGGTTCTCACCATTGTTTGGAACGATTGCACTTGGATTGGGTGTGGTGGTGGTATTCATCATCCTGGTATTTGACAAGCCCTATATCAGGACACTGGATGAAGTAAATGAAAAAGAACATGTGGTGTCATCCACTTTATTCGACGGCTTATCCAATGTGATCACGGTGATAACCCTGCGCCTGCAAAAGAGAATGGAAGGAACCCTGCTGGAACGGATCATGCACATATTTCGGCCCTTCCAGAAAAATTCGCTAATCAACGAATGGAAATGGTTTGTGACAGATATGATGGTAGGGTTGATCTATGTGGTGGTGATCGTAGGGTATGTCTGGCAGCACTGGTTACCCGGGGAAGTTTTTCTGTTGGGCGGACTCGTAACGCTGGCCGGATATGTGGAAAGGTTCACCAGTGTATTTCATAATGTGGCATATTTATATACCGATGTGGTAAGGTATGCAACAGATGTAAAGACAGCTCTGTTGATCCCGGCAGCGTATGAGGAACATCACCTGCCAGAGTCACAGGGATCGCTACCCGAAGACTGGAAAACCATCGGTATACAAAACCTGAATTTTCATCATCACCTGGAAAAAACAGTTGTCGGCACGCCCGTTGCTTTTTCCGCAGGGCTGCAAAACCTCAATATACAACTTGAAAGAGGAAAAAGGATCGCATTGGTGGGTGAGAGCGGCAGCGGCAAAAGCACCTTACTGGCCATTCTGCGCGGCTTATATCCACCCGAAAGCGGTTACCAGGTACGTATAAACGGAGAGGAACAGGCAGAAGGCATAGCGGTATTGTCTGAACACGTTACACTTTTCCCGCAGGAACCGGAGATTTTTGAAAACACCATCGAATACAATATCACACTGGGTTTATCGCATACCGAAGAAGAAATAAACCGGATCTGCAGGCAGGTACATTTTATGGAGGTCATTGAACAATTACCTAAGGGCCTTCAAAGTAATATCGTGGAGAAGGGGGTGAATTTATCGGGCGGGCAAAAACAAAGGCTGGCACTGGCCCGGGGATTATTTGCCGCCCGGGAAAGCGATATCGTTTTACTCGATGAACCAACCAGCAGTATTGATCCCAAAACCGAACTAAAGATCTATCACCAGTTGTTCCAGGAATTTTCAGATAAGGTGATCGTTTCCTCGCTTCACAGGTTGCATTTGCTCAGGCATTTTGATTATATCTATGTGCTGGAGAAAGGTGATATTGTTGCGGAAGGAAAGCTGGATGAGTTGTTAAAGAGTAGTGCATATTTCAGGGAATTGTGGGAACACCAGGAAATACATTAACCTAGAAGAAGGAAGAAAACGAGGAATATCCTATTTAACATAATATAAATTATAGGATAAATTATGCTTGTTAAAACCTTGCGTTCTTAGTTGCTTTGCGGTTAATCCAGGTCCATCTGGAATTTGTTCAAACTCTTGTACAGCCCATCTTCCATAGCCAGTAATTCTTCATGCGTACCGCATTCTTTAACCAGGCCTTTATCCAGCACAATGATCTGATCTGCATTCCGGATGGTTGATAACCTATGGGCGATCACAAAGGATGTCCGGTTTTTCATCAGGTTTTCGAGCGCATGCTGTACCAGGGATTCTGATGCCGAATCCAGCGAACTGGTGGCCTCATCCAGGATCAAAATGACCGGATCTTTCAGGATGGCCCGGGCAATGGCGATACGCTGCCGCTGGCCGCCGGATAATTTGATCCCGCGTTCGCCTACCAGGGTTTCGTAGCCTTCCGGGAAACCTTTGATGAATTCATGCGCATAGGCTTTCTGCGCCGCGGCTTCGATTTCTTCCAGCGTGGCATCCGGTTTACCATAGGCAATATTTTCCCGGATGGTACCGCCAAAAAGCAGCACATCCTGGGGCACCACGGCCATCTGTAAACGGATCTGTGATAAAGGAATGCTGCTGGCCGGCTTGTCATCGAAATATATGGCGCCGCTGTCGGGCTGGTAAAACTGTAATAATAAGGATGAAATCGTGGATTTACCCGCACCACTTGGCCCTACCAAGGCGATCTGCTGTCCTTTATTAGCGTGTATAGAAATATCTTTTAAAACGGTCAGTTCCCTGCGCGACGGATACGAAAAAGCAATATGCCTGAATTCCACTTCGCCGTGTAAAAGGTTTTCCGGTGCAATGGCTTCTTCCGTGATATTTACCAGCTCTGTTTCTTCTTTCAGCAGTTCGCGTACCCTTTGTGTGGCGCCAAGTGTTTTCTGGAGATTGCTGTACAAGTCTGCAAAGCCCGCCATACTGCCGCCGACAAAAGATGTATACACCACAAAAGCCGTAAGGTCGCCGAAACTGAGTTTTCCTTCCTGCATCAGTCCCACGCCAAACCAAACCACGAGGATGATCGCGCCAAAGAGACTGAAAAGCATGAATGAAATAAACAATCCCCGCACTTTACCGCTTTGCATGGCCAGGGCCACCACCTGTTTCAAACTTCGGGTATACCTGTCCGTCTCAAACCACTCATTGGAAAATGCCTTTACGTTGGCAATGCCCTGCAGGGTTTCCTGTACTACGGTATTGGAATCGGCCAGCTGGTCCTGCGCCTTGCGGGATAATTTACGGATGTATTTACCAAAGATCACGGCAATAACTACCACTACCGGAATCACCGAAAGCATAATCAGGGTTAGCTTTGGGGAGATATAGAGGATCAGACCAATGCCAACCACTAAGGTCAGAATACCGCGGATGATCTCCGCCAGCATGAAGGTAACGGCATCCTGGATCTGTGATAAGTCGCTGCTAAGGCGGCTCGACAATTCACCCACTCTTCTTTGTGCAAAAAAATCCATCGGCAGGCGGATCATTTTTTTATAGACATCGATGCGCAGGTCGGCCAATGCATTTTCGCCTACCCGGGTGAATAGATATACCCTCGTGAATGAAAGCATCATCTGTATGATCAGGATCCCGAGCATCCATAAAGCAATGGTACCCGGCGCTACGGCTGTCTTTCCCTGCCGGAGTGCATCTGCGCTGTCGATAAGTTGTTTTAAGAAATAAGGTAAGGCCAGTGTGGTCATGCTGGAGAGTCCGATGACGAGCAGGCCGGTGAAAAATGCCGCTTTGTAGGGTTTGAGGTAGTTGAAAACGAGCAGGGCTTCTTTCCAGTTTTCCTTGGTGAGTTTTGCTTTGGGGATGTCATCTCCATTGAATCTTCCAGGTCGAGCCATATATTTAAATTAACCGCTAAAAAGAAGATGCTAAGATACGTTACTTCCAGCAAGCAATTTGCCAATCAGGACCGGTACCGACATGAAATGAATCAGCAAAATTGCCCTGGTTGATGGCGAGGGAAAACTGCATAAGGCTGTTGTAATAGGCCATTACCTGGCCCGGCGCCACTTCGCCGAAGGTTTTCGATAAGGGAATACGGCCTGAAAATTTCAATCCGCCATTGTGAAGGATATTACATGAAACAGAATCACCATATTTAAAGGATCCCATCAGTGAATCCGGGATATTCGTCCATACATTACCGTATTGGATGTCAAGAATGGGGATCATTCCACGGATCGTATCGTTTTGCATAACTGCTTTCTGATATCGTATCATGGTAACGGTATCGGGTAATCGCTTTCCAACCTGTTCAAAAGTAATGACGCCGGCAGCTAAGCGTGCGGCGGTAAATGCGTAAACATCGCGACCGTGAAAAGTATATGAAGATCCGGACGATTGCCTGCGGTTGATGGCTTCATCGATCTGCCTTACCTCCGCAATGCCCAGTTGTTCACTTACAAGGGTCAGCGAGCCATTATCAGGAGAAACAAAATAATGGCCGCTTTTTGTTTTGAGCACTATTGATTTTCTATCGGTTCCCACACCGGGGTCAACCACTGAAACAAAGATGGTACCGGCGGGCCAGTATTCTGCCGTTTGCCGCAGCCGGTAAGCCGCTTCCCAGGTATCGTATGCGGGGATTTCGTGGGTGAGATCAAATATTTTTATAGCCGGATCCAAGCCAACAATCACCCCTTTCATGGCTGCCACGGCGCCGTCTTTGAGGCCGAAATCGGTTTGCAGGACAACGGGGTGCAACTCTCTATAATTATTACAAGAATTAAGAAGAATAAAAACTATAGAAATAAGGATAAACTTACCAGATTTGATCATATTACAAATATAAAATTTAACCGCTATGCAACGAAGAACGCAAAGTGAACCTAATTTTTTTCTTAGCACCTTTGTGTCTTTGCGGTTAAAGGTTCAAACAAATATGCTTATTTTTAAAAGAAAATGCCTGCCTACGATACCTTATCAGAAGCCATGAATGCACTTAAGGCTGAAGGATATATCCTGGATTTCAATATTGCATTCGATAACCTGCTGTGCAGAGATAACGGTGTTTGCCTTAATCCAAGCCAGTTTGAAATCGTAAAATTTTTTCGTTTCGAAGGCAACAGCAACCCTGATGATTCATCCATTTTATATGCCATTGAATCCAATGACGGAACAATGAAAGGGCTCCTGGTAAATGCTTACGGTATTTATTCGGATCCGGCATCAGATGCCATGCTCAAAAAATTATCCGTAGCCCATCACTAAAACAGCCATATGCAAAGAAGACATTTTCTCCGGGTAACCGGCATCAGCGTACCCCTGCTTAGCTCCTTTCAATCTTTAGTGGCCAGGCAGAAAGCCCCCAACCAACCCATCGTCATTTCCACCTGGGATTTTGGCAAGGCCGCCAATACCGAAGCCTGGAAAACCCTTGGCGCAGGTGGCCGAGCACTGGATGCGGTGGAAGCCGGCGTGAAGATCCCCGAAGCTGATGAAAGCAACCAGTCGGTAGGATACGGCGGACTCCCCGATCGCGATGGCCGCGTGACGCTTGACGCCTGTATCATGGATGAGTTTGCCAATTGCGGATCGGTGATGTGCCTCGAACACATCAAACACCCGATCGCTGTAGCGCGACTGGTGATGGAAAAAACACCGCATGTGGTGCTTGTGGGCGACGGCGCCTTGCAGTTTGCGTTGTCGCAGGGTTTCAACAAAGAAAACCTGCTCACCCCCGCCAGCGAAAAAGCCTGGAAGGAATGGCTGAAAACATCCAAATACGAACCCAAGGCGAATATTGAAAATCAATTGTACAAAAAAGAAAATAATGAGCCGATCATGCCCGGCAGCATCGACAATCACGATACGATCGGCATGCTGGCGCTTGATGCAAAGGGCAACCTCAGCGGCGCCTGCACCACCAGCGGCATGGCCTATAAATTACACGGCCGCGTTGGCGACTCCCCCATCATTGGCGCCGGGCTTTTTGTGGACAATGAGATCGGGTCGGCCACCTCTACCGGCGTGGGTGAAGAAGTGATCCGCTGTGTGGGATCTCACCTAACGGTGGAGCTTATGCGTCAGGGCCACTCCCCTTTCGAAGCCTGTAAAAAAGCGGTGGAAAGGATCGCGAAAAGGGACCCGGCCAAGGCCAAAACAATACAGGTAGGGTTTCTCGCTTTGAATAAAAAAGGGGAATACGGAGCGTTTGCGTTGCAGAAAGGGTTTACGTATTCTGTAAAAAGCGGGAAAGAAGAGAAGGTGCTGGAGAGTGCGTATTATTTTCATTGATCCTCGTTTCTTCGCGGTTAAATAATTTAGTGTATTCGTATGCGTTATATACTTGAAGTCATAGCATTTACCATTGAAGCCTGCAGCATTGCGCAGGACAACGGCGCCGACCGGATCGAGCTCTGTGCCAATCCCGGTGAAGGCGGCACCACGCCCTCCTATGGCATGATCCGTGCGGCAAAGGAGCGGTGCAGAATTCCCGTTTTTTGTATGATCCGGCCGCGAGGTGGTGATTTTTTATATACGGATGATGAATTCCTGATCATGAAGGATGATATCATCCAGTGCCGCGACCATGGCTGCGATGGCGTGGTGCTGGGGCTGCTGAATGCTGATGGAACCGTAGATGCAAAACGTACACGGGAACTCGTGCAACTGGCATATCCCATGGAGGTTACCTTTCACCGGGCATTTGACCGCGTGAATGATCCTTTTAAAGCCCTGGAAGATATTATTGGTTGTGGCTGTACAAGGATACTGACCAGTGGGTTGATGCCTACTGCCGCTGAGGGTATTTCACTGATCAGGGAACTGGTGGAAAGAGCGGATAACAGGATCGTTATAATGCCAGGAGCGGGTGTTCGTTCGGGCAATATAGAAGGCCTGATGGAACTGAGCGGTGCAACGGAATATCATACATCGGCGGGGATCATTCGGGAGAGCGGAATGGAATATGTGAATGCGGAGATGAAGGAAAATTTGCAGTGGCAGGTACCGGATGGGGATGAGATTCGGGCTATTAAACAGGTTTTATTTCACGCGTAGAGACGCAATGCATTGCGTCTCTACATGGCGCAATCACCCTAATTTATTTCAAACAGGTTCCGCCACATTGGCTGTTTGACAGAGACGCAATGCATTGCGTCTCTGCATGGCGCAATCACCCTAATTTATTTCAAACAGGTTACGCCACATTGGCTGTTTGGCAGAGACGCAATGCATTGCGTCTCTACATGGCGCAATCACCCTAATTTATTTCAAACAGGGTTTCGCCACATTGGCTGTTTGGCAGAGACGCAATGCATTGCGTCTCTACATGGCGCAATCACCCTAATTTATTTCAAACAGGGTTTCGTCACATTGGTTTTAATAGACGGAATGTCTTGATTAAATTCCTTAAATTTATAGCAGAACCATCCCAATGACAGCATTGATCCGTAAAAAATACATCCTAATTATCTTTGCGGTGATCATCGGTATCCTCAGCTATGCCTTCATTTTTACAAAAGATAAGGTTGATTACAATACAGAGATCAAACCGCTACTGAATAAAAAATGCATCACCTGCCACGGCGGGGTAAAAAGAGAAGGCGGCTTCAGCCTGCTGTTCAGACAGGAAGCGCTGGACACAACAGAATCCGGAGTATATGCCATCATTCCCGGCAAGCCGGATGAAAGTGAGATGATCCGGAGGCTGACACTTACAGATCCTGACGAAAGAATGCCCCTTCATGAAGATCCCCTGTCAAAAGCGGAAATCGAATTATTACGCCAATGGATACGTGAAGGCGCTGTGTGGGGCGACCACTGGGCGTATGTGGCAGTCAGGGAGTCGGGAGTCCCGAGTCCAAAAGGCAGGTTATGGGGATTGTTACCGGCGCCGAAAAATGAGTGGGTGAAAAATGATATCGACTGGTTCATCCTTGATAAACAAAAAGAACTTAAACTGAAGCCTTCGCAGGAAGCAGATAAACGAATTTTGCTTCGCCGTGTGAGCCTGGACCTTACGGGATTACCTGCACCTGAACCTATCGCCGAGGCATACCTGAAGGATTCGAGCGAGCGGGCTTATGAAAAACTGGTGGACACTTTATTGTCGCTGCCAACCTATGGCGAGCGGTGGACGGCACTCTGGATGGACCTTGCCCGGTATGCAGATACAAAAGGATATGAACGCGACGACAGCAGGTCGATCTGGCGTTATCGCGACTGGCTGATCAAATCTTTCAACGAAGACAAACCCTATAATCAATTCCTCACCGAACAAATTGCCGGCGACCTCCTGCCCGGTGCCAGTGATGAACAACTCATTGCCACCGCTTTTCACCGGAACACTTTGACCAATGACGAAGGCGGCACGGAGAACGAGGAATTCAGGACCGCTGCGGTAATGGACCGCGTGAATACTACCTGGGAAGTGCTGATGGGCACCACTTTCGCCTGCGTGCAGTGCCATAGCCATCCTTACGATCCCTTCAGGCATGAAGAATATTATAAGTTCCTCGCCTTCTATAATAATACCAGGGATGAAGATACTTATGCCGATTATCCCCTGCTGCATGAATTTAAAAAGGACGACAGCATCCGGTTCGACAAACTAAAAACATATTTGTACAACAGTACAAGCAAGGAAGAAAGCAACCGCATCATACATTTTTTAAAAACCTGGCAACCCGCCGTCAACAGCCTCGTGGCGGATTCCTTTGTAAACAGCGAACTGGCAGATACCAAGTGGCTGATCATGCGCAAACAATCGGCTGCCCGTATCCGTAAGATCAACCTTACGGGAAAAAACCAATTACTTTTCCGGTACCTTGCCTGGCCAAAAGACGGACAATTGACCATCCGGCTCGACAGTGCAAGCGGCCCGGTATGGACGAAGTTCGCACTCAAGCCAACCAAAGATGGCTGGGGGCTGCAGGAAATCAGCGTACCCGCAGTGACCGGCACCCATGATCTGCACTTTGAATATAACAGCACTTCCCTGAAAAATAATGACCAGAACGGAGCGCAATTCGACTGGTTCTATTTCACGCAGCCCTTTCCCGGTAAAGGAAAACCAGGTTACGACAGCGCCTATGCGCAGTTTTGGAAACTGATCTGGAAGCCACAAGCAACTGTCACACCAATTTTACTCGAGAATCCAAATGACCTGCAAAGACAGACCCATGTTTTTGAAAGGGGGAACTGGCTGGTAAAAGGTGCCGCTGTAAAACCGGATGTGCCACACGCACTCAACCCTATGCCGCCGGGAGCGCCAAGAAACAGGCTGGGACTGGCACAGTGGCTGACCGATACAAAAAATCCACTCACTGCCCGGACGCTTGTCAATCGCATATGGGAGCAGTTATACGGACAAGGGCTTGCGGAAACACTCGAGGACCTCGGTACACAGGGTATCGGTCCCACGCATCCTGAATTACTGGATCATTTGTCCTGGCAGTTCATGCACGAGGACCAGTGGAGCATCAAAAAACTCCTCAAAGAAGTCGTGATGTCTGCCACCTACCGGCAGGACTCCAGGATAAGCAAGGAAGCCCTTGCAGCAGATCCGTATAACCGCTGGTATGCCAGAGGGCCACGGGTACGGTTAACCGCAGAACAGATGCGCGACCAGGCGCTGGCGATCAGCGGTGTGCTGAGTCCCAAAATGTACGGCCCCAGTGTGATGCCCTACCAGCCCGGCGGCATCTGGCTCTCGCCCTGGAACGGGCAAAGCTGGGAAAAAAGTACCGGGGAAGACCAATACCGTCGGGCGATCTATACTTACTGGAAAAGGACCGCGCCCTACCCGTCGATGCTGAGTTTCGACGGATCGGCAAGGGAGGTCTGTGTTTCCCGTAGGATCAGGACCAATACGCCCTTGCAGGCGCTCACTACCTTGAATGATTCAGCTTACCTCGAAGCATCGCGGCGCCTGGCATACCGGCTGATGAGTACAAACGGCAATGATTACCCGAAGATCATCAGGCAGGCCTATGAGCGGGCGACGGGATATCCGATAACTGATCAGAAAGAGGCCATTTTGGTAAAATTGTATAATGATGCCCTGGATCGGTTTAAAAAGGATAAGGATAAAACCTGTGAGATGATCGGTGTGCAGGATGAGCATAATAATGCGGAGACGGCGGCGATGGTGGTGGTGACGAATGCGATATTGAATTTGGATGAGGTGATTACGAAAAATTAACCGCAATGGAACGAAGGAGCGAAGAAATAAGGCAGAAGGCGCTGGAGTTTGTTACCAGGCGGCATTTTTTAAAAGAATGCCGCACTGGCATAGGTATGATGGCGCTGGGGTCTTTTTTAGGAAGCTGTGATTGGCTTGGGTCAAAGAAACCGGCAGCCACAGCGGCTAACAGCCTATTTGATCCCATGCACCCGATGATGCCGAAGCTGCCGCATTTCCCGGGCAGGGCCAAATCAGTGATCTATTTGCATATGGCCGGTGCGCCTTCGCAACTGGAATTATTTGACTATAAACCCGACCTGCAGAAACTCGACGGGCAGGATTGCCCGCAGTCGTTTCTCGAAGGAAAAAAATTTGCCTTCATTCGCGGTGTTCCCAAGATGCTTGGTCCGCAGGTGGGTTTCAAACAATATGGCGAGAGCGGATTGTGGCTCTCCGATCACCTCCCCCATTTTCGGCAGGTAGCCGATGAGGTTACCGTGCTCAAAGCGGTGCAGACCGACCAGTTCAATCACGGTCCCGCCCAACTGCTGATGCATTGCGGCACACCGCGACTCGGCCGGCCGAGCATGGGCGCCTGGGCAACATATGGACTCGGATCAGAGAACAGCAACCTACCCGGTTTTGTGGTGCTCACCTCCGGCGGCAAAAATCCGGATGCGGGCAAAAGCGTCTGGGGCAGCGGGTTTCTGCCATCGGTCTACCAGGGCGTGCAGTGCCGGTCGGAAGGTGAACCGGTGCTTTTCATTAAAGATCCCCACGGCATGGATCGCGATCTGCGTAAGGCATCAATAGATGCCATCAATGACGTGAATAAACTTACCTACGATACTTTTGGCGACCCGGAGATACTCTCCCGCATCGCGCAATATGAAATGGCATTCAATATGCAGATCGCGGTACCTGAAGTGATGAATATAAACGATGAGCCGGAATACATCCATGAACTATACGGCACGAAGCCGGGCAAAGCTTCACTGGCAAATAATATTTTACTGGCCCGAAAACTGGTTGAGAAAGGCGTTCGCTTTGTGCAGATATTCGACTGGGGCTGGGACAGTCACGGTACGGATTCCGACTTAGCCATTGACGTTGGGTTCATCAACAAATGCCGGCAGACAGACAGGGCCATGACGGCGCTGATCCTGGATTTAAAACAACGGGGTTTACTGGAAGATACGCTGGTGGTCTGGGGCGGTGAGTTTGGCCGCACGCCCATGCAGGAAAACCGCGAAGGCAAACAGAATCCCTTTAAGGGCCGCGACCATCATGTGGATGCGTTCAGCATGTGGATGGCCGGTGGTGGTATTAAAAAAGGGTTCAGTTATGGGGAGACGGATGAGATCGGTTATAATGCGGTGTCGGGGAAGGCGTCTGTGTATGATATCCAGGCAACGATCTTACATCAGCTGGGCTTTGATCATGAGAAACTGACGTTTGAATTCCAGGGAAGGCCGTTCAGGTTGACGGATGTGCATGGGGAGGTGATACGGGATATCATTGCGACTTAGCGGTGAGATGCATTTTACCGCTATGGCACAAAGGGCGCTATGGAACACCTACGGATCTCGGTCTCCTATGTTTACAAAAATAAGTAAATAGCTCTTTGAGATTATAAGTTACAAGCCAATAGTTTTGGATTACAAAGTGAAAAAGAGTGAGAGCGGATCCCGGTCTAAACAACCCCTGAGGTATGTTCACGGTCAGA
>JBGSHT010000001.1:0-48019 GCA_041752135.1 Chitinophagaceae bacterium | reverse complement strand
GGTGGAATCCTGCCAACAGAAATACCTTATTTCACCAGGAAGGAACAACAGGATAGCTGGCGCCTGGGTTGCCAGGTGAAAGTAAAGCAGGATATGGATATCATCGTGCCCCAGGAAGTTTTTGGGATTAAAAAATGGGAGTGTGAAGTGGTGTCTAATAAAAATGTGGCCACTTTTATTAAGGAGTTTGTAGTGAAACTGCCGGAAGGTGAATTTCTTGAATTTAAATCAGGAAGTTATATTCAGCTTGACGTACCACCCTGCGAAGTCAACTTCAAAACAGATTTGTTTGATATAGACGATCGGTTTAAAAGTGATTACGATAAATTCAATATCTGGTCCCTTGCCATGAAGAATCAACAACCGGTTTTTCGCGCCTATTCGATGGCGAATCACCCTGCTGAAGGAAATATCATTATGCTCAATATCCGGCTGGCAACCCCCGCATGGAACCGGAATGCAGGGAAATTCATGGAGGTGAATCCCGGAATTTGTTCTTCCTATGTATTTTCAAGAAAGCCTGGCGATAAAGTAATGATCGCGGGACCATTTGGTGATTTTCATATTAAAAACACCGGCCGGGAAATGATTTACATTGGTGGTGGCGCCGGCATGGCTCCTTTGCGCTCTCATCTTTTTCATTTATTCCATACCCAAAAAGAAAGGAACAGAAAAGTATCTTACTGGTATGGAGGTCGTTCATTGCGGGAAGTTTTCTACACGGAGCAATTCCGGGAAATAGAAAAAGAATTCCCGAATTTTCAATACAATATCGCTTTATCCGAGCCATTGCCGGAAGATAACTGGACCGGGTACACGGGTTTCATTCACCAGGTGCTTTTTGATCAGTACCTTAAAAATCATCATGATCCGGAAGATATTGAATATTATCTCTGCGGCCCGCCGGCAATGAATGCCGCCGTTACTAAAATGCTGGATGATCTTGGGGTTCCCCCAGAGAATATAGCTTATGATGATTTCGGCGGATGATCATGGTATCAATCATGCTCCTTTTAAAATGAATCTGACCGCTGATGAAATTGCCCCTGATTCAATTATATATCCTTGCATCCTGCCTCTCCTGCAATGCTGTAAGTGTACCTTTAATTAAGCTTTCAGGGGCCGCGCAGGGCACCACTTATCATGTGAGTTATTTTTCACCCGGATCAGCAGATTACCAAAAAGAGATTGATTCTCTCCTCCGCGCATTAGATACATCCCTGTCAACTTATAACCCGTTTTCTGTTATTTCGAAGTTTAATCAAAATGACGATATAGTTAAGGCGGATGAGCATTTTACGTCCGTTTTTGATCGGGCAATTGCCGTTGCAGAAATGACAGATGGCCAGTTTGATATTACGGTGGCTCCGATTGTCAATGCCTGGGGTTTTGGTTTTGCTGAAAAAGAAAAAATAAACAGTGCAAAGATTGACAGCCTGTTGAAATATGTGGGGTTTAGAAAAATTGCCTTGAATAAGGGGAGACTTGTAAAGGAGCATCCCTTGATAATGCTGGACTTCAATGCCATCGCACAGGGTTATTCTGTTGACCGGATTGCCGAATTTCTGGAAAGCAAAAATATTTCAAATTACCTGGTGGAACTTGGCGGTGAGGTAAAAGCGAAAGGCCAAAAGCCCGGTAAAGAAATGTGGAAGATAGGCATCGAACGGCCAGGGGAAGTTCCCGAAACAGACGATCCCTACCAGGCTGTACTGCCACTGTATAACAGGGCTATGGCCACTTCAGGGAACTACCGAAGATTTTATGAAGAAAATGGTCGTAAGTATGGGCATATTATTGATCCGCGTACGGGTTACCCCGCTAAACATAGCCTGCTGAGTGCAACAGTTTTTGCAGATGATTGTATGACAGCTGATGCTTATGCAACAGCTTTTATGGTGATGGGAATGGAAAAAGCAATTCAATTTTTAGCGTTGCACAAAACACTTAACCTGGAAGTGTTTTTCATTTTTGATGATAATGGAAAATGGAAAACGTATTATTCCAGGGGGCTGGAACAATCATTGAAAAAGGTGAATTAAGCTTTGCATTTTTCATCCGGCCTTGCTCCGCAAATTCCACAGCCCCCGTTTTCTTTTTTTAATAATGGATTATTCGAACTGCAGGTGCCTGCAAACTGCCCGTTTTTTTTTACCAATATTTTAATGGCGATGCCTGCTGTGGCAAGGCCCAGGAGTATTATGCTAAATACTATGGTGAGCATATTTAAAGGTACAAAAGGCTGTTAAAAAGACAGCATATTAATAGTTTTATTATGGCCTTATTCGTTAATCTGCGGAAAGCAGAAAAAATATCCTGGGCAAATACACTGAAACATTTTCAATAATGGTGATGAAACCGGCGTGTATTGATGAAAAAATGTTATGAAAATGGGTGTATAAATCCGATCAGCATTTCTTTAACCACATTCAGGTTTATTACGCAGGATTTGAAGAATCAGGGAAATGAAAAACACTATTTCTACAATAACGCGCTTAAGGCAGATTGACTGAGTCACTACATTAACCTGATTACACTAAAAGGTAATATCATTTTATTGTATTAAGTATTTAGAACACAAAGCCATATTATAAGGTTATTTCACTTTATTGATTTGATCCAAAAAAGTTAGAAAACAATTATCCCGCAAGTGCAGGAGTTAAAGTGACAAACAATCCTCCCCCTAATACCTGAGTATGTGTTCAGCTCGAAACTCACCCCCCTCCGAGAGGGGGGGGTAATACTTCTCCAATACCTTCTTATAAAAATCCAACAAATACTTCGATCCAAAAAACATTACCGGAAAAGGCTGTTTTATCCCCCTCTCGGAGGGGGCGAACCTCAGAGGCATTGTACTTTGGTGCTATTGGGGGAGGACAATCCTTAACTAAATCAAACAATAGATCACATGTATAACCGCCAACCCTTGATCAAAATTACAAATGATACTTAAATGGATAATCCTATCATTTTAAATTGAAATGTATCGCTTTTTCAGACCGGTTTCAGTTTGGCTGTGAAATGCCTCAATATGTGTACTTCTTCAATAATTTGTAATCCTTTTATACTTTCCCTTTTCCTGAAAACATCTATGATCACTTCCGAGACATAATCAATATGGCTCTGTGTATAAACCCTTCTTGGAATTGCAAGCCGTACCAGTTCCATTTTTGCCGGTACGAGTATGTGGTTTTCATCGTATTTCCCAAACATGAGGGAACCGATCTCAACACTCCGGATGCCTCCTTCTATGTAAAGTGCGCCAACCAGTGCCTGTCCTGGATATTGATCAACTGGCACATGTTGCAGAAAGGCAGCAGCATCCAGGTATACAGCATGTCCTCCGGCTGGTACCATTACCGGTACACCTGCAGCTGTTAGTTTTTCGGTCAGATATTCAATGCTGCGTATGCGGTACTGCAGGTAATGTTCATCCATTACTTCATGCAGCCCAATAGAAATTGCTTCAAGGTCCCGTCCGGCAAGTCCGCCATAGGTTGGAAATCCTTCTGTGATGATCAGCAGGTTTCTGCAATCCCTTGCAAGTGTTGCATCGTGCATGGCCAGGAATCCGCCGATATTGGCAAAGGCGTCTTTCTTTGCACTCATCGTACAACCGTCTGCATAAGAAAATAGTTCCCGGGCGATTTCAGGTACGGATTTGTCAGCGTATCCTTCTTCCCTGATCTTGATGAAATAACAATTTTCTGCAAAACGACAGGCGTCTATATAAAGGGGGATATTAAATTCACGGCAAACTTCTTTAGCTTCTCTGATATTTCGCATGCTTACCGGTTGTCCTCCGCCGGAATTATTGGTAACCGTGATCATGCATAAGGGGATATTTTCCGCCCCGGTGTCTTTAATGAATTTTTTTAAAGCCAGTATGTCTATGTTTCCTTTAAATGGAGCAGGAATGGAAGGATGTTTACCTTCTTCGCAAATCAGGTCTACACCCTCAGCTCCTGAAAATTCAATATTGGCCCTGGTTGTATCGAAGAGAGTATTGCTGACAAAATATTTCCCTTTTCCCCCGGTGATGCTGAAAAGGATCTTTTCTGCAGCCCTTCCCTGGTGCGTTGGGATGATGAAAGGCATACCCGTAATGTCCTGTACAGTTTTTTCGAAATGAAAAAAGCTGGAACTGCCTGCATATGATTCGTCGCCCTTCATGATGCCCGCCCACTGGTTGCTGCTCATGGCACTTGTTCCGCTGTCTGTCAGCAGGTCGATAAGCACATCCTCCGCAGCAATGAGAAAAGGATTATACTGTGCTTTTTCTAAAATATTGATCCTTTCTTCCCGCGTATTGAAATAAATGGGTTCTACGGATTTTATTTTGAAGGGCTCAATGATGGTATGCATTTGACAAATCTGGTTTATGGTAAAGGTGAACTTACCATACCGGATTTAAAATGACTTTCATCATGTGCACTGCCAGGCCACTAAAAAGCAATTCGTCTAACCTTTCAGGATAGTTTCAATGGTTTCCAGTTCTGATGGTGAAAATGGCAGATTATCAAGGCAGGCAACGGAGTCGATTATCTGTTCAGGCTTGCTGGCACCAATAATCACCGAAGTGATCCGTGGATCTTTCAAAACCCATGCCAGGGACATTTGTGCCAGTGTTTGTCCGCGTTGAACAGCCAGCTCATTCAATTTTCGGACCTTGCTGAGATCTGACTCTGCAATGGTTCCGGACTCTATGGCTCCATTCCCCCTGCCACTCGCAGCTCTTGAACCAGCCGGAATACCCTGGAGATATTTATTGGTCAATAATCCCTGCGCCAGTGAAGAGAAGGTGATGCAACCAACACCATTATTGCCCAATACATCCAATAAGCCATTTTCAACCCAACGGTCAAGCATGGAATATTTAGGCTGGTGGATCAGCAGTGGGGTGCCCATGCTTTTCAGGATGGCATATGCTTTGGCGGTTTCTTCCGCGCTATAGCTGGAAACACCCACGTATAGTGCTTTCCCCTGCCGTACAATAAGGTCAAGGGCCTGCATGGTTTCTTCAAGTGGTGTTTCAGGATCAGGACGGTGGTGGTAAAAAATATCCACATAATCCAGCCCCATCCTGTTAAGGCTCTGGTCAAGGCTGGCCACCAGGTATTTTTTGGAACCCCAGTCGCCATAAGGCCCGGGCCACATGCCCCAACCCGCTTTACTGGAAATGATGAGCTCATCCCGGTAAGGCAGAAAATCTTTTTTGAACAACCTGCCGAAATTTTCTTCTGCTGAGCCAGGAGGCGGACCATAATTATTGGCCAGGTCAAAATGATTGATGCCACGATCGAAGGCTGTCCGGAGCATATTGCGGGCATTGTCAAAATTGTCGATATGCCCGAAATTGTGCCATAATCCGAGCGAAAGCTGTGGTAATTTCAAGCCACTGTTCCCGCAGCGGCGGTATTGCATTTTATCATATCGGGATTTAATTGCCTGGTAGGGGTTGTACTGATCCATATGTTTAAAAGTAAATAAAGTTCTTAATTTCTGTAAACTTCGTTTAAAAGATGAATATGCTGTAACTTATGACTTGGTAGATTTTTTCTTGTATCAACAAAAAAAGGCTTCCTCCCGGAAGCCTTTCCACTTTCATCATGAATGCCTTAAGCATTCATAAACATCCAGAAATCCATCCATCTTAATGACTTAAGTTAACTGGTTTATTTTTTTATTGATTCCATTAAAGGCATTCTGGATATCACCCTTAACACCTGTAACCAGTTTTTCTCCTTCTTTAACCTTGCTTTGCATACGGTCAGCCATTTTCTGGCCTTTTTGCCTGATAAGTTTGCGGGTTTCTTCTCCTTTCCTTGGAGCCATCAAAACACCAGCTACTGCTCCTACTGCTAATCCGGCACCTACTGCTGCTATTGTTTTCACGAGTGGTTTCATAACATAAAGTTTATATATGAATATTCTGTTTCCCTATCAACTTTTACGATATGAATTTGAGTCATTTTTTAACAGGAAAAAATGATTAGAGTATTAAAAAAACATGATAAAAATCATTTATTCAATAGTATCAAAAAGTGAACACGATTATCTAATTTTAAATCATAATATGTTTCTTAAAATCAAAATATCAAAATGTTGAAACACCAGATTCTTCCAGCACATTCAGGGATTTTGGTAGTAGCCGTTATATTTTTATTTTCAGCATGTGCTCCAAAAGTAAAGACAAGCCAACCACTGCCAACAGGTGACAACAGCATGGTATCCCTCGACTGGAATGGCACCTATACGGGAACGTTACCCTGTGCGAATTGCCAGGGTATTGAAACATGGATAACCCTGAACCTGGATAAGACCTACCTGCTTAAAACAAAATATATAGGCCGGAGCGACAATTACCTGGAACATAGAGGAAGTTTTACCTGGAACGATGCCGGCAGTATCATTACGCTTTCGGATGTCAGAGAAAGCCCAAAACAATTCCTGGTTGGTGAGGGGAGATTGTTTCAACTGGATATGTCTGGTAAAAGGATCACAGGTGACCTGGCCGATAAATATATTTTAACTAAAACAACCACCGGTACGGGAGAACCGCTTTTTGATAATCAGTGGAAGTTAATTGAACTGATGGGTAAGCCTATCCCTTCCGCTGTTGCACCCTTGCAGGATATCACATTAAATTTTACAAAAGACGGGAATCGTGTTTCCGGTTACAGTGGTTGTAATAATTATAATGGCGGTTTTTCCACACCTGCTCCCACAAGGCTTTCTTTTGCGCAAATGATCAGCACCATGAAGGCCTGCATGAACAATATGGATCTTGAAGCGGAATACCTCAAGATGTTACAGTCGGTTGATAACTATGCCATAAATGGAAATATACTGAGTCTGCATAAAGCAAAAATGGCACCACTCGCAAAATTCGAAGCGATAAAAACGCCATGAGTTTCCGGGATTAAACTGGTCAATTAACCCGGCGTTGATTAACTTTTATTTATGGCAAGGAGCTTTCCTTCAGTGATAAATATCACGATTAAAGAATATAGTTATCTTCAACTTTGCAGTCATAAAATATGCAAATGGAGATAATAGGATACCTGGCCTCACTTGTAATTGGAATATCACTCGGACTTATTGGCGGCGGCGGATCTATTTTAACTGTACCGGTATTGGTTTACCTGTTCGGCGTTGAGCCAATCCTGGCAACGGCTTACTCCTTATTTATAGTAGGCTCTACCAGCCTTGTGGGCGCGTTGCCAAAATATAAACAAGGGCTTGTAAATCTTAAAACAGCTATCATTTTCGGTGCACCTTCCATTCTTGCGGTATTTGCTACCCGAAAATATATTATACCCCTGATCCCCAATGAAGTATTCACTATTGGCGGTTTTGTAGTTACAAAGTCGATACTGATGATGGTCTTGTTTGCGATCCTGATGGTATTTGCTTCCATATCCATGATTCGCACACAGAAAAAGCCTGCAGAAAATGGAAACGGCGAACAAAAATTCAACTATCCGCTGATCCTGCTGGAAGGTGCGATTGTAGGTGTGTTGACAGGTCTCGTGGGTGCTGGTGGCGGGTTCCTGATCATTCCGGCTCTCGTCTTGTTGAGTAAACTTCCAATGAAGCAGGCGGTAGGAACTTCATTATTGATCATTGCCGCCAAATCATTGATCGGATTCACCGGTGATCTCTCGCATACTGCAATGGACTGGAAATTATTACTGATCGTAACCGCATTGGCTATTGCCGGTATCTTCATTGGAGACAAACTGAGTAAGAAAGTTGATGGCGACAGCCTCAAGAAAGGGTTTGGCTGGTTTGTACTCGTAATGGGTATCTATATCATCGTTCAGCAATTGTTCTTTCCATTGGGTGGAGGGCACTAAAATTTAATGTTAAATACAGGCCACAGTGGGCCACGGAGCAGAACTTCATAAAAGGGCTAAAATCACGTAATTATAAACTTTAACAATCACCTGGCTGTTTAGTGATTCCGGTCACATAAAATCATTGAAAAAATAGTCAAATTTGTATCTTAAAATATAAAATCAAAAAATCCATGACAGTTGAGCAAATTTATACCGGTTGCCTGGCACAAGGTGCCTACTACATTGAAAGCGATGGTGAAGCAGTGGTAATCGACCCGCTTCGCGAAGTGCAGCCTTATATTCAAAAGGCTGAAAATAACAATGCAAAGATCAAGTATGTACTCGAAACCCATTTTCATGCTGATTTCGTTAGCGGTCACCTGGATCTGAGTAAAAAAACCGGTGCGCCCATTGTATTTGGCCCAAATGCGAATCCTTCTTTCGAAGCACATATAGCCAAAGACGGTGAGGAACTGAAAGTGGGTAAAGCTACCATCAGGGTTATTCATACACCCGGTCATACGATGGAAAGCACCTGCTACCTGCTGATCGATGAGAATGGTAAGGAAACAGGTCTTTTTAGTGGCGACACTTTATTCATTGGTGATGTTGGCCGTCCCGACCTGGCACAAAAAGTGAAAGCTGATCTCACCCAGGAAATGCTTGCCGGTTATTTATTTGACTCCTTGCGCAACAAGGTGATGCCGCTTGCAGATGATATCATTGTTTACCCTGCTCACGGTGCTGGCAGTGCCTGTGGTAAAAACATGAGTAAGGAAACAACAGATACTCTTGGCAACCAGAAGAAAACTAACTATGCATTGCGTGCCAATATGACCAAAGAGGAATTCATCAAAGAGGTAACTACCGGACTGGTAGCGCCGCCTGCTTATTTCCCTTTGAATGTGATGCTGAATATCCAGGGATACGAGAGCATTGATAAAGTGCTGGAACGCGGTCAGCATGACCTTAGTCCGGATGCTTTTGAAGTTGCGGCCAACGAAACAAGTGCGTTGATCCTGGATACCCGCGATCCGCAGACTTTTACCAAAGGCTTTGTTCCCAACTCAATCAATATCGGTATTGATGGCAGCTTTGCACCATGGGTAGGAGCGATGATCCCGGACATCAAGCAGGAGATACTGCTGGTAACTGATGAGGGTCGTGAAAACGAAGTTATTACCAGGCTGGCACGTGTGGGTTATGATTATACCATTGGATACCTGAAAGGTGGATTTGAAGCCTGGAAAAAATCGGGCAAGGAAGTTGACCAGATCAAATCCATTGATGTAAATGAATTGGCTGATATCATGGCAAAAGAACCAGTAAATGTTTTGGACGTCCGTAAGAACAGTGAATACCTGAGTGAGCATATGCTCGATGCTGAAAATTTACCACTGGATGTGATCAACGATAGTATGGCACATATCAACAAGAATAAAACATACTACGTGCATTGCGCCGGCGGATACCGTTCCATGATCTTTAATTCCATTTTGCGTGCAAGAGGTTACGATAACCTGGTGGATGTAAATGGTGGATTCAAAGCCATCAAGGAAAGCGGCAAATTTAAAGTGAGCGAATACGTTTGTCCGAGTACGTTATTGTAAGATAATAAGAAAATAGATAATAAGATAATAGGATAAATAGATATTGGATACAGTGGATTTGGTTTATATTCAGCATGAGTGACACCGTAGTGTTATTCATGCTGATTTTTTAAAATAATAAAGCATGTTTGGATTCTTAAAAAAATTATTCGGTCCGGGTACAGATTATAAAAGCATAATGGCCAAGGGTGCCATTATTATTGATGTACGCACGCCTGAAGAATATAAGTCCGGCCATATTGAAGGGGCACGTAATATTCCATTGGATCAGGTTAAAGCCAAAGCGGCTGAATTGAAAAAAACCGGTAAGCCCATCATAACCTGCTGCAGAAGCGGTGCCCGCAGTGGAATGGCGAAATCTCAACTGGCTTCAATGGGCATTGAAGTGTATAATGGCGGTGCCTGGAACGTTTTAAATCAAAAAATATAATGAACATAGTTGACACTTTGAAACAGCGTTGGGACTTCATGCGGATTCTTCGCCTGGTTATTGGCGTTACAGTAATTGGCCAGGCCATTATGATGCAGGAATTGCTCCTCGCCATTGGCGGTGGAATGCTTACTACAATGGCGGTACTGAATATTGGCTGTTGTGGTGCCCAGGGATGCGGGGTGAATCCTCGTAAGGATATTTCTGCTAGGAGTTTGGAGGAAACAAAGTTTGAAGAAATAAAAGGAAAATAAGTTAAACAAATGCCTGCTCAAACAGATACCATAGAAACAAAGAGACTGATTTGGTTCAGCCGTATCCTCCGTTGGGGCTTGGGCTCCTTATTTATAGGTGCAGGTATCGTATACTTTGAAGAGGGTGCATGGCCCGCCCTGCTCTTTGGCGGGGTTTTGATAGCAACCGGCTTCTTCAGGCCAAAACGGTGCCTGGAAGAAGGATGCGAGATTGGGGAACAACCATAACCTCATTATGGCATTGCGTCCTTAATTCATTGCGGTGAAAACTTTTCATAACCATTTCCTCCATTTTAAATGATTTTCCTGATCCTGTTGTAGTTTCCTTGTCTGTATATTCGCCGGCACCGTGCCTTGGTTCGTGTCTTCACGAATCATCAGTGAGTTTTTTGCGGTTTGTAAGGAAACGAAACTGTGTTTCCACAATACAAAATATCTTTAACGCTTAAGATTTTAGACACTCAGAAGACTAATACATATCATATTTTATCCCTTAAACGATCTGTAACTCTAATGCTCCCTGCTATATCTTTGCCGGATCAACGATAAAAGTTTGCTGTCTTATAATTATTTATAAAACAGGTATTTTATGTTACCAGACTGGCTACTCAAACTATTACAACCTACAGAAAACCCCGGCATTGCAGCTTCACTCATTTTGGTATTCCTTGTTATGGCAGCAGGAATCACACTTGGAAAGCTGCGGATCCAGAAAATCTCCCTCAGTATTTCAGGTGTCCTTTTTGCCGGTATCCTTGCCGGGCACTTCGGCTACAGGCTTGATCCCCATACAATGGATTTTTTACGTGATATGGGATTGATTCTTTTTGTGTATGCAGTAGGTATGCAGGTAGGCCCTTCCTTTTTTGCTTCTTTTCGAAAAGACGGATTGTTATATAATGCGCTCGGTGTTGGTACGGTACTTGGCGGCGGGCTGATGGCCATATTACTATTGAAAACAACCGGAACCGGTATGGATAACCTGGTGGGCATTATGTCCGGAGCTGTGACCAACACGCCCGGACTGGGTGCTGCAAAAGCGGCACTCCATGATGTAGCCATTAAGCATCCCGGTACAATATTCAATGACCCTGCCAATGCATACGCCATTACTTATCCCTTTGGTGTTTTAGGGGTGATTGCAGTAATGGTGCTTGGAAAGTATCTTTTTAAGATCAATGTAAAAAAAGAAACAGAAGCTTTTGAGCTGGGTGTCAAAAAAAATTATCCCACACCCAAAACAACCAAGTGTCGTGTTACGAAGCCTGATTATGTAGGAAAAACCATTGACGATCTTTTACGTGATACAAAAGATTCTATCATTATATCACGCATTAAACACAGTGGATCCATTATCGTGGAATCACCACAGGGAAATACGGTCCTGAAAGAAAGGGATGTGTTAATGATGGTAGGCCTCCCGGAGGATGTGGACCATGCCGTTTCATTGTTGGGACAGGTTTCAACGGATCGTTTTATTGAATCCGAAGCCAATACAAAAGCCAGGACTATGCTCGTTACCCGCAACGGTGCCGTGCAAAAATCAATCGAACAACTTGACCTTGAAGATTATTTTGGGGTGCACATCACCCGTGTTTACCGGTCAGGGCTTGAATTGCTTGCTACTCCAAGCCTGGTTCTGCATTATGGCGACCGTATCCGGGTTGTTGGTTCAGATGAAGCACTGAATAAAGTGGTCAAAATTGTAGGCAATTCTGAAAAAAAATTACTGGAGCCGCAGTTGCTGTCGATATTTCTGGGTATTGTGCTCGGCGTGCTTGTTGGTTCGATCCCTATTTTATTACCCGGACTGTCAGCGCCGGTAAAACTTGGTATGGCAGCAGGCCCGTTGCTGGTGGCGCTTGTCATCAGCCGGTTTGGCGGGATCAGTACCATCCATTCATTTTTGAACCAGAGTGCCATTTTGTACATGAAAGATTTTGGCATTTGTTTATTCTTTGCTGCAGTGGGTATCCATGCCGGCGAAACATTTTATGACACCTTTGTTAAATTTAACGGCATCACATGGATGCTGTATGGCCTGGCTATCACCATCATACCATTGCTCACCATGGTATTGATCGCCCGTTTTGTATTTAAGATCAACTATATGCCACTGCTGGGTTTGATGGCCGGTACCTATACCGACCCTGCTGCACTGTCGTTCAGTTCCTCTTACTTCAATAATGATCTGCCTACACAGGCCTATGCAACCGTATATCCGCTGGTGACGATCATGCGGATCCTGGTGGCTCAATTACTCGTATTGTATTTTGCAGGTTGAAAATGATTCGGAAGAAAGCATTTATCTTCGCTGCCAGAATCAACAGCCATGAAAGACTTCAAGAAATATTTTATCATTCCCGCCACACCGGAGGAAGTATACAATGCCCTTACCAATCCGCTTGCCATACGTTTATGGACAGGCGAACCTGCTGAAATGTCGGAAGAACCCGGTTCGGAATTTTCTTTATGGGACGGCAGTATCTCCGGAAGGAATATCTCCTTTATACCTGGTAAAAAAATTGAACAGGAATGGTATTTTGGGGAACAGGAAGAGCCTTCCATCGTGACCATTATTCTGCATCCGCATGCACAAGGCACTTCGGTGGAATTGCGGCATACAAATATACCCGACACTGAATATGCTGACATTACCCAGGGTTGGGGTGAAAGTTATTTTCAGGCTCTGGATGAATTTTTTTCCTGAATTGAAGTATCCATATGAAAGCAGCTACCATCCAGGAAATAAAACAGGAATTACTTGCACTGCCTCATAATGAACTCGCGGATATTACCCTGCGCTTAGCCCGGTCAAAAAAAGAGAATAAGGAGCTGCTGACTTTCCTTCTTTTTGAATCGCATGATATTTCCGGTTATATCGAATCCGTAAAAAAAGAAATGGAAGCCGGATTCCTGGACATCAATGTATCGCATGTTTATTTTGCGAAGAAGACCATCCGGAAAGTGCTCAGGATAACGAACAAGTATATCCGGTTTTCAGGTTCTAAGCAAGCCGAAGCTGAGTTGCTGATCCATTTTTGTCAGCTGGTTAAAGGCAACGGTATTAAGATCGATAAAAATCCCGCGCTTAAAAATCTTTACCAGAACCAGTTGAAAAAAATTGAAAAGGCCATGGATACGATGCATGAAGACATGCAGTATGATCTTAATAAACTCCTGACTGTTGTTTTAAAATTGCCTTAGGCTTGATAGAAGATATGTACGAATTAGATCCCTCCTTCGTCGGGATGACAGGAGTGTGGATTATTTATAGTAACTATTAGTTACGCTCGTTCTTGTCATCCCGACGAAGGAGGGATCTATATCAGAAATTCAGATCAAGTTTATTGTATCTTCTTTTATTTGAGATTGGATTATTTTAAAATATTTGTCATTTTTAAAATCTGATCTTCAGCATTAAAAGCATGCAGGCTGATTCTTAACCTTTCTTTTCCTTTGGGTACGCTGGGGTATAAGATCGGCCTGATATCAATGCCTTTACTTTCCATCAATGCGGAAAGTGTTTTCACTGCTGAATTTCCCGGGATGATCACTCCCTGTACCGGTGTTTGGCTTTGCAGCTTTTCAAAAGGGAGTTGCTGCCGTTGAAAAAAACCGATCAGGCTTTTGAGCTGTTCCCTTTCTTGTTGCATGCCCGGGAAAATTGAATAAGTTTTGGCAATTGCCCTGATAGCTGTTTCCGGTAAAGCAGTGGTGAAAATGAATGACCGTGCAAAGTTTATCAGATAGGACTTAAGTTTGCTGCTTCCTAGAACTGCTGCGCCATGGCAGCCAGGCCCTTTGCCATAAGTATATATCCGGGCAAAAACCTGGTGGTGCAAACCGAGATGCTGAACAAGGCCTTCTCCTTTATCGCCAACAACCCCAATGGCATGGGCCTCGTCAATGATAAGATGCGCGCCATGTTTTTCACAAAGGCATACCAGGCCTTCAACTGGTGCAACGTCACCATCCATGGAAAAGACAGTTTCGGTGGCTACAAAAATGTTCCTGCCCACAGATGAAGGAAATTGTTTTAGTTTTTCTTCCAGGTCGTTGAGGTCATTGTGTGCAAAAGGGTAAGCCTGGGCAAGTGATAGCCGGATGCCATCCCTGATAGAAGCATGGGAAAGCGCATCATATAAAATGATATCACTTCTTTGAGGAACAGATCCCAGTAAACCAGTATTGGCATTGTAGCCGGAATTGAAAAGAAGGGCCGCTTCTGCATCATGGAAAGACGCTATTAAAGATTCCGTATCTTCTGCTAACTGTGAATTCCCTGACAGCGACCGGGATCCCCTGGCGCCGTGGTTATACTGGTGGTAAGACTCATCAGTTAATAAGTGCCGGGTGGAAATACCCAGGTAATCATTGGAACAAAAATCTATCAAACCTTTTTTAACAGACAGGCTGCGCAGGAAATTGCCTGCAGATCTTTCTTCTAGTTTTTTATCCAGGAATGAATCTTGATAGGGCATCGGCGAAATTATCCAATTTTCCCTTTTATTCCTCTTTGTTTCTGTTCTAAAATAATTGGATTTTACTGCCGGAAATAAATTATTTAAATAAAAGTGTTGTGCTGATAATTAAATTTAAATAACTTTTAATTTATTTAAGATTAAGATCTTTCATCCTTATTTTCCTTAATACGCAACTCGTTTGAAGAGACCAGGGTTCAGGAAGACAAAAAAGATTATTATTAGCAAATATCATCGATGGCTGATACAGCCTCTGCCTGTCAACCTGAACATGTGCAATGGAAACAACGTATGATTCAGAGTATGACAGGGTAAAGGATCTTTTTATTGACTAATTCAATAGCCAACACATTTAGTGTGTTTAATATTAGTTGCAGTCCATTTCTTTACCGGCATTCTGAGTCCTGAAAGTGGCTTTTTCTGCCTCAGTGCATAACTGCTTGTCTGCAGCAAGCGTTCCGTCACCATTGAATGCACGGCAACGATAGCAATTTGAATTATCTTGTTCAGTTTCTGATTTCTCGCAGGATATCACGGTTACCAACGCCATTGCAAGGACGAGTAATTTGTAAGAGAACTTTTTCATAATAATTTATTTTTAGTCTGATTTGCAATACCCTTATAACAAAGAGTTTATGGGCATAAAATTCCTGCAGCAATGTGGTTTTTCCATTACCCTAAAGGGTAGTTTTTGAAATTCCCGAAGAGAGTTGAGATTAATTATTTAGCATCCTGAGTCGGGCAATAGCGGAAGATCGGGTAGGTGAATCCAGCTTGAGATAAGCATTATTGATATGCTTTTTGATCGTATTGGGTGAAACAAAAAGAGTGGCAGCAATCTGTTGGTTGGTTTTTCCTTCATAGATCAATTTAAGTACTTCAAATTCCCTTTCAGACAAGCCTGCTCCGGGTTGCAGGTTTTTATTGATGACGTCCAGGTTTAGGTCAGGAAACCTGTTGGCGTTTTTTTGCTGGTGGTTATACCAGGCAACCTCGATAGATGTAAAAAGTGAAGCTTCCGTGAAAGGTTTAACCAGGTATCCTGAAGGTTCTGTTGCTTTTGCAAGATTAACGGTTGCTTTATCTGAATATGATGTCAGGAAAACAAATGGGATATGATATTTTTTTTTAATGACGTCTGCGATCTCAATTCCTTCCTGTTCACCATTCAGGTTAATGTCAAGCAATACAAAGTCTGGTGTATTGTCTGCCAATTCAGCAAGGGCGTCTGCCTTTGTATATACCAGCCCGGAAACTGAAAAGTCGATATGTTGAAGTATTGCGGCTATATCCTCCGCAATAAGTGGTTCATCTTCAACTATGAGTACCCTGATTTCGCTCATGTTTTTTGGATGCCTGTATGATTAAAATTGATTTCAACAATGGCGCCATCCTGGTTATAGGCTTTCATATTTCCTTTTAATTTCTGAACAAAAGCCTGTATTAGTTTTGATCCAAGGGAATCTTTCTTTTCTGTTAAGGTATTTTCGGGGAAGCCAATTCCATTATCTTTTACGGTCAGTTTTATCTGGTTATTCATTTGTCTGAGTGTTATTTGCAATTCTCCTTCCCTTTCATATGGAAATGCATATTTCAGGGAATTGGTGATCAATTCGTTCAGGATAAGACCAAGTGGTATCACTAGGTCAACATCCATTATGAGCGCATCAATAGCTGTAGAAAGCCTGACCCTGGATTCATGAATATTGTATGATTGGAATAAATTCTGGCATAACCTTGTTATATAATCCCGTATGTAGATTCCTGTAAGGTTATCTTCCTGGTAAAGGTTTTGATGAATCATGGCCATGGCGTGCACCCTGTTCCGGCTGTCTTTTACTGCATCCAGTGCCAGTTCATCCCTGATATACCTTGATTGCAGGCTTAACAGGCTGGATACAACCTGCAGGTTATTTTTTACCCGGTGATGAATTTCTTTTAGCAGGTATTCTTTTTCACTTAACTGTTGTTCAATGACAGCATTCTGTTTGTTCAGAACGTTCTTTTTCTTCTTGTTTGTTGAATATCCAATATACGATACGCCGGCTATGCCAAGCAATAAGAAAGAAGAAAGTATAAAATAATTCCTTTCCCTTTTTCTTTGTTGTAATTCAGCCTGGTTTAGTTTATTTTCAATGTTGAGTGTTTCTATCTGTTTTTCCTTTTCTGCGGTTTCGTATACAGCACTCATTTCGTTTATCTGCCTGCTGTTTTCTTCGTTCCATAAGGAGTCTTTGATCCTTCTTCCCTTTTCGGCAAAGTCAAATGCCGCCCGGTCATTTCCAGCTGTATGATTCAGGGTTGCAAGTTTCCTGTAGTAAACTTCCATGTACTCGCGGCGTTTATTTCCGGAAGCAATTGCCAGTCCTTTTTGGTACATGTTTTCTGCTTCGTGCAGTCTGCCTTTTAGCCTTAGGGCATCGCCATAGGTTTCGTAGATTGTAAGGAGACTTTTCTTTTCTCCGGTGGCAATGGCTTTGGTTTCAGCTGCCGAAAGCAATGGGAAGGCTTCCTCAAGTCTTTTCAGGTTTACCAGTGCTGCGGCCATATTGCTTTCGGCCGCAAGTATATCATTTTCCAATTGCAGCGTTTTAGCCAGTTCGTTTGCTTTTTCGGCATAAACAAGGGCACTGTCAAACTGATCATTGTTCTGGTAAGCACTGCCAATATTTATAAAAGTATTTAGAATTCCTTTTTCGTCTTGGTTTTCCTGCTTGAGTACCAGCGATAGTTTATAATACCTGATGGCATTCTCAAAGTCTTTTCTGGATCGGTACACCAGTCCGATATTATTATATGAAATGGCAATGAAACGTTTGTCGCCAAATTCTTTGCGGAGCCTCAATGCTTCCAGGTGGTTCCTGAGTGCAAATTCATAATTGCCTCTCAGGTAATGTGCCAGTGCGATATCACTCACCATATGCGATTCCTTGTCAATCAGTCCTGATTCCCGACAGATTTTTGCCGCCCGGTTGAGGAAGAATAAGCAGGAATCGAGATTGCCTTTATAATCATAAGCAACACCAATTGATTGACATACCCTGGCAAGCCTGACAGGGTCTTTTTGTTTTTCCGCTTTCTCCAAAGCCATCATGCCATAGTGTACCGACTTCTCAGGATCATTTTCATAATATATTACGGAAAGACGGGTATAAGTGTCAATCAATATAGTATCCACTTTCGCATCCTTTAGAACAACCAGCAGGGAGTCAGTCTCATTACCCTGGCCATGCGACAAACTGCAAGACAGTATGGCAGCGATTGACAAATATGATTTTTTCAACCAGGACTTCATACCTTTAAGGTATTATTTTTTATGGATTTATCATCAATAACCATGACCTGCTATTTAGATTATGACAGCATTTACTTTCTTCTAAAGCAGTATATACTGTAGTTTTGTTTCCTGTCATTTTTTTTTATGATAAAAGTCAGTTTACTGCAAGTCAATTTCAATTAGCTTCGAAATATTTTAATAAAGCATATTTATGAAAACAGTATTTTCCATATTGGTCGTCTTTATATACAGCTTTTCATTTTCGCAATCTTATACTATTTCATCTCCTGATAAGCGCATTCGGCTGGAGTTTGTACATACACCTGTTGGCCAGCCCACCTACAATTTACACTTTCAGCAACAAGCAGTTGTTTCTATAGGCGCATTGGGGTTTCTGATCAATGAGGATAAGGGCTTTGTGCGGCACCTTGCACTTGTTTCAGTTGACTCATCCTTTGTGGATAACAACTGGGAGCCTGTCTGGGGCGAAGAAAGATCCATACGGAACAATTACAGGCAACTGGCTGTAACGCTTCAGCAAAAAGACGAAAAACAACTTCTGCTGCGCATAGTGTTCCGGTTATTTGATAAGGGTTTAGGTTTCCGTTACGAATTTCCCCAACAACCCAACCTGCAGTATTTTGTAGTAAAAGATGAACTTACTTCATTTGTGCTTGGAGGAGACCATAAAGCATGGTGGATTCCGGGTGATTATGATACCAATGAATATCCCTATTCCGTTTCAAAACTCAGCGAAGTGGATGCTTTTGCAGCAGGAAATGCCACCGAAATATCCACCCGGAAAGTGTTTGCCGCAAAAGGGGTGCAGACACCGCTGATGATGAAAACCGACAAAGGGCTTTATATCAATATTCATGAAGCCGCCCTGGTGAATTATCCGGCCATGCAACTGGAAGTGGAAACCGGAACAAATGCGGGCACCGTATTAAAAAGTCATATCGTTCCTGATGCCGTGGGTAATAAGGCTTATCTCAAAGCTCCGTTCAATACCCCCTGGCGGGTAATCAATGTGAGCGATAAGGCCACAGATATCCTGGCATCACGCATCATACTTAACCTGAACGAACCGAGCGCAATTAAAAATACTTCCTGGATCAAACCGCAAAAGTTTGTAGGAGTCTGGTGGGAAATGCATGTGGGTAAATCAACATGGGATTATGCCGGAACACAAAATGCGTCAACAACTGGTGCAGAAGCAAAGCCTTCCGGCAAGCATGGCGCTACTACGGCTAATGTTAAACGTTATATCGACTTCGCCTCAAAAAACGGCATACAGGGTGTGCTGGTGGAAGGCTGGAACACAGGTTGGGAAGACTGGTTTGGGAAATGGAAAGAAGAAGTGTTTGATTTTGTAACCCCTTACCCGGATTATGATGTGAAAGAATTGCATCAATATGCGGCATCAAAAGGGGTGAAGATCATCATGCACCATGAAACATCAGGCTCAGCTACCAACTACGACCGCCGCATGGATTCGGCTTACCGGTTCATGAAGAATAATGGCTACGATGCTGTGAAGACAGGTTATGTAGGCAAGATCATTCCAAGAGGGGAGTGGCACGACGGGCAATGGATGGTTAATCACTATAATCGAGCAGCTGAAAAAACAGCCGGCTATGAGATCATGCTGGATGCACATGAGCCCGTAAGGCCAACGGGTTTGCACCGTACATGGCCAAACTGGATGGCTTCCGAAGCGGCACGTGGCAATGAGTTCAATGCCTGGAGCAAAGGGAACCCGCCCGCACATGAAACCATTCTGCCTTTCACCCGTTTGATGGGAGGCCCAATGGATTATACACCCGGCATTTTTGAGATCAAGATGAATGCTTACGATCCTGCCAAAAAAGAACAGGTACATACTACGCTGGCAAAGCAGTTAGCCCTTTACGTTACTATGTACAGCCCTTTGCAAATGGCTGCCGACCTGGTGGAGAATTATGAAAAGCACCTTGATGCATTTGAATTTATCAAACAGGTGGCGGTTGACTGGGACAGCACGGTTTACCTGGAGGCGGAGCCCGGATCTTACCTGACCATTGCGCGAAAAGCCAAAGGTAAAAATGATTGGTTCATCGGGGCTATCACCAACGAAGCTGGCAGGACAGCCAATATATCATTTGCATTTTTACCTGCAGGGAAAGAGTATGAAGCGATCATTTACAAAGACGGAAAAGATGCAAACTGGGAGAAGAACCCCAAAGCCTACGAAATAGCAAAAGTAAAAGTAAATACGAAGTCAAAGGTTCCGGTTATACTGGCACCTGGTGGTGGCGCAGCCATACATATCAGGCCATTGTAATAATGCTGCTTTTAGTAAAATCATATATAAATATTTTCTGCTGAAAATGGGTACATACAGACTGAAATGAAATTACAATATCTACATCTTGATATACTGAAGTTTTAAAAATTGCCGCATACTCTTTAAATATGAAACAGCTCATGGTAAATAAAATAATAATTGTTTCGTTTTTACTGGCTTCGTTTTTCGGTAGCCAGCCATTGATGGCCCAACAGGAAGGGACAGGAACAGGCAAATGGGAATTGTTGGGTGTAAGGACGGTTCAATTTACTTCAGACAGGGATGCTATTCCGGTAACAAACAATAAAGGCATTTACAGATCTATTAAATTGAAAGTGTTCAATGGCAATATCAAAATATATCGTTTTATAGTATTTTTTGACGATGGCCGTTCACAGGAATTTGCTATAAATCATGTCATACATAAAGGGGGCGTAACCCGTGCTAAGGAACTTAAGGGAAACACAAAGTCAATAAACAGAATTGAATTATGGTATGGTACAAAAGGCTTCACCGGCAGAACCGTTAATATACAGGCATGGGGATTGAATTAAGGGCATCTATAATAACCTTGATCAGACAACTTTTGTCAGAAAAACAATGGTTCAAAACATAGGTTTTAAGAGAATACTTTAATTTCCTTTTGCTGTTCAACCGAAGCATAAATGGCTTCAACAACCCTGATATCGTTAAGGCCTTCTTCTCCGGGCACGTCCATTTTCCTGTTTCCGATTATTGACATGGCATCTTCATCCATCTGATTTGCCTGTTGCCAGGGGACCTCATAGGAATAGTGAATTTCACCCAGCGGGCTGCTGCCATGCAATCCGGCATAAGCCTGGTAAGGAGACATTTTCAGATTTCCCTTGTCAAAATTGATATCCAGGGAATTGATATTATCTGCGAAACTGGTTTTGATATCGGCTATTACTCCGTCAGGAAAAGATAACCTGGCTTCTGCTATTTCCGGCAAACCATTGCGATAAACATCCGGCCGGTTAGTGGAAAATTTTGCAGACACTACAGATAAAGGCTCCATATTGGTTCCCAACCTGGCTCCCTGGATGGCATATACACCCATGTCACCTAACACACCGCCGCCCATTTCTTTTTTTTGCTTCCAGTGGTTGGTACGCGTTTCCCGATACCCTGCTGAACAATGCAGGCTTTTGACCTTACCCAGCAACCCATTTTGTACTATTCGCCTGAATTCCTTAGTGTGTGGTTCATGCTGTAGCCGATAACCTATAGCTAAAGATCTTTTGTTATCCTTGCAGGCATCGATCATTGCCTGGCATTCCCTTACCGTCATAGCCATGGGTTTTTCGCACCATACATGCTTGCCTGCCTTCGCAGCCCTTACCACGTATTCCATATGCATGGATGGCGGCAGTACGATATAGATCACGTCAATGGCGTCATTATTGGCTATCTGGTCAAAATTGCTGTAGTTGTAAATGTTTTTATCAGCTATCTTATACTGTTTTTGCCACCGTTCTGCCTTTGCCGGGGTGCCTGTTACAATACCGGCCAGGTAGCAGTTCTTTGTCATCTGCAGTGCCGGGCCAAGCAGGTCTGTACTGTAGTATCCAAGTCCCACCAGCGCAACACCAAGTTTTTTTTGCGGGCTTTTTTCTGAAGATAAACAAGACAGGGGAGAGAAAATCAGGCTGCCGCCACCGAGTGCCAGTGCCCTGATCGCCTCTCTGCGTGATGTACCGGCCATGATCGTAGGTTTAAATAAATGAATGATAATTCTATCCTCTATGTTACAATTTTTTTGCCATACCGGGACTTGACGCCTTCATTTTCTTTGCGGTTATACTTCAATAAACATATTATAAAGCAAATTCATATTTCATATCTTCATAACTGGAATAAAATTTAGATTTCATTAATTGTTATTAAATGAAGAGTACTCATTTTTTTTTGTTTGCATTTTTCCTGGTTGCCTTTGCTCTTTCCTGCAACAATCACAAATCAGCAGAGATGTCAAAGGAGGCTAATTATCTTCAACATCCCCTTGTTGAAAAGGTCACAACAGCTGAAGAGCAAAGGGCATTGTCTCCTGACACCATTTTACAAAGGCTCAAAGAAGGCAATAAACGCTTTGCGCAAAATAATATCACCGCCCGGGATCATTCAAAAATGGTAAGGGCTACTGCTGGCGGGCAATATCCTAAATCTGTTGTATTGTCTTGTCTCGACAGCCGGATACCTGTGGAAGATGTGTTTGATAAGGGCATCGGGGATATGTTTGTTGCCCGAAATGCCGGTAATATTGTTAATGAAGATGTGTTGGGGAGTATGGAATATGGCTGCAAGGTTTCCGGAGCAAAACTGATTCTTGTTTTAGGGCATAGCAATTGTGGCGCCATCAAATCCGCTATCGATGATGTGCAGATGGGAAATATCACCGCTATGTTAGCTAAGATCAAACCCGCTGTAAAAATGTCGGCGAATTTTAACGGTGCAAAGTCTTCGAAAAATGAAGCGTTCACGGATGATGTCGGGAAAAATAATGTGCGGAACACGATCGAAATCATCAATCGGAAAAGTGCTATTTTAAAAGAAATGATTTCTAAAAAAGAGATCAGGATTATTGGCGCTTACTATGATATTAAAACCGGTGTTGTTTCTTTTTTAGATTAAATGGTAGATGAAAAGATGCAATGAAAGTGATTGAACTTACTATACATGCCCACAGAGGACCGCAGAGAAATAACAGAGGAACCCAGAGAAATACAAAGCTCTGTGGTTCTCCTTTTCACTCCGCGGCTCTCATTGGCGTATTTTTTTTCTTGATCACATGACATTTATTTTTCTGACAGATCATGTAAAAAATTATACACAATTAAATTTGACCGGTAATACGCTTTTTTATTCCGGGCCGTATCCCGATGAGGAATAAAAATGCATCAGCTGAAATGGCACTAAGCGTTAATATCAGGTATTTCAAAAATCAAATCAATGAAATTTAAGTATATCATATTTCCCGTGTTTCTTTGCTTTGCAACCTTTGTTTATGCGCAGAAAAATGCAGGTTTAAAATCCGCATTGCCCGGTGCTGAAATAAAAAAAATGGCCTATGCTGATTCAGCACGTCTAGTTGGGATATTTAAGGATATCCACCAGAACCCGGAACTGGGTTTTATGGAAACCCGCACTGCGGCCATTGTGGCTAAGGAATTAACGTCACTGGGCTTTGATGTGAAAACGGAAATTGGGATAACGGGCGTAGTGGGTATTCTCCGGAATGGCCAGGGACCGATTGTAATGTACAGGGCAGATATGGATTGTAACGCGGTGAAGGAAACTACCGGGCTGCCCTATGCGAGTACCAAAATGGTAAAAAAATCTGATGGGGTGGAAGTTCCTGTTATGCATGCCTGTGGCCATGACGCACATACCACCTGGATGCTGGGTATCGCCAAAATAATGGTTTCGCTTAAGAGTCAGTGGCAGGGGACCCTTATCATGATTGGCCAGCCTGCTGAAGAACCGGGTGGTGGTGCAGAAGCGATGGCTGCTGAAATGTATAAGAAAGGTGTCCCGGAGCCTGATTTCCTGTTGGGAATGCATACCGCTCCGGTCCCTGTTGGATATTATTTAAATATGCACGGTTACCGTATGGCGGGTGCAGACCAGTTGGATGTTACTTTTTACGGGAAAGGCGGACACGGATCATCTCCACATGAAGCTATCGATCCCATTGTAATGGCCGCTAATGCCATCCTTCAATATCAAACCATTATAAGCAGAAACTTTGACCCACAGTCGGCTGCAGTGGTGACTGTTGGCGCTGTACAGGCGGGCATTGATAATAATGTTATCCCAGGTTCTGCTACGTTAAAAATCAATACTCGATATTTTAATAACAGGGATCGCGATTTTATTATAAACAGCATCAACAGGATAGATAGCGGCATTGCATTGGCCAATAACCTGCCAACTTCCCTTTATCCTGTCATGAAAATGAAAGGCAGGGTATCTCCATTGGTGAACGATACGGCGATGGTGGCAAAAGTGAATGCCGCCCTGGAAAAATTTGCTGGCCCAGGAAAAAACATTACGGGTATGCCACCTGTCATGGGGTCCGAAGACTTTCAGCACCTGGTGATCAATAATAAAGTAAAAGTGTATGATTATTTGCTGGTAGGAATTGCACATCCCGCAGATGTTGCCAAGGCCAATAAGGCAGGAATGATGTTTCCTTATTTTAACCACAACAGCGATTTTAAGGTTGATCTTTCTGCCATCCCTTTTTGTACCAGCCTGGGTGCAGTGGCTTTGATGGAAATGTTCCGGAAATAATTTAACATGATTATCCTTTTAATTCTCGTTTGTACTTTGGTTCAAGGGTTGGTGTTTATATAGGTGAACTATTGTATATTTTAAATAAGGATTGTCCTCCCCCTAAAGCACCACAGTTCAATGCCTCCGGGGTTCACCCCCTCCGAGAGGGGGATAAAACAGCCTTTCCCTGCAATATTTTTTGGATCAAAGTGTTCGTTCAATTTTTATAAGAAGGTATTGGAGATGTATTATCCCCCTCTCGGGGGGGTGAATTTCGAGCTTAACACATACTCAGATTTTAGGGGGAGGATTGTTTTCCTCTTTAGCTCCCGTAAGTACGGGATAATTTTTTTGCATAAAGTCAATAAAGAAAAATTGCCTTGCATTAAGGCTTTGCGTTCTACATACTTAATCCTATAATTCAAAATTTCGCCTATGCATTTCCGGTATATTCCTGGTTTGGTTACCTGATCAATTGCATGGTCCCTTTTTTGACCAGTGATTTGCCTGCGGGCGATGTCCAGTCAAGGTAATAAATATATGTACCCGGCTCCTGCAGTTTCTGATTGATGTTTCCGTCCCAACCAATATTAGGATCCGTTGTATTAAATATCTTTTTGCCCCAGCGGTTATATATACTTAATCGGGAGAGTGTATAGCCCTCAATGGGCAGGATCCTGAAAACATCATTTAGTCCGTCCCCATTAGGTGTGAATGCATTGGGCACAAACAGGTCATCAAATACTTTTACAGTAACACGATCTTCCGCGCCGGGACAGCCAACCGTTGATCTCGCCGTTAAAGTATATTGTATTACATCTGGCGGAAATACAATCGGCGTAATGCTCAATGGGTTGTTCATGAATTGAACAGGCGACCAGCTGAATTGAATACCTGTACCGCTCACGAAGGCTTTGATTGTTGCCGTATCTCCACGGATAATATTGATATCAGGCCCCGCATTGGCAACCGGTTTCCTGAATATGTTTACACTAACATATGCCGAATCCTTACAACCGTAACTGTTGGTGGTGAGCACCATATAAACAGTGGAATCTCCTGGTGTTAACCGGGGATTGGGAATAGTGGCACTGCTTAATCCCGTTGCCGGAGTCCATTGAAAGGTATTGCCACCTCTTGCATCAAATTGAATGGTCTGGCCTTCGCATACGTTATATTCTTTGGTTACCTGTATCGTTGTTGAAGGAAAAACGTTGAGGTTAAAAGAATCAACTGTAGTGCATCCATAATCCGATTCGAGTAAAACAGTGTAGAGCCCGGCATCCTGTAATTGAACATTTGGAATGATGGCGGTAGACGTTACATCGGCCTGGAATCCATTGGGGCCGCTCCACGAATAACGTTTTGCGGGCGTTGGCACCCGCAGTATAAGGTCTTTATTGAGGCAGCCAATCAGGTTTGCTGTTTGCTGGTGCGCAGGTTTTGGATGGAGGTTGATCCAGATACTATTGGAAAAAGTCCGGCATTTGTTTGAACTGAAATTTACCCTTTCTGCAATGGCCATCCGGTAAAGATTCACTCCGTTATCGGCAGCAACCGGAATCACATACCTGCTATCCGTTGCACCAGGAATATCAAACCAGGTTTTGCCTGTATCCCGGCTCTGTTGCCAGATGGTGAGCGGATCATTCAGTCCTGCTGACGTAACGCCATCAAGAACGAAAGGGGCGGTTCGACCTTCACATTCTTCCACCACAGTGGTTGTGTATCCTTGCAGGGATGCCGTAACAGTTGGTCCGCAGGGCCTGAGGGTAATATCGTCAATGGAAAAAACAGAACCGCAACCGGGGCCGCCAACCGTTGTAATTTCTAAAATTACTTTAGAAGGAACCGCTGTTGTTGTGAAGAATAATCCAAACTGTTCCCAGGTTCTTTCGTCCTTTAAGGATATCCCGCCAGTATTAAAATTACCTAACAACTGCCCTGTTTCTGATCTTGCCGTAAATGTGAGATTAGGTAAAACAGGCTGGCCGTTACAGGCAGATCTTCTCATTTCATTTGATATATATGCGCCAAACTGGTAGGTAGTGTTTCCGCAAAGTCCGGTTACGGTATCCCGGTAGATGGTGCCTGAAGTGCCCTGTGCGTTGACAACCATATAATTACTGCCTGGTTCACGGGTATGGTCACCTGTCAATAGGAACCAGGTATTGGATCCGCAGCCAAACAGCAATGATGCAATGGAAAATGATCCAGGAGCCGGACAACCTCCGCCGCGTGTGAAAGTGGAGATCCCGGGAGGAGGAAGAGACGGGCTGCCATTACCGCCAAATTTTACATTAACAATAGGGTCGCCGAGGTTACCTGCACAAAGTTGAGCAATAGACATAAGGGGGAAAACACAAAATATACACAGGCAAAGCATCAAACATGCTTTACACTTTGCTACAACCATGATTAAAAATAACAAATAAATGTTCAGGATGGCGATCCAGTGAAGTATATCTCAATGATAGCGCCTATGAAAACAGATTTTTGTTGATCGTAAAGGACGTAACTGTATATAGGAATGCGATAAAGTTATACTTAAGCCTGACCCCAAAGAAAAATAGCCACAGACTTCCCAGAATGGTAATTTGCGTAATTACCCGCTATGATTTTCATCACCTTATAAAAGAACCAAACTCATCCCCCGCTTATTTTATACTTTCTATTTTGTGCCGGCTTTAGAAAAGAGCCTGCTGGTCCAAACGCCAGCCTTGATTTTACGGATATCTGGTTTTAAAACTTGATTTTAATTCCTTGTTCCTTATATTCGTAAGGCTCTTTATAGCCTGTTTTTGTATTAATAACTGATTATCTATTATCTAATTGCCAATATATGGGACCCGTTTCCATGATCGTTTTAATCCTGGCTGCAGTAACCTTTTCGGTCATTGCCATTCTGTTGTCCAGGACCGTACTCAAGGCTTCCTGGAACCCTCAGAAAGGCCAACCCTATGAGTGCGGCATTCCTACACAGGGGCAAACATGGATCCAGTTCAATGTGGGTTATTATCTTTTTGCCCTGATCTTCCTGATTTTTGATGTGGAGCTGATATTTCTCTACCCCTGGGCAGTGGCTGTTAAGTCGGTAGGTTGGGTAGCATTGGTGGAAATCTGTATTTTCTTTTTTATATTATTTATTGGATTTTTATATGCCCATAAAAAAGGCGCACTTAAATGGATATGAGAAAAATCGAAAGTGGAAAATCGAAAATCGAAAGTAAATACAAGAAAGACGATATGTGGACAACGCGGTTAAATATGAAATATGTCGACTGAACAACAACCTATAAAATTTCCTGGCCAGGTGATCGATACACCGGGTGGGGGTATCCTGTCCGGCCCGATTGATGACGTGATCAACTGGGCACGAAGTAATTCGCTCTGGCCATTGACCTTCGCCACCAGTTGCTGCGCCATTGAAATGATGTCCACGGCTGCTGCCAAATACGATTTTTCGCGCTTTGGGTTTGAGGTCTACCGGGCCACTCCCAGGCAGGCCGATGTGATCATCATTGCCGGTACCATTGTCAATAAAATGGCGCCGGTCCTTAAAAGATTATACGATCAGATGGGCGATCCCAAATATGTGATTGCCATGGGCGCCTGCGCAACCAGCGGCGGCCCGTTTTTTTATAATACCTATTCTGTTGTTAAAGGCGCCGATCACGTGATCCCGGTTGACGTCTATGTGGCAGGATGTCCGCCCCGGCCGGAAGCCCTGCTGCATGCACTGATCGCCCTGCAGGAAAAGATCAAGGCGGGAACGAAGAGGGAAAGGATTGATATTGATGGGAATAAGATTGAAAAGAGAGGATAGAGAATAGAGGAGAGAGGATAGAGGATAGAGGGTAGTTATTAGAAACAAGGTGTTTGGGTCTTTAAACAACTCAACAGTTAAACACCTCAACAACTAAACAGTAATATGACCAACGAAGAACTCATAACCGAACTAACAACCATCCAGCCGAACCTGCTGCCTGAAGCGGGCGGGGAATGGCCCAACTTCTTCGTGGAAGCGGCTGACTGGCCGAAACTGGCACAGGCGCTTCGGTTTAAAGACGATCTCTTCTTTGATTACCTTTTTTGCCTGACATGTATCGACTGGAAAACGCACCTGACCATGGTGTACCATCTTTCGTCTACCCGTCACCGGCATAATATAGTCATTAAGTCAAAACTCAACAGGGAAACCCCTGAAATCGAAACGGTCTCTGATATCTGGCGCACGGCTGAATTTCATGAAAGGGAAGTATATGAACTGTTTGGCGTGAATTTTTTAAATCACCCGGATTTAAGGAAACTCATATTGCCTGATGACTGGGTCGGTTATCCCTTGCGTAAGGATTATGAGGATCCAATTAATATGATCAAACTTTAATAATCAGTTGATAGTAGTTAGTAATACATTATAGCGGTTAATAAAATGGTAGAAGAAATAGGCACAACGGAACAAGGCGATCTGATCATCAATGTAGGCCCGCAGCACCCTGCCACGCATGGCGTACTGCACCTGGTGATTACCCTCAATGGCGAAACGATCAAAAAAATCGAGCCGCACCTGGGTTATATCCATCGTTCCATAGAAAAAATGTGCGAAAGCCTTACCTATCGACAATTTATTTACACTACCAGCCGTATGGACTATCTCTCTTCTCACATCAATAACCATGCTTGTGCCATGGTGGTTGAGAAGGGCCTGCAAATTGAAGTTCCCCCACGGGCGCTGATTATCAGGATAATGATGGATGAACTGACCCGCATCGCATCACACGTTCTTTGGTGGGGTGCCATGGCGATGGACCTTGGTGGAATGACCCCGTATTTTCATGCATTCAGGGAAAGGGAACTGATCAACGATATCATGGAAGAAACCTGCGGCGCCAGGCTCACGATGAACTACCAGGTACCCGGCGGCGTTATGGCCGATATCCATCCTAATTTTCAGCGCAGGGTTAAGGAGATCATAAAACAATTATATAAAAAACTGCCTGAATACGATGAACTGGTAACAGGTAATGTCATTTTTAAAGCCAGGACACAGGGCATCGGTTATCTATCCAAAGAAGATGCTGTTTCCTATGGAGTGAGCGGCCCATCTGCAAGGGCGAGCGGTGTGGAGTGTGATATCCGTAAACAATATCCTTATGGCGGATATGAAAATTTGAATTTCAAAGAAGTGCTCCATACAGAAGGAGATACCTACTCGCGGTACCTGGTGAGGATGATTGAAATAAGGGAATCGATTTCAATTTTGGAACAATTGGTTGATAATATCCCTGAAGGTGATTTCCAGGCCAAAACAAAAGCGGTACTGAAATTACCTAAAGGAGAATTTTATACCCGTGTGGAAACAGCCAGGGGTGAGTTAGGTGTTTTTATTGTTAGTGAAGGTGGTACAACACCCTACAGGATCAAATTCAGGTCGCCGGGATTTTCAAACCTGAGCGCACTGGATCATATGACACGAGGACAAAAAATAGGGGATATGGTGGCGATCATGGGAAGTCTGGATTTAGTAATACCGGACATAGATAGATAATTAGTGGATTAACGTATTAGTGAATTAGTGAATTAATACAAAATATTCAAAGTATAAAGAAATTCCTATTAATGAAAAGGTATTCAAAATATTTATTAAAATTAAATCAACGAAGTGCTGTTAATCCGCCAATTCACTAATTTGACAATTCGCTAATTTTTTATATGTGGAGTCTTTCTAAAATAACGGACATTATTCATACCTGGTTAACGGAAACCTTTAACCCAACATGGACATTGATCATTGAAATGGTTATTGTTGGTGTTGGCGTCATAGGGCTTTTTGCCGTATTAGGATTGGTCCTCGTGATCATGGAAAGAAAAGTTTCTGCGTATATGCAGATCCGCCTGGGCCCAAACCGCGTTGGTCCCAAGGGTATGATGCAGTCGATGGCCGATACAGTAAAACTGCTCGTAAAAGAAGGCATGACACCGGATGGTGCCGATAAATTCCTCTTCAATTTTGCACCTTTCATTGCCATGATCGTTGCAATGCTGCTGATGGCGCCAATTGCATTTGCCAAAGATTTCCAGATATGGGATATTAATATCGGGGTGCTGTACATAACTGCTGTTTCTTCCCTGAATGTCATTGCTATTCTGATGGCCGGATGGAGCAGTAATAATAAATACTCACTGCTTGGTGCCATGCGCAGCGGGGCGCAGATCGTTAGCTATGAATTATCTGCCGGCTTAGCCATAATGGTGATCGTGGTACTTACAGGCAGTTTACAGTTATCCGAGATCGTTGCTGCACAGGCCAATGGATGGTGGATATTTAAGGGACATATTCCTGCACTGATTGCTTTTATTATATTCATGATCGCCGTTACTGCTGAAACCAACCGTGCCCCTTTTGACCTTTCTGAAGCAGAATCGGAACTCACCGGCGGATTCCATACGGAGTACTCAGGTATGAAATTCGCGCTGTTCTTTCTGGCCGAATATATCAATGTGTTCATCGTGTGCGGTATTGGCGCTACGCTTTTCCTGGGTGGCTGGATGCCTTTTCATATCGGTAACTGGGAAGGATTTAATCACGTAATGGATTATATCCCTTCATCGATCTGGTTCTTTGGAAAGACCTTCTTCCTGATCTTCGTGATCATGTGGTTCCGCTGGACATTCCCGCGCTTACGCATCGATCAACTGCTCAACCTCGAATGGAAATATTTATTGCCAATTGGCATGGTCAATATATTATTGGTAACTGTGATAGCTATACTAAAATGGCATTTTTAGAATTAGTGAATTAGCGGATTAGTGAATTGGCGGATTAACAGCCCTTTAATTGAAAAATACTTTATATAAAAATAAATTACTATAATTTAATCAGTTAAATATTTTTTCGTTAATACATTAATTCACTAATTCGCTAATCCGTTAATTGATCTGGCTGCTAATCCGCCAATTCGTTAATTCGTTAATTCGCTAATTTTTTTAGACACTATGTTTTTAAAAGACTATATATCTGATGTTGCAGGTGCATTGAAATCGCTCATGATCGGTATGAAGCGTACCGGTTATTATTTCACGCACCATAAGGAGATCATCACGGAGCAATACCCCGATAACCGGGCCACCCTGGTATTGCCGGAAAGGTTCCGCGGTGAAGTGATCATGACCCATAACGAAAATAATGAACACCGCTGCACAGGATGTACCGCCTGCGAACTGGCCTGTCCCAACGGAACGATCAAGATCGTCACCAAATTTGATATCAACGCGGAAGGCAAAAAGAAAAAAGCAATCGACAAATTCGTATACCACCTCGAACTCTGCACAATGTGTAATTTATGCATCGAGGCTTGCCCTACGGATGCCATTAAAATGGCACAAACCTTTGAACACAGTGTATACGACCGTTCATTGCTTACCAAAGTATTGAATAAACCCGATTCCAAACTGCAGGAGGGTGTTGAATAATGAAAGGCGAAACGATCATATTTTATTTATTGGCTGCCATGACACTGGTAAGCGCTTTACTGGCTGTAAGTTCACGTCAGTTGTTCCGCTCGGCGGTATATCTTTTATTCAGCCTGGTGGGCATCGCCGGAATTTATTTCTGGCTCCGTTATGAATTTATCGCTGCCGTTCAGATCGTGGTGTATGCAGGTGGCATCGCTGTACTCATTATCTTTTCCATTTTTCTGACACAGAAATCAAGTGAAGCATTGCCGAAGCAAAACTCAGGCCGGCTGATGTTCTCGGCACTTGCCGCATTGGCCGGGTTTGGACTCACCATGGTACAAATATTCAAATATAATTTTATGGCCACTAAGGAGGCTGCAGTTGATGCAACGGTGCTGGCCATCGGAACGAGGATGCTTGGGGTAGGGAAGGAAGGTTTTGCACTGCCCTTTGAAGTGGTGAGTATGCTGCTGCTGGCGGCTATGATAGGATGTATCGTTATTGCCATGAGATCTAAACCGGAAACAAAATGATGGAACCCGGACTGTACCATATACTGTTTATCAGCGCTGCACTTTTCTTTATCGGCATCTTTGGTTTTTTCACTCGGAGAAACCTGATCACGATGCTGATGAGCATTGAACTTGTGCTCAACAGCGTTTGCCTGAATTTTATTGCTTTTAATAAATACCTGTGGCCGAATAAGATGGATGGGCTGTTTTTTACGGTATTTATTATTGCCATTGCTGCGGCAGAAGCGGCTGTGGCCATTGCAATCATAATTAATTTATACAGGAGCCATAATTCGATTGATGTTGGCACGGCAGAGGAAATGAAATACTAACCGCAATGAAACAAGGACGCAAAGGAAAATAAGTGAGTACTTTAATATTGACAATTCGCAATTCGTAATTATTTTATGCCAGACAATTTATATATCATTCTGATTCCCATACTGCCGCTGATAGGTTTCCTCCTGTTAGGTTTGTTTGGGAAGAAATTTGTCGGACAATCGTCCGGGCTCATTGGAACATTACTGAGTAGCATCTCTACGCTTTTATCATTATATGTGGCTTACGGGTATTTCTTCACATGGGGTAAAAAAGTAAATGCTTATGAGGCTTTGTATCCGGTTAAAATTCCCTGGCTTGAATTCTCACCTGGATTATCAATAGATATGGGTATCATGCTGGATCCCATTTCGGTGATGATGCTGGTGGTGGTAACTTTTATTTCATTGATGGTGCATATCTACAGCCTTTCATATATGAAGGGAGAAGAGAGATACAGCACTTATTATGCATTTCTCGGACTGTTCACTTTTTCCATGCTTGGACTGGTGATGTCCTCTAATATTTTCCAGATATACATGTTCTGGGAACTCGTGGGTGTATCTTCTTTCCTGCTGATTGGTTTTTACTACAGCAAGCCATCAGCTGTTGCCGCCGCCAAAAAAGCGTTTATAGTTACCCGTTTTGCCGACCTTGGTTTCCTGATCGGGATACTCATATTATCCTATTACGCACATACTTTGGATTTTCAAACGCTTTTACAGCGACTCACCATGGCCAACTCACCTGCTTTGCAGTCGGCCTTATCGGCAACTTTTCTGGGAATGTCTGCACTCACCTGGGGGCTGGTCTTGATATTCATAGGTGGCGCTGGTAAGAGTGCCATGTTCCCATTACATATCTGGCTCCCTGATGCAATGGAAGGCCCAACCCCTGTTTCAGCGCTGATACATGCTGCTACAATGGTTGTGGCGGGTGTGTTCCTGGTGGCAAGGCTCTTCCCTGTCTATGCTATATCCGCGCCTGATGTTTTACAATGGATCGGATCAATAGGTGTGGTATCTGCATTGGTTGCTGCGATCATAGCCTGTACCCAAACCGATATTAAAAGGGTACTTGCTTATTCAACAATGTCACAGATCGGTTACATGATGTTTGCACTTGGTGTTTCAGGATATGGCGGTGAGAATGGACTGGGCTTTACGGCATCACAGTTTCATTTGTTTACCCATGCCATGTTCAAGGCCCTGTTATTCCTTGGTGCCGGTGTAGTGATCCATGCGGTACATAGTAATGAAATGAAAGATATGGGCGGATTGCGGAAGCAGTTGCCGGTTACCCACCTTACTTTTTTGATCGCCTGCCTGGCCATTGCCGGGGTGCCTCCTTTGTCTGGTTTCTTCAGTAAGGAAGAAATACTGCTGGCCGCCTATAACAGCAATAAAATGATCTTTGGGATCGCGTTGTTTACTTCCGGGCTCACTGCCTTTTATATGTTCCGTTTGTACTTCAGCATTTTCTGGAATAAACCGGCTGCGCATAGCCATGCAGGTAAGGAAGGCGGTTTTGCCTTGTTGTTCCCGCTGGTTGTACTGGCCATCGGTGCCGTATTCACCGGGTTCATACCTTTTGGTAATTATGTAAGCTCTGATGGTTTACCGTTGGCAACTTCACTGCACCTGCAATTTTCCATTGCACCGGTGCTGATCGGATTGGCAGGCATACTGCTTGCGGCCTGGTTTTATAAAAACAAAAGTGAACGCCCGGGTAAGTTGGCCACGGCTCTCAATGGTTTTTATACTACAGCGTATAACAAATTTTATATAGACGAATTATACATATTTGTTACGAAGAAAGTGCTGTTCAATCTCGTAGGAAAACCGGCGGCATGGTTTGATAAGAACGTGGTGGACGGATTGGTGAACCTTACCGGTAATTCCACACTGGGTGTTTCTGAGAAGATCAAAGGATTGCAGTCGGGCAAAGTGCAACAATATGCCATCATCTTTTTGGTAGCGCTGCTGATGCTTGCTGTAATAATTATATATTTTGTAAACCTGTCATAAAAGATTTGGGAAAGAGCGTGGTTTGTTATTAAACGGTTGGTGTTTTGCTTTTTCCCTGTTAACCTTGCAACATGAATTTACTTGCGTTATTGATCATTCCTTTGCTCACGGCCATTTTCATTTTGCTGGCACGCAGGCCACAACAAGTAAGATGGCTGGCCCTGATAGGGGCATCCCTGCAGCTTGTTGCAGCGATGATGTTATTTTTCGGTTACAGGCAGGCCGCACAAACCAACACAGGCGGTCCGATTCTTTTTCAGCAGGAGTACAGCTGGTACCCCGCCTGGAACATTGGTTTGCATATTGGGGTTGATGGAATCAGTGTGGCCATGATCATGCTCACTGCCTTTGTGGTGATAGCCGGTGTGCTGGTGTCCTGGAATATGAACAAAATGACCAACAGCTTTTTCTTCCTGCTGATCCTGCTCAGCCTGGGGGCCTATGGTTTTTTCATTTCACTTGACCTCTTTACCTTATTCTTCTTTCTCGAGATAGCCGTGATCCCAAAATACCTGCTCATTGGAATCTGGGGAAGTGGCCGCAAGGAATACAGCGCCAATAAACTGGCACTTATGCTGATGGGTGGATCTGCCTTAATACTGGTTGGGATACTGGCATTGTATTTTTCTTACCCCGAAGGAAGCCGAACATTTGATATGCTGCAGATTGCCGCAAAAGATATCCCCGTTGAAACACAGCGGTTTATTTTCCCGCTCATCTTTATAGGGTTTGGCGTGTTTACCGCGTTATTTCCTTTTCATACCTGGGTGCCCGATGGTCACTCATCTGCACCCACTGCGGGTTCCATGTTCCTGGCAGGTATTTCAATGAAACTTGGCGGATATGGATGTTTAAGGGCTGCTACCTGGCTCATGCCCGAGGGAGCTAAAGAGTACAGCACAATTATTATTGTATTAGCCTCCATCGGTATCATCTACGGCGCCTTCGCCACCATGATGCAGAAAGACCTGAAATACATCAACGCCTATTCTTCGGTTAGCCATACTGGTTTTGTGTTGTTGGGTATTGGGATGCTTACCAAAACGGCACTGACCGGCGCCGTCTTCCAAATGGTATCACATGGTTTGATGACAGCCCTTTTCTTCGCTGTTATTGGCATGATATACGAACGTACACATACTCGGATGGTGGCGGAAATGGGCGGACTGATGAAAGTGATGCCCTTTATTACAGCGGTGATGTTCATTGCGGGTCTCACCTCCCTCGGGCTTCCGGGTTTCAGTGGTTTTGTTGCGGAGATGACCGTATTTATGGGCGGATGGGAACGCACAGGCACTTTCTACCGTGTTGCTACCGTACTGGCTTGTATGTCGATTGTAGTTACGGCAGTATATATTTTACGTGCCATCGGGTCAACTGCAATGGGCCCTATTACCAATGAGAAATTTAAAGGATTGGGAGATGCGGAGTGGAATGAAAAACTGGCGGCCATCATATTGATCGCAGGCATCGTGGCCATGGGAACGGCACCTTTCTGGCTGAATGAACTGGTTGCGCCGGGAACCGACCTTATCATGCAAAAAATAGGCACACTGCCTAAATAAAGAATATTTCAGTTTTCCCGTAAATGCGGGGCAACTGCTGAAAAACGAAACGATGGAAGAACTGCTGTTATCAATGAAGTCGGAGTTGATGATCACCCTGATCATTTTTGTCCTGCTCCTGATCAAATTGGGCAAGGGTATGAAAAATGCTACCCTGCTTTCTCTTGTTCAGGTATTGTTGCTCGTTAGTATTGGCCTGGCCCTGGTGGAGAACAGGGAAGGGAGTTTATTTGACGGGATGTTTTTAAATGGCACGCTCATTGGCTACCAGAAAGCGATACTGGGTTTTGCTGTTTACCTTATTACCTTATTGTTTTCCGGTTGGTTAGGGAAATCAGATAACCTGACAGAATTCCTGGTGCTGATGCTATCGTCTTTACTAGGCATGTATTTTATGATCTCCAGTGGAAACCTGCTGATGTTCTATCTCTCACTGGAACTTACTACCATCCCGGTTGCAGCCATGGCCAATTTCGACCTCGAAAGGAAAAAGTCTGCCGAAGCTGCGATGAAAATGATACTCTCTTCTGCCTTTTCATCTGGTATCTTACTCTTTGGTATTTCACTGGTTTATGGAACAACAGGCACATTGGATTTTGCCGCACTTGCACAATCTGTTAATGGCGATAACTTACAAGTGCTGGCATTTGTATTCTTGTTCAGTGCCTTTGCCTTCAAGCTTTCTATCGTGCCCTTTCATTTGTGGACAGCCGACGTTTACGAAGGCTCACCCATGGCTGTGACTTCATTTTTATCTGTTGTATCAAAAGGATCCATTGCCTTTATATTGATCACGGTATTGTATAAAGTATTTCACTCAATGGAAGGCGTCTGGTATATATTGCTGGTTGCCCTTGCCATTGCCACAATGGTCATAGGCAATCTTTTTGCCCTGCGGCAGGATAATATCAAACGTTTCCTGGCTTTTTCCTCCATAGCCCAGGTTGGTTTTATACTTGTGGGCATGAGTGGTAATACAGAAGCAAGTTATAGTGCTGTTACTTATTTTGTGCTGGTTTATGTTTTTTCAAACCTCGCAGCGTTTGGCGTAGCGGCGGTTTTATCAGATGAATCGGGTATCGAAAACATTTCTGGTTATCGGGGACTGATCAAATCCAATCCATTTCTTGCCTGGATGATGGCGCTGGCTTTGTTTTCACTGGCCGGTATTCCGCCTACCGCCGGGTTCTTCGGAAAAATGTTTTTATTGAGCGCCGGTGCCGTGAAAGGAAATTACTGGTTCATCATCATTGCTGCTTTGAATATGATCGTTTCGCTATATTATTATTTGAAAGTGGTAAGGGTGATGTTTATGGAAGAGCCATTGCCGGGTGCTGCAAAGATCAGGATCGATCAACCGGTAAAATTTGCGTTGATCATTTGTGCCGCTGGTATCGTATTGACGGGGGTGATGAGCTGGATCTATGATTATATAACCAAACTAGCCTAACCGCGAAGAAAATCCGCCTTCGCTCCGGCTTCGGCGTACAAAGAAGAAAACTAAGAAATGGCAATCAATCAAAATCATCCATTCGAAGAGCTTAACGGTACAAGATGTGCCGTTGTGGAAAAAAATGTGAAACCGGAAAGAGTTGAGTTTTTAAAATATATCCTGGAAGGCAACGGCTTTACGGTTATAGTTGTGCCTTCACCGCCACCCAAAACCGCTCCTGCACATAAAGTTGAAGAAGGCGCGGAACCCGCCGCGGTCATTGCGCCTGTTGCTCCCGAAACCTTTACCGTAGGCGTAACCGACGTTACTTTCAATACGACCAATGCAATTTACGGACGTTTGCTCCGGAGCCCCGACGGGCATGTGGTTACCATGGCATACTGGCAGCAAAAAGAGGAAATATCACATGATGATATTCCCTATTATGAAAAAGGCTAAAAGCCCATTGCGCCCTGACGGTTATAGTATTTAATACTGTTAGTTACCGCTTGCTATGCAGTACTTTAATGTAATTCGCCCGCTCAAAGGCAGTGGGGTCTGAAATGTTCTGCTGGCTCAGGATGCCTTTAAAGTCTTTAACAGCGGCAAACTCCATATCCTCCATCCACTGGTCAAGATCGTTCTTCATTGTTTTCAGGTAGCCGATACCGTTTTTATATAATGCGGAAGCGGTCATGGCTACATCTGCACCTGCCAGTAAATATTTTATGACCTCATTGGCAGATTCCACACCGGTTGTAGCGGCAAGGGAAGCGGGTACGCGGCCATACAGCATGGCTATCCACAGCAGGGGCAGCCTGATCTCATTGGATCCGCTATACTGAAGGTTTGATAAGATTTTTAATTCATGTATGTCAAAGTCGGGCTGGTAGAAACGATTGAATAATACCAAAGCATCGGCCCCGGCCTTTTGCATCCGCATCGCCATATTGCCCATGGAGCTGAAATATGGATTGAGCTTGACAGCTACCGGTATCTTCACGGTATTGCGCACTTCAGTGATGATGTTCAGGTACCGGTGTTCCACTTCGGAAGCAGATACATGGATATCACCGGGGATGAAAAAGATATTGATCTCGAGCGCATCAGCGCCTGCCTGTTCTATCTGGCGTGAATATTCAATCCAACCTTCTGAAGTGATTCCGTTCAGGCTTGCAATGATCGGGATCTCCACCTGCGCTTTGGCTGCCCAAATTTTTTCAAGGTATTCTTCCGTTCCGGTTTCATATGTTTCCAGGTTGGGGAAAAAATCTGATGCCTCCGCAAACATATGACTGGTTGCGTTTCTCACAGATGCATAACGTGCGGCTTCCGCACGGATCTGTTCCTCGAAAAGCGAGAATAGTACCACCGCTCCCGCACCCTGTTCCTCCATTTCTACAATGTGGTGGGTTTCCTGGGAAAGGGTGGAGGCGGATACTACAATGGGTGAACTCAGTTCCAGTCCCATATATGTTGTGCGCAGGTCCATATGATAAAAAATTTAATAGTGATAGTAACAATAGATAATAAGATAATAGATAATAAGATATTGGAAACTGAAACTGTATCAGCAGCAAAGATTACACGCTACAATTATTATCATTTTACATTTTATTATCTATTACCCAATATCTTAATATCAATTATCCATTATCTTATTATCTAATTTACGCTACAGGTACAAAATCGCTTGCAGGTAAAGTGGCCAGTTCTTCGTAGTTCTTCCAGCGGAGGTTTACCATTTCCTGGGCGAGCTTCATAAGTTTTTCTGCCTGCTCAGGATGTGTGCGTGTAAGTACCTTATATCTTAATTCATTATATGCGTAGTCTCTCAACCCAATGGTTGGCCTCGCTGAATCCAGGATAAACGGATTCTGTTTTTTCTTCCTCAGCGTCGGGTTGTACCTGATAAGTGGCCAGTAGCCGCTGTGTACTGCTTTTTGCTGCTGATCGAGCCCGTCGCGCAGGTCATAACCATGTGCAATGCAATGGCTGTAGGCCAGTATGAGTGATGGTCCGTCATATGCTTCTGCTTCACGCATGGCCAGCAGGGTCTGTTGCGGATTGGCGCCAAAGGCAACCCTTGCCACGTATACGTTGCCGTAAGAGATGGCCTGCATGGCAAGGTCTTTTTTCCCGATGCTCTTACCGGCAGCGGCAAACTTAGCGGTGGCAGCTGTTGGTGTTGACTTGGATGCTTGTCCACCAGTATTGGAATAGACCTCTGTATCGAGTACGAGTACATTGATATTCCTTCCGCTTGCAAGCACATGGTCAAGACCGCCATAACCAATATCATAGGCCCATCCGTCACCACCCACCAGCCAAACACTCCGGTTCACCAGATTGTCTGATAAAGAAAGCAGTTGCCTTGCCCTGTCGCCATCAATGGTGCTGAGTTTTTCTTTCAGTTCGGCTACGCGTTTACGCTGGTCGATCACTTCTGATTCGAGTACCTGTGTTGCATTGAGGATGGAGTCGGTCAGTGGCTGACCGGCCTGTGCACCCAGTTCGGTGAGTAATTCACGGGCCACTGCGGTATGTTTATCTGTTGAGATGCGCATACCCAATCCAAATTCGGCATTGTCTTCAAAAAGGGAGTTGGACCAGGCCGGGCCTTTGCCTTCTTTGTTTACAGCCCATGGCGTAGTTGGCAGGTTTCCGCCGTAGATGGAAGAACAACCTGTGGCATTTGCCACCAGGAGACGGTCGCCGTAAAGCTGCGACAATAATTTCAGGTATGGTGTTTCGCCACAGCCTGCGCAGGCACCGGAGAATTCAAATAAAGGTTCAAGGAACTGTGCACCGTGAACGGTAGAGAAATCAATCATTGACCGGTCGTTCCAGGTGATATTTTCAAAATGTTTGATATTGGCTTTTTCTTTTTCGAGGATCGGTTCCTTTTCGTCCATGTTGATGGCCTTACGGGAACGGTCACCCGGATTTGTAGCCGGGCAAACTTCCACACACAGGTTACAACCGGTACAGTCTTCCACATAAACCTGCAGGGTATACCTGGTTTCAGGGAAACCTCTTGAATTGATAGGCGCAGACGGAAATTCCTCCGGCGCTTTTTTCAGGTTGTCTTCGTGGTAGAACTTGGCGCGGATCACACTGTGCGGACAAACATAGGCGCAGTTACCGCACTGGATGCAAGTCTCGGGATCCCACACGGGAACCTGGTCTGAGATATTTCTTTTTTCCCATTTGGTAGTACCGCTTGGGTAGGTGCCGTCAATGGGCATCATGCTCACCGGAAGTTCATCACCATGACCAACCATCATTTTAGCGGTGATGTTCTTTACAAAATCAGGCGCTTCAGCGGCTACAACATCAGTTAAGGATACAAAGGTTCCTGTTACTTTTTCGGGTATGGTAACTTCATAAAGATGATCAAGCGTGGCATCTACGGCCTGGAAGTTTTGTTCAATTACCGCTTTGCCTTTTTTATAGTACGTTTTCTCGATTGTTTTTTTGATCTCCGCAATGGCTTCCTCACGGGGAAGTACACCCGATAATGCAAAGAAGCATGTTTGCATGATGGTGTTGATGCGTCCGCTCATGCCCGTATCACGCGCAACAGTAGTGGCATCGATCACATAAAACTTCAGCTTTTTATCGATCAGAAATTTTTGGACCGCTGCAGGCAGCTTATCCCAGACCTCATTTTTGTCGTAGGCACTATTGAGTAAAAATGTACCGCCTGTTTTTGCAAACTCCAGCATCTCCACTTTGTAGAGGAAATTGAACTGGTGACAGGCTACAAAATCAGCCTGGCTGATAAGGTAAGGAGCCCGGATGGGTTTAGGGCCAAAACGAAGGTGGGATACTGTCCGGGCTCCCGATTTCTTGGAATCGTATACAAAGTAACCCTGCGCATAAAGCGCTGTGTTTTCCCCGATGATCTTGATGCTGTTCTTATTGGCTCCCACAGTGCCGTCAGCACCCAGACCAAAGAAAAGTCCCTGTCTCCACTCAGATTCATCCAGCGTAAATGCCGGATCGTATTCGAGTGATGTAAAGGAAACATCATCATTGATACCAATGGTGAAGTGGTTCTTTGGATGGTCTTTTTTCAGTTCGTCAAAAACAGATTTGGCCATGGCCGGTGTGAATTCCTTAGAGGAAAGGCCATAACGGCCGCCAATCAGTTTGGGCATTTTTTTCAGGCTGCCTTCCTGCAAGGCTTCTACGAGGGATGTAAGGATGTCCTGATAGAGGGGTTCTCCTGAAGCGCCGGGTTCTTTGGTCCTGTCAAGCACCGCGATTGATTTCACAGTTTCGGGTAGGGCTTTCAGTAAGTGCGCAAGGGAGAATGGACGGAAAAGGCGAACGGTAATGACACCGGTCTTTTCACCTCGGCTGTTCAACAGTTTCGCCGTTTCTTCAGCGGTTTCCGCTCCGGAGCCCATCAGTATGATAATGCGTTCTGCATCCGGTGCACCGGTGTATTCAAAGAGTTCATATTTCCTGCCGGTCATTTCGGCAAAGGATCTCATAACGTCTTCTACAATACCAGGTGTTGCAGTATAAAAAGGATTTACGGTTTCACGTCCCTGGAAATATACATCAGGGTTCTGTGCTGTTCCGCGAATGAATGGATTGTCCGGGCTAAGCGACCTGTTGCGGTGCGCAAAGACCAGTTCATCCGGAATCATCTGGCGGATCTGATCGTCCGGGATAAGTTCCAGTTTATTCACTTCATGAGAGGTGCGGAACCCATCGAAAAAGTGAATAAAGGGTATACGTGACCGTAAGCTTGCTGCCTGTGATATCAGTGCAAAGTCATGTGCTTCCTGTATACTGGCTGAACCCAGCATGGCAAATCCGGTTGAACGGGCTGCCATTACATCCTGGTGGTCACCAAAGATGGACAATCCCTGTGCGGCTAAGGAACGCGCCGCAACATGAAAAACAGCCGCTGTAAGTTCACCGGCGATCTTGTACATATTGGGCAGCATCAGCATCAGTCCCTGGGATGCTGTAAATGTGGTGGTAAGTGAACCCGTTTGCAGGGCGCCGTGTACGGTACCGGCGGCACCGCCTTCGCTCTGCATTTCAATTACATCCGGGACATTGCCCCAGATATTTTTTATGCCCTTTGCGCTCCACTCATCTGCCAGTTCGGCCATGGTGGATGATGGTGTAATGGGATAGATGGCGCAGACTTCATTAACGCGGTAGGCGATATACGCTGCTGCTTCGTTTCCATCCAGGGTGGCTATCATTTTTTGTTTATTTGACATCAGTGGAGGCTTTGTTAGGTTCAGGAATCATTTCAATTGCGTGGCATGGGCATTGTTCGTAACAGACAGCACAGCCCGTGCATTTGTTTAAGTCGAAGCGGTATCCCTTACCGGGGCCGAGTTTGATGATGGCCTCTTCCGGGCATGCCCCGAAGCAACCATCACATTCAAAACAGTTTCCACAACTCAGGCAACGTTGTGCTTCATAACGGGCTTCTCTTTCGGATAGTCCGGATATCACTTCGTCAAAACTTCTTACAGCCACCCAGGGAACCAGTTTTGCCTGTTCCTGCAGCGGGGCATCGGTTTTATACCACATGTGCAGTTTGCGATACCCTGCTGTTGGATGTTTTGCAGGTTTATTAAAAGTTTCGCCGTTGAGATACGCGTTGATGTATTTAGATGCTTTCTTGCCATGGCCAATAGAGATAGTGACACTGCGTGTTTCGCCGGGCAGCATATCGCCACCGCCAAAAACACCCTCCTGGCCGGTCATCCTTTCAGGATTTATAACCAGGGTGCCATCATCTTTTAAAACGATCCCCGGAACTGCACGCAGGTAACTTGTATCTGCTTCCTGGGTGAGTGCTACGATGAGTGAATCTGCTTTTACACTATCCCATTCCCCGGTTCCAATGGCTTTGCCTTTTTCCACTTTCATTTTTTCCAGCTTGAAGACATTTTTGTCTATCGAGTGGATCCTCCGCATAAATTGGATGTCTACACCTTCTGATAGAGCATCATCAGCTTCATAATCATAGGCCGGCATCAGTTTACGGTCGCCGGGGAAAAGTACAATGGCTTCCGCTCCCAGGCGTTTGACTATCCGGGCAATATACATGGCCAGTTTACCGCCTCCATAGACCACAACGGTCTTGCCTATGCGCGGTTCGTTGTCATTGGTAAAATCCCGCAGGAAATCAAAGGCTTCCAAAATGGGGATCTGGGAATCAACCTGTATATCTTCTGTATGGATCAGTTGTGCCCCTGTGGAGAGGTAGACAGCGTCAAATTTTCCTTTCTCTTTTTCAGCCATCAGGTCGGTTACCTTATGGTTCAGGTGAATATGTACACCCATGGCTTTGATCCTTCCGATCTCCAGTTCCAATATCTCACGGGGCAGTCGGTATTCTGGTATGCCAAAGCGCATGAGTCCGCCTGCGGCAGAAGCAGCGTCAAAAACCTCAACGGTATGGCCTAATCTGGCCAGGTGGTATGCTGCGGATAATCCGCCCGGTCCTGCACCAACAACCATTACCCGCTTGCCGGTAGGTTTGGTTTCCCAATGAGGCTGCCAGTTTTCCTCAATCGCCTTGTCGCCGATATATCTTTCCACCGCATGGATGTTTACCGTATTGTCGATATGGTTGCGGTTACAGCCGGTTTCACAGGCTTTTACGCAAACGCGGCCCATGATAGCCGGAAATGGGTTATCCTCCATCAGTTGCTGGTAGGCTTCATAATAATTGCCTGCCTGTGCGTGCGATAACCAGGCCTGGATATTTTCTCCGGCCGGGCAGGCGCTGTTACAGGGCGGCATAAAATCCGTATACTCGGGACGGCGAAAACGCAAGGGGCCGGTTCCTTCGGCATGACTGGTTAGGTCGATGGGTTTGGTGATATCTGATTTGGCCATGTTTGAATTTTTATGACAGACCCGATCCGGGAAATTTCCGGACGGATATTGACGTTGCCAAAAGTAGGAGAGGAGGGAGGGAATGACGGTGATCAATTTCAGTTGTGTAAATGATTTCCATCAGTACAAAAAGAATAATACATTAACCGCAGGGACGCCCCTCCTTCGCTTTCAAAAATACCATACTTCTTAAGTGAGATTTAGCTTCGGAGGGCAAGTGGGGTTTTACTATCTTTAAGTCATGATTTATTTACACAATGATTCCGTTGAAGCAACCATTAACCCGATGGGGGCAGAGTTGCAAAATTTAATCGGGCGGGAGTCCGGAATAAATTACCTGTGGAGCGGTGATCCCGCATATTGGGGGAAACACTCCCCTGTGCTTTTCCCTATCGTTGGTACGCTGAAGAATAATCATTATTCCTATAAAGGCAGTTTTTATACCCTGCACCGCCATGGTTTTGCCCGTGAGAAAATGTTTTCGGTACAACGTGTAAGTGATAACGAAGCTGTTTTCACCCTGCAGGACGATGAGAGCACCCGGATTGTGTATCCCTTTCGTTTTGTGCTTCAGTTAAAGTATAAAATTGAGGGGAACAGGTTAACAGTAACCTACACGGTGTACAATCCAGGTGAGGATGAATTATTTTTTTCCATTGGCGCTCATCCTGCATTTGCTGTCCCCATTAAAAAGGAACTGGCTTACAGCGACTACTACCTTCAGTTCAACGAACCAGAAACGGCAGTCAGATGGGGTTTGCAGGATGGCTTACTGCTTGATACGGCTGAACCTTTTTTAATAAAAGAACAACAGATACATTTAAGTGCTGAATTATTTGCCAGGGATGCCATTGTTTTAAAGGGATTAAAATCAACATCTGTTGCTTTACGTACCGCCATTGATTCGCGTGGACTGAGTTTTGGTATTTCCGGCTGGCCGCACCTGGGCATATGGGCAGCTCCCGGTGCTCCTTTTGTTTGTATTGAACCATGGCAGGGGCATGCCGATCCGGTAAGTCATGATGGTGATATCACCCATAAGCCAGGCATGGTAAAATTGGCAGCCAGTGAAGACTGGCAAAAAAGCTGGTGGGTGGAGTTATATTAATATACATTTAACCGCAAAGATTCGTGGTTAGGTGCTTGATTTCCGGACGCCCCGGTTCGTGTCCCCACGAACCGGAAAACGGAATTTTTTCCTATAATGGTTCGTGAGGACACGAACCATAGCAACAGTGGAGTTATATTAAAATACATTTAACCGCAAAGATAAAGACCATGAAAAATTTACTTATTCTGGGGATCATAACCATGCTGCCATTTCAAAATAAATTATCAGGCGCCTGGGAATTAAAAGAAGGTTCTGTAACGCATACGTTGGTTATTGCAGATGACTATTTCAGTCTGACCAGTTTTGACATTGCCGGAAAAAAATTCATCCAAACTCAGGGAGGAACTTTTATCCATAAAGGAAACCAGGCAGAGGGTAAGATCGAGTTTCATACCATTGATAAGTCAAAAGTTGGTTCCGTTTATGCGTGGCCGTTACAATTCGAAAATAATAAAATTACCATCACCCGGGAAGGGAAAACAGAAACCTGGCTTCAAACGGATAATGGCAGCGGCTCCCTTGCCGGAAACTGGCGCATTACGGGTCGGGATCAGAACGGAAAGATGATCGAGATCAAACCCGCCGCCCGCAAGACAATTAAATTGTTATCGGGCCGGCGTTTTCAGTGGGCCGCTATCAACACTGAAACCGGTGAGTTCTTCGGAACTGGTGGCGGTACCTATACTTTTGAAAACGGAAAATATACAGAGCATATTGAATTCTTCTCCCGCGACAGCAGCCGCGTAGGCATGAGCCTCAGTTTTGACGGTCGCGTTGAAGGGAGAAACTGGTTTCATTCCGGTAAAAGTTCCAAAGGAGATCCCATCAGTGAAGTGTGGAGCAGGTAAGCCTCTTGGCGTTCTTTGCTTCCTTGCGGTATACAGCCTTCGCGAGATGACATTCTTGTAGCCCCAGCGGGGCGATATTCTTGTAGAAAACAGGATCAATATTTAAAAAGAGCCCCAGCGGGGCGATATTCTTGTAGACCCGCATGTATTTTGTATTAGAGTCCGCCGCGGCGGAGCGACATTCTTGTAGAAAACAGGATCAAAATTTAAAAAGAGCCCCAGCGGGGCGAAATTCTTGTAGCTCCAGCGGGGCGAAATTCTTTTTGAAAATTTAAATTTAAAAATCAAGAAATTCGAAAAGGTATTTATTGTCGTATGTAATTTGAAATTCTTCCAGGAACTCCAGATATTCATCTTTAAAAGTTTTCTTTTTATGATGGATTTCCTGATTCTCTATATATTCATAGACCTGTGCAATTTGCGATTGGCTATATGAAAATGCACCATAACCTGACTGCCAATTAAATTTCCCTTTTACCAGTTTATTCTCATTTATAAACTTTGCTGAATTTGTTTTGATTTCACGAACCAAATCTGAAATGGCAATTGAAGGATGTAACCCAACAAATGCATGAATATGATCAGGCATGCCATTTACATTTATTGATTTATGTCCGAGTTTTGTAATAGTACCAGAAATATATTTATTCAAATCATTTTTCCATGATGTTTGAATCAAACTTTGTCTGCCTTGAACAGCAAAAACAATTTGAATATATAATTTTGTATAAGTATTAGCCATATTTTTATTTGTAAAATAAGCGGCATTTTATATTGCAGAATATTTTCAGACTTAGTATTAAAACGATTTTTTCGTGTTTTTTAATCGATATGGTTTATAATATTATCACTCATCTGGGGTAAAAAAATGCTTCTACAAGAATGTCGCCCCGCTGGGGCTCTTTTAAAATAACCATCTTGTGTCTACAAGAATGTCGCCCCTCTGGGGTTCTTTTTAAATAACCATCTTGTGTCTACAAGAATGCCGCCCCGCTGGGGCTCTTTTAAAATAACCATCTTGTGTCTACAAGAATGTCGCCCCTCTGGGGCTCTTTTAAAATAGCCATCTTGTTTCTACAAGAATATCGCCCCGCTGGGGCTCTTTTAAAATAACCATCTTGTGTCTACAAGAATGTCGCCCCTCTGGGGCTCTTTAAAATAACCATCTTGTTTCTACAAGAATATCGCCCCGCTGGGGCTCTAATACATTTGGTAAATCTATTCTACAAGAATGTCGCCCCGCTGGGGCTCTAATACAAGAAACATTTGATCTACAAGAATGTCGCCCCGCTGGGGCTCTAATACATTGGTAAATCTATTCTACAAGAATGTCGCCCCGCTGGGG